>NZ_AP022825.1 GCF_011397115.1 Enterococcus saigonensis | reverse complement strand
TACACTATGACGAAACTACTCCTCATTTACATTATGGCTTTGTTCCGGTGGTTTATGATGAAAAGAAAGATAGATTAAAAGTATCTGCAAAAGAAGTCTTAAACAGAAAAGATTTACAGACATTTCATGATGATTTAAACAAGCATTTGAAAGAGAAGTTGCCTTTTTATGAAAAGGGAATTTTGAATGACCAAACATTGCCTTTTCAAAATGTTGGAGAAATAAAAAAATACAACGAAACATATCAAGAAATGAAACAAGCATTAGAGCAAAAAAAAGCAGTCATCAGAATGAAAAATGATGCGTTAGAACCTTTTGAAAAATCATTAAAAAGAATCAATGATACAGAAAAAATGTTTGATACGATTGATAAAAATGCTAAAAAGGGATTTGGTCAAGTCGTTATAAAATCAAGTGATTTTGAAAAATTAAAAACGCAGGCAGTAGAAAATCAGGTTCTTGCGAATGCGAATGAAAAAGAGATGTATATTTTAAAAGATAAAAATAAAAAATTAGAAAAAGATAATCGTATGTTGTCTACTAAACTAGATCATAAAACACAAAAAAATGAATCATTAACTAAAAAAAATAATGAATTAACAAAAGTTAAAAATGATGGTCATAAATTTAGAGAATTGGTGAAAAGAGATTTAGAAAAACAATACAATATAGTTGATTTAACAGAAAAAGAAGTGAATGCTTTGTCTGTTGTAAAAGCGATTGATGGAGATATTAAGCCAAAAAATAAAGAAGAGGGTAAAAGCTGGTTAGATGATTTGAACAATGGGAAAGGCACGAGAATAGAAGAATCAATGCTTGAAAAAGCACTTGAAAAAGCACTTGAATTATATAGAGAGATTGTTCAAAAAGTGGAACGTATGATGGGTATGAATATATCTTTATAAATCCCATAAAATGCGTTCTAAGACGTTTTGATTCTTATGGGTGTATTTCTATTGTTTTGTTTTTAAAAAGCCTGTATCAGCCTAAAAATGCGTTCTAAGGCGTTTTAGCGTTTATTTCGTTTAGTTGTCGGCATAATCGTTAAAACAGCGGTTCTCGTAACGTAAAAGCCCTTGAGCGTAGCGTGGCTTTGCAGTGAAGAGGTTCGCTGTTAGATTATGAAAGCCGATAACTGAATGAAATAATAAGCGATAGCCCACTATTTCGGTAGGAAGAGGCTCAAGGGAGTTTGAGGGAATGAAATTCCCTCATGATTTATATTTATTTTTAGTACTTCTTTTGTCTTTCCAAATTTAAGTGATATACTAAAAAAAACAGAAAAAAGAGCAAAAAAATAGCCGAGCAGTGCGACAACACTTCTCGACTAATTACGGAAACTACTTGTACTAGCTCCGTAACTCACAATCATTATACGAATATTTTTAGGTTTCTTCAAGACTAGAGATTCTTGTTAATGAATTTTAAGGGTTACGTGAACTTTTAAAATTCTTTCCAAGAATCTCTTTTTTTCTTTTAGGAGGAACTAGATTTGAGTAAAAATGGAACTATCGTAAATGAGTGGGAAAAATTGACCGCCCTATCTAACAGGCGGTTAAATGCACAAACTATGTGCAACCCTCTAAAAATGCAGTGGTCAATTGACCGAATTACTATTGTTGGTACATTGAGAAAAAATATTTATTATCACACTACCCACGATGTGTTGATTTTAGATTTTGAACAGCTTATGCGCCTAAACGAAGGTAACGGATATTTAAAAGCGGTTGGAAATAATGGCTGGCAATTACTAGACCAATATGAAGAAAATATTGCTTATATTGAGATTTTGAAATGGCAAGAGGGAAAAGGGCGGATTGACTTTAACCCAAACAAAATTAGCCAATTTCTGGCGGGTTCGATGAAGAACTTTATCCATGATTTATTTTTAGAACCACATTTCTCACGTGCAGATATTGCTTGCGACATTATCGACGTGCCTGATGATTTTATTACGCAATATCGTGTAGTTGATCCAGTGTCCTTCAAACCAATATATGGGCGGTCTGGAAAGTTAGAAACAGCTTATTGGGGGAGTCGTTCCAGTGAACGCCAGATTCGGATGTACAACAAAAAATTGGAACAAGAAAGAAAACGGAAAATTGTGCCGAAAGAAATAGATACTTGGTGGCGTCTAGAATTACAATTGCGAAGGGGAAAAGCAACTGATTGGCATGCAATGGTTCATGAAAGTTTAGACAGCTTTGCAAGTCCTCACTATTTGCCAGAAGATGTGAAAGTAACTGACAAAATGATGATTACTGCTCTTATAACTGAACATAGTTATTGGGGTCAAATTCATAGAAATTCAAAATATAAATATCGTGAATTATTAAAGCAAGAAAGTCAAAATGATGAGCTGACGAATCATTTACGAGAAACGTTTTCGGAATCGGCAGATGTTTTGAAAAAAGAATTAGATACTTGGCTACAAGGTTTGGATGTTACAGAAGAAAAAGAGTAAAGGGGATATTTTTATGAAAGATGTACAAGATTTATTTAAGGAATATTATGATAGCCATAATTTAGAAAAAAATAGTCAGTATGCAGATTTTAGCAAAGAACAATTAGTGATTGAAGCAGAATATCTTCATGATTCTTTAACTCGTATTTTGAAATATATAAATGATGGTGGAACTGATATAAATAAAATATATGCTGAAGTTATGGACGGAATATATGAAAGTCGGATATAACTTTTTAGGAGTAATCGTCAAAAGGCGATTACTCTTTTTTTATATTTTCGGAAAATGGCAATCTCGCCAACTCCGAAAATATAAAAGCAGCGAATGAAAATTTGAAAAAATTTTGATTGCTGTAAGGCTAAAAAAGAGAAGATCATAAATTGCCTAAAGGCGATTTATTCTGAACGTTTTAGCTCGGCTTTAGCCGACAAGCCCTCGGCAGAGCCTGTCCAAATGAAATTTGGTATAACAGGCTATACCAGATTTTGAACCATGTTATACTGGTTCTAAAGACCTTGTGAATTGGAGGAATATTGTATGGCTCATTTAAAGAAAAATACTCGTGCTTCTCTTAGTGGTTTATCAATTCATTTCGAGCGCAAAACTGATAATCATTCAAACAAAGAAATAGATATTAGTCGCTCACATTTGAATCAAGATTTAATGCAGGACAACTCAAATATGGTCGAACGTTTTAATGAAAGACTAGAAGATGTTTATTGTATGAATCGAAAAGATGTTAAGGCATTAGGAACTTGGGTTGTAACGTTGCCTGATGAATTAAAAGATTTATCTCATGACAAGCAACAAGAATTTTTTAACGAAACGAAAAATTTTTTTAGATAAACGATACGGAAAAGAAAATGCTGTCGCTGCGATTGT
>NZ_AP022824.1 GCF_011397115.1 Enterococcus saigonensis | reverse complement strand
ATTGAAGGTGTTGAATTAAATAGTTCATTAAATGATTATTTAAACAGTCTTAAACACCAAATTGAATACCTTGAATCTCAAAATATAAATAAAGATGAACAAATAAAAAGCTTGGTGGAATCGCAAAAGCAAACTCAAAAGCTCTTAGACCAACAGCAACGTCTAGCCTTGCAAGATAAAAAATTGCTAGAAGAATACAAGTCGGAGAATGATAGTTTAAAAGCTCTTAAAATGCCCTCAAAGGATATAAAAAAGGAGAAGGTAGATAATCAACCTCAAGAGGAAATAGAAAATCTTAGAAATGAGCACACCATCTTTCAGGAACAATTAAAGGAGAAAGTAATGATAGAGAAAAAAGAAGCATCAAAAAAATGGTGGCAATTATGGAAATGAGACTCAATAAATGATTGGATCCGCGTCTTCGTTTACTTGTTTCATATAACTTCTCAAATTTTGTCTAAAATTAGAATAAGCAACTGCTTCCATTTTTATCACCCCAATTATCTTTAAAAGTTGTACTATTTATTGTACAACTTTTAAAGATAATTTTTTGACTTAACATAAATCGCGTTATACTTAGTCTAAAGAGTAGTTTGCTACTTTATTTTAACTTTCAGAAGGTCTCTTGCTAATATTAGTGCTTGGTGTTCATTTACGATACTACCAGAAATTGTTTCAATACTTAATGGTAAATGAGTAAAATGACAAGTGCTGATGTCTACTTTTTTTAAAAGAGTTCCTGTGAGATTCATACTATCTAGTTTACAACTGTCAAATGTGGTTTTCACCATCTTTGCATCTATCAAGTCAGTATTAGTTAGATTACAATCGGAGAAAGAAACTTCTTTGAAATTAGCACTTGATAAATTAACCATTTCCATGTTATTTTCTAAAAATAAATTTGTATTTATATAGGCTTCGGAAATATCTAAGCCTAACATTTTACAATTGATAAATTCACATTTGTACAATACCGATTCTGATAAGACTGTATTTGAAAAATCACAATTTTTAAATATACAGTTAGTAAATTCAGCTTTAACAAAATTATTTCCACTTAATTCACAGTGTTCGATTATACTATCTTCAATAAATAATTTTTCAATACATTGATCACTTATTATCTCATTTTCTATCAAGGCATTTTCTAAAAAAAAATCCTCAAAGTCATAAATATCGAAAAAACTCATTTTTTTTAAATTAATACTATCAATTTTAACTATAGACATTTTTAATCACTCCCATTAGAAATATTAAATATGCTTTAGTATATCAACTTAAATATTCCTTGTATTAAATTAAAATGAGTAGTTTAAAGGCTATTTATGCAAGGAATAGTTAAAAAAAAAATTTGAAAACCTCTCAATCATCGAGTGATAACCTAAAATAGTTTAATTCTAATTGAATTTTTATAATTGAATAAAAATATTATGTCGAATGAACTATTTTCAGTTATCTAATCTATTGCTTAACATAATCCCTATTATTAATAGCAAAAAAGCCCTCAGAATCGATCTGAGGGCTTAAATATTATATAGGGTTAACATAAGCGACGTTATAATTAACTAAAAAAATTGTTTTTTTAATTTTTATAATTTATACTAACTTAAGATAAATAAATCAAATAAAAATAAGTGAGTGATCTTCATATGCTTCGGAGTATTTCTAAATAGCACATTTTAATATAGCTGAAAAACAAAGGCTTATTTGGTGTGCTCTTAAAGAAATACTCTCGAACTATAATTAGAAGGTCGTGAACAATAGACTTCTATGGTATTTGCGATGAGTATTTTTGCGAACATAAATCCATAGAAGTCTTTTTTTGATGAAAAAAATTATTAATGTAGGAATTGTCGCTCATGTAGACGCTGGAAAAACATCTTTAACAGAAAGTTTGTATAGTAGAACCCATGAAAATTATAAGCAAGGAAGTATTAAGAAGGGTGATACTATTACTGATACCCTTGATTTAGAGAAAGAAAGAGGCATTACAATAAAAACAGCTTCTGTTTCTTTAGAGTGGTGTCAAACAAAAATAAATTTGGTTGATATGCCTGGACATATTGAATTTTATGGTGAAGTAGTGAGGTCACTAAACGTTATTGATATAGCTGTTTTAGTCGTTTCAAGTTTAGGAGAACTCCCAACTCAAACAAGAAGGATTTTTGATACATTACAAGAAGCCAAGATACCGACTATCTTTTTCTTAAATAAAATAGATATAGAAACAGCAAGACCAGAATATCTGATTTCTGAAATCAAGAATAAATTGACGAGTCATCTTGTTCTAGTAGAATCCTTGTTTAGTCAAGAAAGTAGAGATACTTTAATCGAAAACAGTCCTTATCTACTTGAAAAGTTTATGAATGATGTATTAATAAGTGAAATAGAGCTAAAAAATGAGTTGAACCAACGAACTTTAATGAATGAAAGTTATCCTTTAATTTTAGGTTCGGCTGTGACAGGAGAAGGGATAGATACTTTATTAAATTTATTAGGTAGCTTTGATTTAGTTGATAAAAGTAAGGATAATTTATCTGCATATTTATATAAAATTACTTTTATGAATGGTCAAAAACAAGCTTATTTTAGATTACTATCCGGTGAAATAAGTAAGAACCAAACTTATTTGTTAAATAATCAAGAAGAAAAGAAGCTACCACGTTTTTTAGTATTACAAGACAACCAATTTGTAGAAGCAAATAGTATTCAAACAGGAGATATTTTTATGTTTCCAAAATGTAAAGAATTAAAGATTCAAGATTTCTTAGGAGAACCTTTAACTAATGAGCTATCTTTACCTAGCCCAAGTTTAAAAATCACTTTCCAAGTTGGGGAAGAAGAGAGAATGACGTTACTAGACTTATTAACTGAATTATCAGAAGAAGATCCATTACTTGATTTCTCAATTGATAAAGAAACTTCAGAAATCTCAATGAAAATTTTTGGTCGAGTTCAACGAGAATACTTAGAAGAAACTATACGCAGACGTTACTCTTTTAAGACGCTTAAATTATCATTACCAACAATTGTTTATAAAGAAATTATAGAAGAAATAGGAATAGGCACAATTGATGTAGATGAATCACTTAATCCCTATTGGGCAACGATGACCTTGAAAGTTGAACCGAGTAACCTATCAGGCATTCAATTTGATAGTTTAGTGACAACAGGTTATCTGAAACAGTCATTTCAAAATGCTATTAAAGATAGTGTGTTTAGTTCAACTAAAACAGGTCTTTATGATTTTGAATTAACCAATGTAAAAGTAACGTTGACAGATGCTGAATTTTTTAGTCCAGTCAGTACACCATCTGAATTTAGAAAGTTAACACCATATGCATTGTATAAAGCATTGTTAAATTCTAAAACAGTCATTGTAGAACCAGTAGTAGAGATAGATGTATCTGCAAATAAAGATTATTTAGGGAAGGCTATTAGTGAACTCGGAAAATTAGAGGGAAATGTCTTAAATGTATCAGAGGTAGAAGATGAATTTAATTTAATTGCAAAGTTACCTCAATCTTTATTTTTAATATTTGAAGAAAAGAGTAATGAACTATTTAATGGACAAGCCTATATAAAAAATAAAATTGTATCTTATCAAGAAGTGGTAGATAAAAGTTTATATCAACAAGGAAAAGTTGATAGGATAAAATCTTTATTAATTAAAGGGAAAGAGTGAAGAAATGAATTCTAATTCGTCAAACCATAAATCACAATACAACAAATTATTACTTTGGCTTTGCTTTTTATCTTTCTTTAGTGTACTAAATGAAATGGTTCTAAATGTATCTTTTCCTGATGTAGCGAATTACTTTGGAAAAGCTCCTGCAAGTATAAATTGGATTAATACATCGTTCATGTTAAGTTTTTCTGTAGGAACAGCCATATATGGCAAAGTTTCTGATTATGTTGGTATTAAGAAACTGTTATTAACAGGAATTTTATTAAATTGTATAGGTTCAATTATGGGTTTTATAGGTCATACATCATTTCCTGTATTATTATTATCACGATTCATTCAAGGTACAGGAGCTGCAGCTTTTCCTGCGTTAATTATGGTGGTTGTTGCTAAATATATTCCAAGGGAGAGCCAGGGAAAGGCTTTTGGACTTATTGGTTCCATTGTTGCAATGGGTGAAGCTCTAGGTCCATCTATCGGTGGAATGATAGCTGAATATATTCATTGGTCTTATCTATTGATATTACCTTTAGGAACTTTAATATCAGTTCCTTTTCTTATCAAAATGCTTGATCATGAACCGATTAAAAAGGGAAGTTTTGATTTTATAGGATTAGTATTAATGTCGTTAAGCATAGTAACTTTTATGGTGTTTACCACATCATATAAATTATATTTCTTAGGAATAAGTTTCGTTATTTTCATTATTTTTATTAAGCACATAAAAAAAGTGGATGAGCCGTTTATTGAGCCTAAATTAGGTGAAAACCGATCTTTTATGGTTGGTATTGTTTGTGGAGGTCTTTTTTTTGGAACGGTGGCAGGATTTATTTCAATGGTTCCTTATATGATGAGAGATTTATATCAGTTAAGTACACTTGCCATTGGTAACGGGATTATCTTTCCAGGAGCTGTTAGTGTCATTATTTTTGGTTACTTTGGTGGAATACTAGTAGATAAAAAAGGACCAATATTCGTGTTAACTATAGGAGCTATGTTGTTATCAATTAGTTTTCTATTGGCTGCACTGTTTGTTGAAACGACACCTTTTTTAATTACTATATTAATTATTTTTATATTTGGAGGTCTGTCCTTTACAAAAACGGTTATATCTACAATTGTTTCAAGTAGTTTAACTACAAAAGAAAGTGGTTCAGGAATGAGTTTACTTAATTTTACAAGTTTCTTATCTGAAGGACTAGGAATCGCAGTTGTAGGAGGATTACTGTCTGTAGACATACTAAATAAAAAAATTATTCCTATAAATGTTTCTTCTCAATCATATTTATATAGCAATATGTTACTTATTTTTTCTATAATAATTATTTTTAGTTGGTTAATTACTATCAAAGTGTACTCTGAGCCAAAAATAAAATAGTTATTTAACCTCTTAGTTACCATAATCTCTTTTAAACGAAGTAGCCCCTGGATCAACCATTCCAGGGGCTTTCTTTGTGAATCGCAATTGGTCTACCTCTTTTCAACCCGAAAAAGATTGATGTAACAGCCGTCTTTTTCTTAAAAACTTTGTGAAAGTTCCCTTTCAATTCTGAATGAACTTGTTATTTTATTCGGAATTTTTAGCCAATTAATGATCTTCTATTTCTTCATTTTTACGATCGGGCTGCGAAAATATTTCTAGAAGTGTATGGATCAAAAACAGTCCGATTTGGTGTGTTAGGGTCGTTCGCTTTATTTGAAAGGGTGGATCTAATTGATCCTGAATAACTTGCCTTATCCAACTCGTAAAGTAAAAACCCGTTTAGGAAGCTGGCTTGCCACAAAATACAAAACTAGGTAAAAAAATTACTAGCAATAAAAGAAACTAGTTCAACAAGATTTTAACATGAGTAAAGCGAATTTTAACCAACACGCTTGACGAAAAAAGAGTACACGTCACGCAAGTGATCTGTCCTCTTTTTTAGCACGATAGACACCAAAAAATTTTGGTGAGTGTAAGTGCGCCCTTAGCACAACGTAGAAAAAATTCGCTAGATTTTTTTACTGCGTATAAGTGCGCCCTTAGTAAAAATCGCTAAGGGAATAGTTGTCAGATTAACTTTGTAGAAATGAACCCCTTAGTTTTAAGGGCGCACTTATACCCCTAAATTTTATTTAGTGGTAATTGTGCTATAAAACTTAATTTACATTTCGTTTTATCGTCAAGCGTGTTTGTTAAAACTCACGCTGTTCGTGTGATGTTATCGGCATATTTTTTTATCGTTCGTAAATAGTCGTGATAGGCTTCTAATTCTTCTAAAGATAATTCAAATAAATTAATTTGGTTCATGTTTGATAATTGTTTTAATAAATTTACTTGTAGGTTTGTCGAATCACTTTTATCGAGTTCATTATTTAAAACATAGTTCAACATTTTTGAGTGAATCGCTGATTGAAATTCATTGATTATCTCAATTTCAAATGTTTTTCTGTAATCTAAGGTCATGTTGTTTGCTCCTTTCTGGTTTCGCTTTGCTCAACTAAACATTTACTTTTAATTAAACAGACTTCGCTAGTTTAATCAAAAGTAAACGTGCGGGTAAAAAACAATTTTCTCAAAAAACGTCATAAAATTCGTTTTAAGGCGTTTTTCATATTAAACGTCTATTTATTCAAATGTAAGATTAAAACGCCTTAGAAACGATTTTAAGTGGGTTTAAAGTGGGTTTAAATTGATTTTAAATGAACTGTTTTGTTTGGAATTAAAAAACAATTATTCATGTAGGTTTTTAATTCAAGGGTCGTTAGGGCTTGCCCTGACCGCCTGTAAGGCGTTTGATTGCCAGATAGGCGTATTTATCTAGTCAAACAATTAAAACAGCGTATACGAGCAATTAGAGCCAATCAAGAAAATCCCTAAAAGAGGGTTTGCTCTTTTCTTTTCGCAAGTGAACGAAGTGAACGCTGCAAGTACAATGTGAGCGTGTTTTTCGCTCACTCCTTTTTGCATTTATTACTGTACGATTTTGATCTTTTAGATTTTTTAACCGAAGTGAACGAGAGGGCGAAGCCTTTTTAATTTATCTTATATATTTTAAATCTTTTAAATCTTTTAAACCTTTTGCGTGCCGAAAAAGGCAGTTTTAGCAAGGGTTTGCGAGATTAAACAGAGAGAAAAAACTGTGTATACAGAGAGAAAAAACTGTGTATACAGAGAGAAAAAACTGTGTATACAGAGAGAAAAAACTGTGTATACAGAGAGAAGTTGCATTTATTTTTCTCTATATAGTGCTATAATAAGAGCATAGAGAAAATACCACTGTAAAATGTCTTTCTCTATGCCTAACCAAAACACGCAAAGGAGCGTATTTTCTATGGCCAGTATACCAGAAACGAATCATGTAAAAAAGCAGGTGATGTACATGGATGAACTGACAAAACGAAAAGTCGTGGAACACAATGACTTGATTACGAGCGTAGCAAAAATGGATAAGACCCCTCTAAAGATTTTTGAATTGGCGGTATCGTGCATTGATACGGACAATCCACCGAAAGACCATACGATTTACTTATCCAAAAAAGAATTGTTTGCTTTCTTTGATGTGTCCGACAACGACAAGCATAGTCGCTTTAAACAAGCCATTGAAAAAATGCAGAAACAAGCTTATTTTGAAGTGCGAGAGCAGACTGGAAAAGGATTTGAATTTGAAAGTATTGTGCCAATCCCTTATATCAAGTGGAATGATTATGATGATGAAGTCACGATCCGCTTTGACCAAGCGATTATGCCTTATTTGATTGACTTGAAGCAAAATTTTACCCAATATGCTATTAGTGACATTATGGAGTTAAACAGCAAGTACAGCATTGTGTTGTATAAGTGGTTATCCATGCACTATAACCAATACGAGCATTATAGTTCTAAGGGTGGGCGCAGAGAGGAGCAAGTCGAAGCCTACCGCCATCCGTCTATTTCGATGCAAGAATTACGAGCTATGACAAATACAGTCGATGAATATAAAAATATGACAGATTTTACAAAATGGATATTAAATGCACCTCTTAAAGAAATTAATCAATACACCCATTTGAATGTAGCCTATGACAAAATCAAAAAAGGACGTTCGATTGATTCGATTGTCTTTCATATCACGAAAAAATGGCAAGCAGACGATACCAGTTACAAGTTAGATGATCCATTGTACCAAGAAGAGCAGGCAAAAAAAGAACAAACCGAACAAGCTTTGTATGCGGAAGCTATGCAAAGCAACTACACACGCTTGTTGCTAGATTCCATGCTGTTAAGTCCGTATGAAATGACCGACCTTGCACTCATGTCAGGCTTACAAAAGAACGTCTATCCACGCTATGATGAACTGAAAGCCTTACGAGGACTTGAGGGCGTGAAAACGCATTTGTCGTATGTACGTGAGAAGCAAGCACCGTATTCAAAAGGAAATATGGCGAAGTATTTGAAAAAAGCGATTGAACAATACTTGCCAACTGTAAAATTACAAGACCTTGAACAACCAGAACGTGCAAATGTTCGAGGTAAAGGAGCAAGCCATGAGTGAGAATTTAAAAACAATCAAAGAGCTTGCGGATGAGTTAGGTGTTAGCAAGAATAAAATTCATTATCAAGTTTCTAAAATATCAAGCGAATATGTAGTTAGAAATAACGGAATGAAGTTATTAACTGCTATAGCAGTTAAACAGATAAAAGAAAATCTCGGTGTTGAATTAAACAGTCGTTCAAACAGCGAATTAGATACCGATAAACACCAAGAAAAAACTAATATAACAACGAATATGAATATTGAAGGTGTTGAATTAAATAGTTCATTAAATGATTATTTAAACAGTCTTAAACACCAAATTGAATACCTTGAATCTCAAAATATAAATAAAGATGAACAAATAAAAAGCTTGGTGGAATCGCAAAAGCAAACTCAAAAGCTCTTAGACCAACAGCAACGTCTAGCCTTGCAAGATAAAAAATTGCTAGAAGAATACAAGTCGGAGAATGATAGTTTAAAAGCTCTTAAAATGCCCTCAAAGGATATAAAAAAGGAGAAGGTAGATAATCAACCTCAAGAGGAAATAGAAAATCTTAGAAATGAGCACACCATCTTTCAGGAACAATTAAAGGAGAAAGTAATGATAGAGAAAAAAGAAGCATCAAAAAAATGGTGGCAATTATGGAAATGAGACTCAATAAATGATTGGATCCGCGTCTTCGTTTACTTGTTTCATATAACTTCTCAAATTTTGTCTAAAATTAGAATAAGCAACTGCTTCCATTTTTATCACCCCAATTATCTTTAAAAGTTGTACTATTTATTGTACAACTTTTAAAGATAATTTTTTGACTTAACATAAATCGCGTTATACTTAGTCTAAAGAGTAGTTTGCTACTTTATTTTAACTTTCAGAAGGTCTCTTGCTAATATTAGTGCTTGGTGTTCATTTACGATACTACCAGAAATTGTTTCAATACTTAATGGTAAATGAGTAAAATGACAAGTGCTGATGTCTACTTTTTTTAAAAGAGTTCCTGTGAGATTCATACTATCTAGTTTACAACTGTCAAATGTGGTTTTCACCATCTTTGCATCTATCAAGTCAGTATTAGTTAGATTACAATCGGAGAAAGAAACTTCTTTGAAATTAGCACTTGATAAATTAACCATTTCCATGTTATTTTCTAAAAATAAATTTGTATTTATATAGGCTTCGGAAATATCTAAGCCTAACATTTTACAATTGATAAATTCACATTTGTACAATACCGATTCTGATAAGACTGTATTTGAAAAATCACAATTTTTAAATATACAGTTAGTAAATTCAGCTTTAACAAAATTATTTCCACTTAATTCACAGTGTTCGATTATACTATCTTCAATAAATAATTTTTCAATACATTGATCACTTATTATCTCATTTTCTATCAAGGCATTTTCTAAAAAAAAATCCTCAAAGTCATAAATATCGAAAAAACTCATTTTTTTTAAATTAATACTATCAATTTTAACTATAGACATTTTTAATCACTCCCATTAGAAATATTAAATATGCTTTAGTATATCAACTTAAATATTCCTTGTATTAAATTAAAATGAGTAGTTTAAAGGCTATTTATGCAAGGAATAGTTAAAAAAAAAATTTGAAAACCTCTCAATCATCGAGTGATAACCTAAAATAGTTTAATTCTAATTGAATTTTTATAATTGAATAAAAATATTATGTCGAATGAACTATTTTCAGTTATCTAATCTATTGCTTAACATAATCCCTATTATTAATAGCAAAAAAGCCCTCAGAATCGATCTGAGGGCTTAAATATTATATAGGGTTAACATAAGCGACGTTATAATTAACTAAAAAAATTGTTTTTTTAATTTTTATAATTTATACTAACTTAAGATAAATAAATCAAATAAAAATAAGTGAGTGATCTTCATATGCTTCGGAGTATTTCTAAATAGCACATTTTAATATAGCTGAAAAACAAAGGCTTATTTGGTGTGCTCTTAAAGAAATACTCTCGAACTATAATTAGAAGGTCGTGAACAATAGACTTCTATGGTATTTGCGATGAGTATTTTTGCGAACATAAATCCATAGAAGTCTTTTTTTGATGAAAAAAATTATTAATGTAGGAATTGTCGCTCATGTAGACGCTGGAAAAACATCTTTAACAGAAAGTTTGTATAGTAGAACCCATGAAAATTATAAGCAAGGAAGTATTAAGAAGGGTGATACTATTACTGATACCCTTGATTTAGAGAAAGAAAGAGGCATTACAATAAAAACAGCTTCTGTTTCTTTAGAGTGGTGTCAAACAAAAATAAATTTGGTTGATATGCCTGGACATATTGAATTTTATGGTGAAGTAGTGAGGTCACTAAACGTTATTGATATAGCTGTTTTAGTCGTTTCAAGTTTAGGAGAACTCCCAACTCAAACAAGAAGGATTTTTGATACATTACAAGAAGCCAAGATACCGACTATCTTTTTCTTAAATAAAATAGATATAGAAACAGCAAGACCAGAATATCTGATTTCTGAAATCAAGAATAAATTGACGAGTCATCTTGTTCTAGTAGAATCCTTGTTTAGTCAAGAAAGTAGAGATACTTTAATCGAAAACAGTCCTTATCTACTTGAAAAGTTTATGAATGATGTATTAATAAGTGAAATAGAGCTAAAAAATGAGTTGAACCAACGAACTTTAATGAATGAAAGTTATCCTTTAATTTTAGGTTCGGCTGTGACAGGAGAAGGGATAGATACTTTATTAAATTTATTAGGTAGCTTTGATTTAGTTGATAAAAGTAAGGATAATTTATCTGCATATTTATATAAAATTACTTTTATGAATGGTCAAAAACAAGCTTATTTTAGATTACTATCCGGTGAAATAAGTAAGAACCAAACTTATTTGTTAAATAATCAAGAAGAAAAGAAGCTACCACGTTTTTTAGTATTACAAGACAACCAATTTGTAGAAGCAAATAGTATTCAAACAGGAGATATTTTTATGTTTCCAAAATGTAAAGAATTAAAGATTCAAGATTTCTTAGGAGAACCTTTAACTAATGAGCTATCTTTACCTAGCCCAAGTTTAAAAATCACTTTCCAAGTTGGGGAAGAAGAGAGAATGACGTTACTAGACTTATTAACTGAATTATCAGAAGAAGATCCATTACTTGATTTCTCAATTGATAAAGAAACTTCAGAAATCTCAATGAAAATTTTTGGTCGAGTTCAACGAGAATACTTAGAAGAAACTATACGCAGACGTTACTCTTTTAAGACGCTTAAATTATCATTACCAACAATTGTTTATAAAGAAATTATAGAAGAAATAGGAATAGGCACAATTGATGTAGATGAATCACTTAATCCCTATTGGGCAACGATGACCTTGAAAGTTGAACCGAGTAACCTATCAGGCATTCAATTTGATAGTTTAGTGACAACAGGTTATCTGAAACAGTCATTTCAAAATGCTATTAAAGATAGTGTGTTTAGTTCAACTAAAACAGGTCTTTATGATTTTGAATTAACCAATGTAAAAGTAACGTTGACAGATGCTGAATTTTTTAGTCCAGTCAGTACACCATCTGAATTTAGAAAGTTAACACCATATGCATTGTATAAAGCATTGTTAAATTCTAAAACAGTCATTGTAGAACCAGTAGTAGAGATAGATGTATCTGCAAATAAAGATTATTTAGGGAAGGCTATTAGTGAACTCGGAAAATTAGAGGGAAATGTCTTAAATGTATCAGAGGTAGAAGATGAATTTAATTTAATTGCAAAGTTACCTCAATCTTTATTTTTAATATTTGAAGAAAAGAGTAATGAACTATTTAATGGACAAGCCTATATAAAAAATAAAATTGTATCTTATCAAGAAGTGGTAGATAAAAGTTTATATCAACAAGGAAAAGTTGATAGGATAAAATCTTTATTAATTAAAGGGAAAGAGTGAAGAAATGAATTCTAATTCGTCAAACCATAAATCACAATACAACAAATTATTACTTTGGCTTTGCTTTTTATCTTTCTTTAGTGTACTAAATGAAATGGTTCTAAATGTATCTTTTCCTGATGTAGCGAATTACTTTGGAAAAGCTCCTGCAAGTATAAATTGGATTAATACATCGTTCATGTTAAGTTTTTCTGTAGGAACAGCCATATATGGCAAAGTTTCTGATTATGTTGGTATTAAGAAACTGTTATTAACAGGAATTTTATTAAATTGTATAGGTTCAATTATGGGTTTTATAGGTCATACATCATTTCCTGTATTATTATTATCACGATTCATTCAAGGTACAGGAGCTGCAGCTTTTCCTGCGTTAATTATGGTGGTTGTTGCTAAATATATTCCAAGGGAGAGCCAGGGAAAGGCTTTTGGACTTATTGGTTCCATTGTTGCAATGGGTGAAGCTCTAGGTCCATCTATCGGTGGAATGATAGCTGAATATATTCATTGGTCTTATCTATTGATATTACCTTTAGGAACTTTAATATCAGTTCCTTTTCTTATCAAAATGCTTGATCATGAACCGATTAAAAAGGGAAGTTTTGATTTTATAGGATTAGTATTAATGTCGTTAAGCATAGTAACTTTTATGGTGTTTACCACATCATATAAATTATATTTCTTAGGAATAAGTTTCGTTATTTTCATTATTTTTATTAAGCACATAAAAAAAGTGGATGAGCCGTTTATTGAGCCTAAATTAGGTGAAAACCGATCTTTTATGGTTGGTATTGTTTGTGGAGGTCTTTTTTTTGGAACGGTGGCAGGATTTATTTCAATGGTTCCTTATATGATGAGAGATTTATATCAGTTAAGTACACTTGCCATTGGTAACGGGATTATCTTTCCAGGAGCTGTTAGTGTCATTATTTTTGGTTACTTTGGTGGAATACTAGTAGATAAAAAAGGACCAATATTCGTGTTAACTATAGGAGCTATGTTGTTATCAATTAGTTTTCTATTGGCTGCACTGTTTGTTGAAACGACACCTTTTTTAATTACTATATTAATTATTTTTATATTTGGAGGTCTGTCCTTTACAAAAACGGTTATATCTACAATTGTTTCAAGTAGTTTAACTACAAAAGAAAGTGGTTCAGGAATGAGTTTACTTAATTTTACAAGTTTCTTATCTGAAGGACTAGGAATCGCAGTTGTAGGAGGATTACTGTCTGTAGACATACTAAATAAAAAAATTATTCCTATAAATGTTTCTTCTCAATCATATTTATATAGCAATATGTTACTTATTTTTTCTATAATAATTATTTTTAGTTGGTTAATTACTATCAAAGTGTACTCTGAGCCAAAAATAAAATAGTTATTTAACCTCTTAGTTACCATAATCTCTTTTAAACGAAGTAGCCCCTGGATCAACCATTCCAGGGGCTTTCTTTGTGAATCGCAATTGGTCTACCTCTTTTCAACCCGAAAAAGATTGATGTAACAGCCGTCTTTTTCTTAAAAACTTTGTGAAAGTTCCCTTTCAATTCTGAATGAACTTGTTATTTTATTCGGAATTTTTAGCCAATTAATGATCTTCTATTTCTTCATTTTTACGATCGGGCTGCGAAAATATTTCTAGAAGTGTATGGATCAAAAACAGTCCGATTTGGTGTGTTAGGGTCGTTCGCTTTATTTGAAAGGGTGGATCTAATTGATCCTGAATAACTTGCCTTATCCAACTCGTAAAGTAAAAACCCGTTTAGGAAGCTGGCTTGCCACAAAATACAAAACTAGGTAAAAAAATTACTAGCAATAAAAGAAACTAGTTCAACAAGATTTTAACATGAGTAAAGCGAATTTTAACCAACACGCTTGACGAAAAAAGAGTACACGTCACGCAAGTGATCTGTCCTCTTTTTTAGCACGATAGACACCAAAAAATTTTGGTGAGTGTAAGTGCGCCCTTAGCACAACGTAGAAAAAATTCGCTAGATTTTTTTACTGCGTATAAGTGCGCCCTTAGTAAAAATCGCTAAGGGAATAGTTGTCAGATTAACTTTGTAGAAATGAACCCCTTAGTTTTAAGGGCGCACTTATACCCCTAAATTTTATTTAGTGGTAATTGTGCTATAAAACTTAATTTACATTTCGTTTTATCGTCAAGCGTGTTTGTT
Source organism: Enterococcus saigonensis (assembly GCF_011397115.1). NCBI lineage: Bacteria > Bacillati > Bacillota > Bacilli > Lactobacillales > Enterococcaceae > Enterococcus > Enterococcus saigonensis. Next base: position 10,973 of record NZ_AP022824.1, on the reverse strand, counting down.
AAAACTCACGCTGTTCGTGTGATGTTATCGGCATATTTTTTTATCGTTCGTAAATAGTCGTGATAGGCTTCTAATTCTTCTAAAGATAATTCAAATAAATTAATTTGGTTCATGTTTGATAATTGTTTTAATAAATTTACTTGTAGGTTTGTCGAATCACTTTTATCGAGTTCATTATTTAAAACATAGTTCAACATTTTTGAGTGAATCGCTGATTGAAATTCATTGATTATCTCAATTTCAAATGTTTTTCTGTAATCTAAGGTCATGTTGTTTGCTCCTTTCTGGTTTCGCTTTGCTCAACTAAACATTTACTTTTAATTAAACAGACTTCGCTAGTTTAATCAAAAGTAAACGTGCGGGTAAAAAACAATTTTCTCAAAAAACGTCATAAAATTCGTTTTAAGGCGTTTTTCATATTAAACGTCTATTTATTCAAATGTAAGATTAAAACGCCTTAGAAACGATTTTAAGTGGGTTTAAAGTGGGTTTAAATTGATTTTAAATGAACTGTTTTGTTTGGAATTAAAAAACAATTATTCATGTAGGTTTTTAATTCAAGGGTCGTTAGGGCTTGCCCTGACCGCCTGTAAGGCGTTTGATTGCCAGATAGGCGTATTTATCTAGTCAAACAATTAAAACAGCGTATACGAGCAATTAGAGCCAATCAAGAAAATCCCTAAAAGAGGGTTTGCTCTTTTCTTTTCGCAAGTGAACGAAGTGAACGCTGCAAGTACAATGTGAGCGTGTTTTTCGCTCACTCCTTTTTGCATTTATTACTGTACGATTTTGATCTTTTAGATTTTTTAACCGAAGTGAACGAGAGGGCGAAGCCTTTTTAATTTATCTTATATATTTTAAATCTTTTAAATCTTTTAAACCTTTTGCGTGCCGAAAAAGGCAGTTTTAGCAAGGGTTTGCGAGATTAAACAGAGAGAAAAAACTGTGTATACAGAGAGAAAAAACTGTGTATACAGAGAGAAAAAACTGTGTATACAGAGAGAAAAAACTGTGTATACAGAGAGAAGTTGCATTTATTTTTCTCTATATAGTGCTATAATAAGAGCATAGAGAAAATACCACTGTAAAATGTCTTTCTCTATGCCTAACCAAAACACGCAAAGGAGCGTATTTTCTATGGCCAGTATACCAGAAACGAATCATGTAAAAAAGCAGGTGATGTACATGGATGAACTGACAAAACGAAAAGTCGTGGAACACAATGACTTGATTACGAGCGTAGCAAAAATGGATAAGACCCCTCTAAAGATTTTTGAATTGGCGGTATCGTGCATTGATACGGACAATCCACCGAAAGACCATACGATTTACTTATCCAAAAAAGAATTGTTTGCTTTCTTTGATGTGTCCGACAACGACAAGCATAGTCGCTTTAAACAAGCCATTGAAAAAATGCAGAAACAAGCTTATTTTGAAGTGCGAGAGCAGACTGGAAAAGGATTTGAATTTGAAAGTATTGTGCCAATCCCTTATATCAAGTGGAATGATTATGATGATGAAGTCACGATCCGCTTTGACCAAGCGATTATGCCTTATTTGATTGACTTGAAGCAAAATTTTACCCAATATGCTATTAGTGACATTATGGAGTTAAACAGCAAGTACAGCATTGTGTTGTATAAGTGGTTATCCATGCACTATAACCAATACGAGCATTATAGTTCTAAGGGTGGGCGCAGAGAGGAGCAAGTCGAAGCCTACCGCCATCCGTCTATTTCGATGCAAGAATTACGAGCTATGACAAATACAGTCGATGAATATAAAAATATGACAGATTTTACAAAATGGATATTAAATGCACCTCTTAAAGAAATTAATCAATACACCCATTTGAATGTAGCCTATGACAAAATCAAAAAAGGACGTTCGATTGATTCGATTGTCTTTCATATCACGAAAAAATGGCAAGCAGACGATACCAGTTACAAGTTAGATGATCCATTGTACCAAGAAGAGCAGGCAAAAAAAGAACAAACCGAACAAGCTTTGTATGCGGAAGCTATGCAAAGCAACTACACACGCTTGTTGCTAGATTCCATGCTGTTAAGTCCGTATGAAATGACCGACCTTGCACTCATGTCAGGCTTACAAAAGAACGTCTATCCACGCTATGATGAACTGAAAGCCTTACGAGGACTTGAGGGCGTGAAAACGCATTTGTCGTATGTACGTGAGAAGCAAGCACCGTATTCAAAAGGAAATATGGCGAAGTATTTGAAAAAAGCGATTGAACAATACTTGCCAACTGTAAAATTACAAGACCTTGAACAACCAGAACGTGCAAATGTTCGAGGTAAAGGAGCAAGCCATGAGTGAGAATTTAAAAACAATCAAAGAGCTTGCGGATGAGTTAGGTGTTAGCAAGAATAAAATTCATTATCAAGTTTCTAAAATATCAAGCGAATATGTAGTTAGAAATAACGGAATGAAGTTATTAACTGCTATAGCAGTTAAACAGATAAAAGAAAATCTCGGTGTTGAATTAAACAGTCGTTCAAACAGCGAATTAGATACCGATAAACACCAAGAAAAAACTAATATAACAACGAATATGAATATTGAAGGTGTTGAATTAAATAGTTCATTAAATGATTATTTAAACAGTCTTAAACACCAAATTGAATACCTTGAATCTCAAAATATAAATAAAGATGAACAAATAAAAAGCTTGGTGGAATCGCAAAAGCAAACTCAAAAGCTCTTAGACCAACAGCAACGTCTAGCCTTGCAAGATAAAAAATTGCTAGAAGAATACAAGTCGGAGAATGATAGTTTAAAAGCTCTTAAAATGCCCTCAAAGGATATAAAAAAGGAGAAGGTAGATAATCAACCTCAAGAGGAAATAGAAAATCTTAGAAATGAGCACACCATCTTTCAGGAACAATTAAAGGAGAAAGTAATGATAGAGAAAAAAGAAGCATCAAAAAAATGGTGGCAATTATGGAAATGAGACTCAATAAATGATTGGATCCGCGTCTTCGTTTACTTGTTTCATATAACTTCTCAAATTTTGTCTAAAATTAGAATAAGCAACTGCTTCCATTTTTATCACCCCAATTATCTTTAAAAGTTGTACTATTTATTGTACAACTTTTAAAGATAATTTTTTGACTTAACATAAATCGCGTTATACTTAGTCTAAAGAGTAGTTTGCTACTTTATTTTAACTTTCAGAAGGTCTCTTGCTAATATTAGTGCTTGGTGTTCATTTACGATACTACCAGAAATTGTTTCAATACTTAATGGTAAATGAGTAAAATGACAAGTGCTGATGTCTACTTTTTTTAAAAGAGTTCCTGTGAGATTCATACTATCTAGTTTACAACTGTCAAATGTGGTTTTCACCATCTTTGCATCTATCAAGTCAGTATTAGTTAGATTACAATCGGAGAAAGAAACTTCTTTGAAATTAGCACTTGATAAATTAACCATTTCCATGTTATTTTCTAAAAATAAATTTGTATTTATATAGGCTTCGGAAATATCTAAGCCTAACATTTTACAATTGATAAATTCACATTTGTACAATACCGATTCTGATAAGACTGTATTTGAAAAATCACAATTTTTAAATATACAGTTAGTAAATTCAGCTTTAACAAAATTATTTCCACTTAATTCACAGTGTTCGATTATACTATCTTCAATAAATAATTTTTCAATACATTGATCACTTATTATCTCATTTTCTATCAAGGCATTTTCTAAAAAAAAATCCTCAAAGTCATAAATATCGAAAAAACTCATTTTTTTTAAATTAATACTATCAATTTTAACTATAGACATTTTTAATCACTCCCATTAGAAATATTAAATATGCTTTAGTATATCAACTTAAATATTCCTTGTATTAAATTAAAATGAGTAGTTTAAAGGCTATTTATGCAAGGAATAGTTAAAAAAAAAATTTGAAAACCTCTCAATCATCGAGTGATAACCTAAAATAGTTTAATTCTAATTGAATTTTTATAATTGAATAAAAATATTATGTCGAATGAACTATTTTCAGTTATCTAATCTATTGCTTAACATAATCCCTATTATTAATAGCAAAAAAGCCCTCAGAATCGATCTGAGGGCTTAAATATTATATAGGGTTAACATAAGCGACGTTATAATTAACTAAAAAAATTGTTTTTTTAATTTTTATAATTTATACTAACTTAAGATAAATAAATCAAATAAAAATAAGTGAGTGATCTTCATATGCTTCGGAGTATTTCTAAATAGCACATTTTAATATAGCTGAAAAACAAAGGCTTATTTGGTGTGCTCTTAAAGAAATACTCTCGAACTATAATTAGAAGGTCGTGAACAATAGACTTCTATGGTATTTGCGATGAGTATTTTTGCGAACATAAATCCATAGAAGTCTTTTTTTGATGAAAAAAATTATTAATGTAGGAATTGTCGCTCATGTAGACGCTGGAAAAACATCTTTAACAGAAAGTTTGTATAGTAGAACCCATGAAAATTATAAGCAAGGAAGTATTAAGAAGGGTGATACTATTACTGATACCCTTGATTTAGAGAAAGAAAGAGGCATTACAATAAAAACAGCTTCTGTTTCTTTAGAGTGGTGTCAAACAAAAATAAATTTGGTTGATATGCCTGGACATATTGAATTTTATGGTGAAGTAGTGAGGTCACTAAACGTTATTGATATAGCTGTTTTAGTCGTTTCAAGTTTAGGAGAACTCCCAACTCAAACAAGAAGGATTTTTGATACATTACAAGAAGCCAAGATACCGACTATCTTTTTCTTAAATAAAATAGATATAGAAACAGCAAGACCAGAATATCTGATTTCTGAAATCAAGAATAAATTGACGAGTCATCTTGTTCTAGTAGAATCCTTGTTTAGTCAAGAAAGTAGAGATACTTTAATCGAAAACAGTCCTTATCTACTTGAAAAGTTTATGAATGATGTATTAATAAGTGAAATAGAGCTAAAAAATGAGTTGAACCAACGAACTTTAATGAATGAAAGTTATCCTTTAATTTTAGGTTCGGCTGTGACAGGAGAAGGGATAGATACTTTATTAAATTTATTAGGTAGCTTTGATTTAGTTGATAAAAGTAAGGATAATTTATCTGCATATTTATATAAAATTACTTTTATGAATGGTCAAAAACAAGCTTATTTTAGATTACTATCCGGTGAAATAAGTAAGAACCAAACTTATTTGTTAAATAATCAAGAAGAAAAGAAGCTACCACGTTTTTTAGTATTACAAGACAACCAATTTGTAGAAGCAAATAGTATTCAAACAGGAGATATTTTTATGTTTCCAAAATGTAAAGAATTAAAGATTCAAGATTTCTTAGGAGAACCTTTAACTAATGAGCTATCTTTACCTAGCCCAAGTTTAAAAATCACTTTCCAAGTTGGGGAAGAAGAGAGAATGACGTTACTAGACTTATTAACTGAATTATCAGAAGAAGATCCATTACTTGATTTCTCAATTGATAAAGAAACTTCAGAAATCTCAATGAAAATTTTTGGTCGAGTTCAACGAGAATACTTAGAAGAAACTATACGCAGACGTTACTCTTTTAAGACGCTTAAATTATCATTACCAACAATTGTTTATAAAGAAATTATAGAAGAAATAGGAATAGGCACAATTGATGTAGATGAATCACTTAATCCCTATTGGGCAACGATGACCTTGAAAGTTGAACCGAGTAACCTATCAGGCATTCAATTTGATAGTTTAGTGACAACAGGTTATCTGAAACAGTCATTTCAAAATGCTATTAAAGATAGTGTGTTTAGTTCAACTAAAACAGGTCTTTATGATTTTGAATTAACCAATGTAAAAGTAACGTTGACAGATGCTGAATTTTTTAGTCCAGTCAGTACACCATCTGAATTTAGAAAGTTAACACCATATGCATTGTATAAAGCATTGTTAAATTCTAAAACAGTCATTGTAGAACCAGTAGTAGAGATAGATGTATCTGCAAATAAAGATTATTTAGGGAAGGCTATTAGTGAACTCGGAAAATTAGAGGGAAATGTCTTAAATGTATCAGAGGTAGAAGATGAATTTAATTTAATTGCAAAGTTACCTCAATCTTTATTTTTAATATTTGAAGAAAAGAGTAATGAACTATTTAATGGACAAGCCTATATAAAAAATAAAATTGTATCTTATCAAGAAGTGGTAGATAAAAGTTTATATCAACAAGGAAAAGTTGATAGGATAAAATCTTTATTAATTAAAGGGAAAGAGTGAAGAAATGAATTCTAATTCGTCAAACCATAAATCACAATACAACAAATTATTACTTTGGCTTTGCTTTTTATCTTTCTTTAGTGTACTAAATGAAATGGTTCTAAATGTATCTTTTCCTGATGTAGCGAATTACTTTGGAAAAGCTCCTGCAAGTATAAATTGGATTAATACATCGTTCATGTTAAGTTTTTCTGTAGGAACAGCCATATATGGCAAAGTTTCTGATTATGTTGGTATTAAGAAACTGTTATTAACAGGAATTTTATTAAATTGTATAGGTTCAATTATGGGTTTTATAGGTCATACATCATTTCCTGTATTATTATTATCACGATTCATTCAAGGTACAGGAGCTGCAGCTTTTCCTGCGTTAATTATGGTGGTTGTTGCTAAATATATTCCAAGGGAGAGCCAGGGAAAGGCTTTTGGACTTATTGGTTCCATTGTTGCAATGGGTGAAGCTCTAGGTCCATCTATCGGTGGAATGATAGCTGAATATATTCATTGGTCTTATCTATTGATATTACCTTTAGGAACTTTAATATCAGTTCCTTTTCTTATCAAAATGCTTGATCATGAACCGATTAAAAAGGGAAGTTTTGATTTTATAGGATTAGTATTAATGTCGTTAAGCATAGTAACTTTTATGGTGTTTACCACATCATATAAATTATATTTCTTAGGAATAAGTTTCGTTATTTTCATTATTTTTATTAAGCACATAAAAAAAGTGGATGAGCCGTTTATTGAGCCTAAATTAGGTGAAAACCGATCTTTTATGGTTGGTATTGTTTGTGGAGGTCTTTTTTTTGGAACGGTGGCAGGATTTATTTCAATGGTTCCTTATATGATGAGAGATTTATATCAGTTAAGTACACTTGCCATTGGTAACGGGATTATCTTTCCAGGAGCTGTTAGTGTCATTATTTTTGGTTACTTTGGTGGAATACTAGTAGATAAAAAAGGACCAATATTCGTGTTAACTATAGGAGCTATGTTGTTATCAATTAGTTTTCTATTGGCTGCACTGTTTGTTGAAACGACACCTTTTTTAATTACTATATTAATTATTTTTATATTTGGAGGTCTGTCCTTTACAAAAACGGTTATATCTACAATTGTTTCAAGTAGTTTAACTACAAAAGAAAGTGGTTCAGGAATGAGTTTACTTAATTTTACAAGTTTCTTATCTGAAGGACTAGGAATCGCAGTTGTAGGAGGATTACTGTCTGTAGACATACTAAATAAAAAAATTATTCCTATAAATGTTTCTTCTCAATCATATTTATATAGCAATATGTTACTTATTTTTTCTATAATAATTATTTTTAGTTGGTTAATTACTATCAAAGTGTACTCTGAGCCAAAAATAAAATAGTTATTTAACCTCTTAGTTACCATAATCTCTTTTAAACGAAGTAGCCCCTGGATCAACCATTCCAGGGGCTTTCTTTGTGAATCGCAATTGGTCTACCTCTTTTCAACCCGAAAAAGATTGATGTAACAGCCGTCTTTTTCTTAAAAACTTTGTGAAAGTTCCCTTTCAATTCTGAATGAACTTGTTATTTTATTCGGAATTTTTAGCCAATTAATGATCTTCTATTTCTTCATTTTTACGATCGGGCTGCGAAAATATTTCTAGAAGTGTATGGATCAAAAACAGTCCGATTTGGTGTGTTAGGGTCGTTCGCTTTATTTGAAAGGGTGGATCTAATTGATCCTGAATAACTTGCCTTATCCAACTCGTAAAGTAAAAACCGTTTAGGAAGCTGGCTTGCCACAAAATACAAAACTAGGTAAAAAAATTACTAGCAATAAAAAAACTAGTTCAACAAGATTTTAACATGAGTAAAGCGAATTTTAACCAACACGCTTGACGAAAAAGAGTACACGTCACGCAAGTGATCTGTCCTCTTTTTAGCACGATAGACACCAAAAAAATTTGGTGAGTGTAAGTGCGCCCTTAGCACAACGTAGAAAAAATTCGCGTAGATTTTTTTACTGCGTATAAGTGCGCCCTTAGTAAAAATCTCTAAGGGAATATTTTTCAAATTAATTTTGTAGAATCCACCCCTTATTTTTAAGGGCGCACTTATACGCAGTAACTTCGTTTCTACGTAATTGTGCGATAAAACTTAATTTACATTTCGTTTTATCGTCAAGCGTGTTTGTTAAAACTCACGTTGTTCGTGTGATGTTATCGGCATATTTTTTTATCGTTCGTAAATAGTCGTGATAGGCTTCTAATTCCTCTAAAGATAATTCAAATAAATTAATTTGGTTCATGTTTGATAATTGTTTTAATAAATTTACTTGTAGGTTTGTAGAATCGCTTTTATCGAGTTCATTATTTAAAACATAGTTCAACATTTTTGAGTGAATCGCTGATTGAAATTCATTGATTATCTCAATTTCAAATGTTTTTCTGTAATCTAATGTCATGTTGTTTGCTCCTTTCTGGTTTCGCTTTGCTCAACTAAACATTTACTTTTAATTAAACAGACTTCGCTAGTTTAATCAAAAGTAAACGTGCGAATAAAAGCAAATCATTTTTAAAAGCTCATAAAATTCCGTTTAAGGCGTTTTTCATATTAAACGTCTATTTATTCAAATGTAAGATTAAAACGCCTTAGAAACGATTTAAGTGGGTTAAAGTGGGTTTAAATTGATTTAAATGAACTGTTTTGTTTGGAATTAAAAAACAATTATTCATGTAGGTTTTTAATTCAAGGGTCGTTAGGGCTTGCCCTGACGCCTGTAAGGCGTTTGATTGCCAGATAGGCGTATTTATCTAGTCAAACAATTAAAACAGCGTATACGAGCAATTAGAGCAATCAAGAAAATCCCTAAAAGAGGTTTGCTCTTTTCTTTTCGCAAGTGAACGAAGTGAACGCTGCAAGTACAATGTGAGCGTGTTTTTCGCTCACTCCTTTTTGCATTTATTACTGTACGATTTTGATCTTTTAGATTTTTTAACCGAAGTGAACGAGAGGGCGAAGCCTTTTAATTTATCTTATATATTTTAAATCTTTAAATCTTTAAACCTTTTGCGTGCCGAAAAAGGCAGTTTTAGCAAGGTTTGCGAGATTAAACAGAGAAAAACATACAGAGAGAAAAAACTGTGTATACAGAGAGAAAAAACTGTGTATACAGAGAGAAAAACTGTGTAACAGAGAGAATTGCATTTATTTTTCTCTATATAGTGCTATAATAAGAGCATAGAGAAAATACCACTGTAAAATGTCTTTCTCTATGCCTAACCAAAACACGCAAAGAGCGTATTTTTCTATGCCAGTATACCAGAAACGAATCATGTAAAAAAGCAGGTGATGTACAGATGAACTGACAAAACGAAAAGTCGTGGAACACAATGACTTGATTACGAGCGTAGCAAAAATGGATAAGACCCTCTAAAGATTTTTGAATTGGCGGTATCGTGCATTGATACGGACAATCCACCGAAAGACCATACGATTTACTTATCCAAAAAAGAATGTTTGCTTTCTTTGATGTGTCGACAACGACAAGCATAGTCGCTTTAAACAAGCCATTGAAAAAATGCAGAAACAAGCTTATTTTGAAGTGCGAGAGCAGACTGAAAAGGATTTGAATTTGAAAGTATTGTGCCAATCCCTTATATCAAGTGGAATGATTATGATGATGAAGTCACGATCCGCTTTGACCAAGCGATTATGCCTTATTTGATTGACTTGAAGCAAAATTTTACCCAATATGCTATTAGTGACATTATGGAGTTAAACAGCAAGTACACATTGTGTTGTATAAGTGGTTATCCATGCACTATAACCAATACGAGCATTATAGTTCTAAGGGCGCAGAGAGGAGCAAGTCGAAGCCTACGCCATCCGTCTATTTCGATGCAAAATTACGAGCTATGACAAATACAGTCGATGAATAAAAATATGACAGATTTTACAAAATGGATATTAAATGCACCTCTTAAAGAAATTAATCAATACACCATTTGAATGTAGCCTATGACAAAATCAAAAAAGACGTTCGATTGATTCGATTGTCTTTCATATCACGAAAAAAATGGCAAGCAGACGATACCAGTTACAAGTTAGATGATCATTGTACAAGAAGAGCAGGCAAAAAAAGAACAAACCGAACAAGCTTTGTATGCGGAAGCTATGCAAAGCAACTACACACGCTTCTTTTGCTAGATTCCATGCTGTTAAGTCGTATGAAATGACCGACCTTGCACTCATGTCAGGCTTACAAAAGAACGTCTATCCACGCTATGATGAACTGAAAGCCTTACGAGGACTTGAGGGCGTGAAAACGCATTTGTCGTATGTACGTGAGAAGCAAGCACCGTATTCAAAAGGAAATATGGCGAAGTATTTGAAAAAGCGATTGAACAATACTTGCCAACTGTAAAATTACAAGACCTTGAACAACCAGAACGTGCAAATGTTCGAGTAAAGGAGCAAGCCATGAGTGAGAATTTAAAAACAATCAAAGAGCTTGCGGATGAGTTAGGTGTTAGCAAGAATAAAATTCATTATCAAGTTTCTAAAATATCAAGCGAATATGTAGTTAGAAATAACGGAATGAAGTTATTAACTGCTATAGCAGTTTAAACAGATAAAAGAAAAATCTCGGTGTTGAATTAAACAGTCGTTCAAACAGCGAATAGATACGATAAACACCAAGAAAAAACTAATATAACAACGAATATGAATA
>NZ_AP022823.1 GCF_011397115.1 Enterococcus saigonensis | reverse complement strand
CCTTATTTAGTTGATACGGACAGCGCAACGATAAAATCAAACCTGGAAGAACTGTACAAGCAACATAAAGAAGATAACTTGGTTTTCCAAAATATTATCAAGCGAAGTAATAAAGTAAGTACCTGGTCTAAAAATGGAATTACAGAACACAAAGGCTATGACAAAAAAGTTTTATCCATGTATGAGAACGTATTTTTTGAAATGCTTGAGCGAATTATTCAATTAGAAAACGAAAAAGAATAGAATCACAAATCACAAGTGATTAATCACAAATCACTTGTGATTTGTGATTGTTGATGATAAAATAAGAATAAGAAGAAATAGAAAGAAGTGAGTGATTGTGGGAAATTTAGGCGCACAAAAAGCAAAACGAAATGATACACCAATCAGTGCAAAAAAAGATATAATGGGAGATAAGACGGTTCGTGTTCGTGCTGACTTACACCATATTATAAAAATTGAAACAGCAAAAAATGGCGGAAACGTAAAAGAAGTTATGGATCAAGCCTTAGAAGAATATATACGGAAATATTTACCTGATAAACTTTAAAAAGGAGTGAAAATGAAATGGCAGTTACGTATGAAAAAACATTTGAAATAGAGATCATTAACGAATTATCGGCAAGCGTTTATAATCGAGTATTAAACTATGTTTTGAACCATGAACTAGATACTAAAAATACTCGTTTACTAGAAGTGAATCTTTTAAATCAATTAGAAGTGGCACAAGAAGTTGATTTATTTCAACAACCATTTGAAGAATTACAAGCTATTCATGAGTATTGGCGGTCAATGAATCAATATTCAAAACAAATTTTGACAAAAGAGAAAGTGGCTTAACATGGCGAATATTACTGACTTCACCGAAAAGCAATTTGAAGATCGTTTAGAAAAGAATGTTGAACGACTAACTAAAAATGGTTCTGTTGCAAAGTCTCAAAAAGGTCATTAGTTTTTCAAGATGATTCTTATTTAAGCAGGGATTCCTAATAGTCCTTTGATTTCTGTACAGACGGAAAAGCCAAAAAGAGACCCTTCTTTTCGGCTTTTTTTATAAATTCCTCGAATCGCTTCCATGCCTTTAATCGTGGTTGAGGCTGTTCGCAAACTTTGGTAAAATTTGTTTCTTCGCTTAATTGGACGATGGTCTTGTTCAATCAGATTATTCAGATACTTGATTGTTCGATGTTCTGTTGTTATATACAGTCCATTTTTCTGAAGCTTTCTGAAGGCACTCTTAATAGAGGGTGCTTTATCCGTTACTAGAACCTTTGGTTCTCCAAACTGGTTCTTCAGTCGTTTTAGAAAAGCATACGCAGCCTGTGTGTCGCGCTTTTTCCGTAACCAGATATCTAAGGTTAAGCCATCTACATCGATAGCGCGATATAAATAATGCCACTTTCCTTTAATTTTGATATAAGTCTCGTCCATTTTCCATGAATAAAAGGACTGTTTGTTTTTCTTTTTCCAAATTTGATAAAGAATCTTTCCGTATTCTTGCACCCAACGGTAAATTGTGGTGTGACAAACGTGAATTCCTCGGTCATACAGAATTTCCTGCACTTCACGATAACTCAGGTTGTACCGAAGATAGTAGCCGACGGCTACGATAATCACGTCTTTTTGAAATTGTTTTCCTTTGAACTGAGTCATCTTCATTCCTCCAAGCTATCTTTTTCAATTATTTTACCTCAAAATGAGCTTATCGGAAACTTTGCAACAGAACCCATAATAGAGCGTGGCGTAAGGTCTACCAGTTGGGCAAGATATTCCTGTGTCCACCCTTTTGCTTCCCGAGCTTTTTTTATCGCTATACCTAACGGCTTAAAATCAAGTTTTCTTTCATCTTGGTACATTTTAATATCACCCTATATCATTGTACATTTCGGGTGATGATATTTGAACGAAGTATGATTTTATGTTTAGTAGTGTATAATTTCGTATTAGTGGAGAGAAAATTGCTATTATTCGTCATTCCGTATATAATAATTATATACTCTTTGCGAAAGGAAGTTGATATTATGGATTACATTTCTGTGAAAGCCGCTTCTGAAAAATGGGGCATATCGGAAAGACGGATACAAAAATTATGTGAGGAAAATCGCATTGACGGAACTGAAAAATTTGGTCGTGCATGGATGATACCAAAAGATGCAGAAAAACCCGTTGATGGACGTATGAAAACAAGGAACAAACAGGAGGAGAATCATGGAATTTAATGAAAAGCTACAACAGCTTAGGACTGGAAAGAACTTAACGCAGGAACAACTTGCGGAGCAATTATATGTATCAAGAACAGCCATTTCAAAATGGGAAAGCGGCAAGGGTTACCCTAACATTGAGTCGCTCAAGTGTATTTCTAAATTCTTTTCTGTGACCATAGATGAACTACTATCGGGCGAAGAACTGATTACACTTGCCGAAACTGAAAATCGTTCCAACTTGAAAAAGATTTACAACTATATTTATGGAATATTGGATATGATGGCAGTTGCGTTTATATTTCTTCCGTTATATGGAAACTCTGTTGGCGGTTATGTTTATGCGGTCAATCTACTATCATTTACAGCCACCACACCATTCAATCTTGCAGTCTACTGGAGTGCTTTTGCCGCCTTGATTGTAATAGGGATTGCTAAAATAATACTTACCCATTTAGATAAAGAAACATGGGGCGGCATTGCTACAAAATGCTCCCTTGGACTCACTGCTTTGGCTATCTGTTTCTTAGCAGCAGCAAGAGAACCATATATAACAGCACTTATGTTTCTGCTGTTTGTCGCAAAAATAGTTGTTTGGATTAAGCAGAACGGAACAAAGTAAAAACGATATAAATCCCTTGAAATAGGCTCTGACACGATAAGTGTCGGGGCTTTTTTTCATGTTGACATGATAGATGTAGGCGATGTGACGGTAGGTTTCTTGGCTTTTGATATAGCTCCTGTGATAATAAAATTGTGGTCAGTGAAAACAAGAACAGCAACCAACGGAAAGGAAAATCAAATATGGATTATATCATTGAAACAGAAAATCTTACGAAGCGATACGGAACAGCCACCGTTGTCGATAAGGTCAATCTTCATGTGCCAACGGGCAAAATTTATGGTTTGCTCGGCAGAAACGGAGCAGGCAAAACCACAGCAATGAAAATGATGTTGCAGCTTGCTCTCCCAACGGATGGAACGGTACGCTTGTTTGGCACAAACTATAAGGAAAATATCCATACCCTTTATAGCAAAGTAGGCTCTATTATCGAAACACCGGGATTTTACAGTAATTTAACAGGGTATGAGAATTTGCAAATTCTCGCTAAACTGCGAGGGGGAGTATCTAAAAGTGGAGTAGAAAAAGCTCTTGAAGTTGTGGGGCTGCATAAAGAGAAAAGAAAAGTCTTTTCCGATTATTCCCTCGGAATGAAGCAACGGCTTGGTATTGCCGCCGCCATTATGCACGAGCCGGAGCTTTTAATACTTGACGAACCGATTAACGGACTTGACCCCATTGGAATAGTTGAAATACGCTCATTTTTATCTGAACTTAGTCACAATCATGGCATTACCATTTTTATCTCAAGCCATGTTTTAAGCGAGATTGAACAGATAGCAGATATTATCGGCGTTATGCACGAGGGGCATTTAGTAGAGGAAGTGAATATATCCGAGCTTCACAAAAGGAATCGAAAATACATTCAATTTGATTTATCTGACAGTGAGATAGCTGGAAAGATTTTAGAAAGCCACTACCACATGACGGATTTTACAGTGCAGGACGGTACGGTGAGAATTTATGACTTTAGCCAAAGTGTTGGAGAAATCAATCGAGAATTTGCACGAAATGGACTGCTCGTGACAAGGATAGATGATAGTGAGGAAAACTTAGAGGACTACTTTTCTAAACTGATTGGAGGTGGCGGTATTGCTTAATCTTATTTCTTGTGAATTATTAAAACTAAAGCGTTCAAAAATGGTGCTAATTAGTGTGGCAGGGGTATTATCTACCCCACTTTTGATGTTAATAGAAGCCTTGCAAACACATTTTGATAAGCCGGAGATTATCTTTACCTTGTCTGACATATACAGCGACAGTGTACTGTATATCATGCTGCTGGTAAACATTATGATATATGTGGCAATTGCAGCTTACTTGTTTAGCAGAGAGTACACAGAAAGCACACTCAAAACCATATTGCCCATACCCATTTCAAGGACAAAACTATTAATTGGAAAATTTTGCACCCTGCTTCTTTGGATTGTTATGCTCACCCTTGTAACATGGGCAGGTATATTTATCGCTTGTGGGCTATATCACGCTGTCTTTACATTGGAGGGATATAGCTTACTAGTGGCAATAGTATGGCTCCCCAAGTTTTTGTTTGGCAGTATCCTGATGTTTTTAACAGTTTCTCCTTTTGTGTTTGTTGCTATGAAAACAAAAGGATTTGTCGCCCCGATGATTGGCTCTGCCGTGATTGTCATGGGAAGTGCCGCACTTTCAAATCAAGAATGGGGAGCGTTGTATCCGTGGACAGCCACCTATTTCTTGGTGCAGGGTAAACTTCAGAGTACCGGCTATCCTACACTGCTGTCTGTATCTATTATTATTCTTGTATCAGCAGTTGGTTTTCTTATGACCTTTCATCATTTTAAAAAGGAGGATTTGAAATAATGGTACTTGATTTTATAGAAATTTTAAAAGTTATTTTTCTTGGAATTGTTGAGGGTATTACTGAGTGGCTACCTATCAGCAGCACAGGACATATGATTCTTGCGGACAAATTTATCACACTTAATATGAGCGAAGCATTTAAAGAAATGTTTTTTGTTGTTATTCAACTTGGAGCTATACTCGCAGTGGTTGTAATGTTTTGGAACAAGATGTTTCCATTTCAGCTAAAGGATAAATCGCAGCCACTTGTTAAAAAGGATACTTTCTCGTTGTGGTTCAAGGTTGCAGTGGCTTGTATACCGTCAGGTATTATGGGGATTTTATTTGATGATTATTTGGATGCTTACCTCCAAACCCCCATTGTGATTTCAATCATGTTAATCTTTTATGGTTTGTTATTCATTCTCATAGAAAATTGGAATAAAAAGCGTACTCCTACTACTATGGCACTTTCTGACATCAGCTATAAAACAGCAATCTTGATAGGGGCATTTCAAGTGTTATCACTTATACCCGGCACATCACGGTCGGGAGCAACGATTATAGGTGCTTTACTCATAGGAGTTTCACGAGTGGCAGCAGCAGAGTTTACTTTTTTCCTCGCAGTACCTACTATGCTTGGAGCAAGTGCTTTTAAGCTGTTAAAATTCGGGTTTGATTTTACAAGTGCAGAACTGCTCGCTCTTGTTCTCGGTATGGCTGTGGCATTTGCGGTATCTGTCTTAGTAATTAAATTCCTAATGAACTTTATCAAAAAACATGATTTTAAGGTGTTTGGTTGGTATCGAATTGTGCTTGGTATCTTGGTATACTTGTTGTACTTATAACAGTAATGTGATAGAAAAACAATTCCATAAGCAATAATCTGCCGCACGACGGCAAAAGAAAAAAGCCGTCGTACAGCAGACATATTTTCACGCCTATGAAACGGTGGCTTTGATTTTCAGAGCCGCCGTTTCTTTGCGTTTACACAAACCAATGGGTTCTGTTGCAAAGTCTCAAAAAGGTCATTAGTTTTTCAAGATGATTCTTATTTAAGCAGGGATTCCTAATAGTCCTTTGATTTCTGTACAGACGGAAAAGCCAAAAAGAGACCCTTCTTTTCGGCTTTTTTTATAAATTCCTCGAATCGCTTCCATGCCTTTAATCGTGGTTGAGGCTGTTCGCAAACTTTGGTAAAATTTGTTTCTTCGCTTAATTGGACGATGGTCTTGTTCAATCAGATTATTCAGATACTTGATTGTTCGATGTTCTGTTGTTATATACAGTCCATTTTTCTGAAGCTTTCTGAAGGCACTCTTAATAGAGGGTGCTTTATCCGTTACTAGAACCTTTGGTTCTCCAAACTGGTTCTTCAGTCGTTTTAGAAAAGCATACGCAGCCTGTGTGTCGCGCTTTTTCCGTAACCAGATATCTAAGGTTAAGCCATCTACATCGATAGCGCGATATAAATAATGCCACTTTCCTTTAATTTTGATATAAGTCTCGTCCATTTTCCATGAATAAAAGGACTGTTTGTTTTTCTTTTTCCAAATTTGATAAAGAATCTTTCCGTATTTTTGCACCCAACGGTAAATTGTGGTGTGACAAACGTGAATTCCTCGGTCATACAGAATTTCCTGCACTTCACGATAACTCAGGTTGTACCGAAGATAGTAGCCGACGGCTACGATAATCACGTCTTTTTGAAATTGTTTTCCTTTGAACTGAGTCATCTTCATTCCTCCAAGCTATCTTTTTCAATTATTTTACCTCAAAATGAGCTTATCGGAAACTTTGCAACAGAACCCTAAAAATAGACTAGCGGTTGAATCGCCAACCGCTTTTTTACTTGGTGGGCAACCAGGATCAGGTAAAACTAGTTTGCGATCGGCAATTTCCGAAGAGACACAAGGAAATGTTGTTATCATTGATAATGATACGTTCAAACAACAGCACCCTAATTTTGATGAACTAGTGAAACTTTATGAAAAAGACGTAGTAAAATACGTTACCCCTTATTCTAATCGCATGACAGAAGCGATCATAAGCCGTTTGAGAGATAAAGGGTATAATTTAGTGATTGAAGGTACAGGACGAACAACAGACGTTCCTATTCAAACCGCAACAATGCTTCAAGCCAAAGATTATGAAACAAAAATGTATGTCATGGCAGTACCTAAAATCAACTCATATTTAGGAACAATTGAACGGTATGAAACTATGTATGCAGATGATCCAATGACAGCCAGGGCAACACCAAAACAAGCGCATGATATTGTTGTCAAAAACTTACCGACCAATTTAGAAACCCTTCATAAAACGGGCTTATTTAGCGATATAAGGCTTTACAATAGAGAAGGAGTGAAACTCTATTCAAGCTTAGAAACGCCTTCCATTAGTCCGAAAGAGACCTTAGAAAGAGAATTAAATCGTAAAGTATCAGGGAAAGAAATTCAACCGACTTTGGAGAGAATAGAGCAAAAAATGGTTCAAAATCAACACCAAGAAACCCCTGAATTTAAAGCAATTCAACAAAAAATGGAAAGCTTGCAGCCACCTACACCACCAATACCCAAAACACCTAAACTTCCAGGTATTTAAACCTTAAAAAAGGAAAAGAGTAGTTACCAAAAAACGGTAACTACTCTTTTTTTATAAAAACATTTCCTCAAACGCCTAACAAAAATGGTTGTCAAAAAGCCAAAAATCAAAAAGAAAAGGAATGATAAAAATGAAATACATTAAAAACGTTGAAACATTGGAAGAATTGAAAAAAGCCTACAAAAAGTTAGCTTTGAAGTTACACCCCGATTGTGGAGGGAATGAAGAAGAAATGAAAACTTTGAACAATGAATATGACGAACTGTTTAGCAAACTTAAAAACACTCATAAGAATAAAGACGGTGAAACTTACACCAAAGAAACAACAGAAACACCCGAACAGTTTAAGGATATTATTAATAAATTGTTCAATCTAAAAATGGACGGCGTAGCAATCGAAGTAGTAGGAACATTTATATGACTAACAGGTAATACAAAACCATATAAAGAAGATATAAAAGCCCTAGAATTCCGATATTCACCTAAAAAATATGCTTGGTATAAAGCCCCTAAAGATTACAAAAAAAGAAGCCGACTACGATCAATCTGTGAGAAGCGGCTGTCTCTGAGACAATTGCATCACATTTTAGTTGTGAATATGTATCTCAAATACACCTAGCAGATGAATCGATTCTGATTTGTATGCATACATTTTATTTTTTTGTGGATTCGGCGAGTATTTCTTCTTTTGTTGTTCGTAAAACTATTGTCTCGGAGCGATTCCTTTTACCAACAGCTCAGTCCATTCCGCTGTATAAGGCAGGATTTTCTCATAAATCTGCGGATTAGAGATGCCTTCGATCATGGCTTGAAAATACAACATCAAAAATTCATCTGAATATTTTAAATCGACTTTTCCTTCTTTACGCCCGCGATGGAATAAATCCAACATAATGCCAAAACTTTGCTTTGTATAAGCTTCCATCATTCGGGTAAAGCCGCTGTCTTCTTTTTTAGTGTAATAGCTCATTAAATCTAGGTAAAATTGTTTATTGATTTTTTCGAGGTAATCGATTTTATTTTGACTCATGGCGATCAAAGTTTCTTCAAATGATGCATTTTTCTCCATGATTTTTTTAGCTTTTTCCCCCATTTCATCCATTGACCGGATAAAGACTTCATGAATGAGCTTTTCTTTGCTGCCAAAATATTTAAAAATAGAAGTTTTTCCTACATTGGCCTTTTTGGCTACGGCATCGATCGTTAAATTCTCGATTCCCGTATCTGTATTCATCAGATCAAAAGCAGCTCGTAAAACTTTTTTCTTTTTTTCTTCTGTTCTTCGTTCAAAACCATCCATTAAAAATACCTACTTTCTATAAAAAAGAACTTTTTGTTTATCATAGTTCAAAAATAGCTTCGTATATATTATATAGGAAATAATACGAACTAACAATGGAATCATAGGTTTAAATTTAAAATTATTTTTATTGACTGTTAAAATAAAAAAGAATATTATTGGAGCTGTAAAAGAACTTTGGTTTGAAACAAAGTATAAAGGGGTATTTTATGAACGATACGTATTGTATTGGTTCATAAAAAAGGTGCGTTTTGTTCAGACTGGAAAGCTCGTTATAAAATCATGTCAAAAGAAAAGGGAGTTATGTACCATGACAGAAATTGTAAAAGTACAAGGCTTGCAAAAAAAATTTGGTAAATTCCAGGCGTTGAAAGATGTCTCATTCACAGTAAACGCCGGTGAAGTTGTTGGTTTTATCGGACCAAATGGAGCAGGAAAGTCAACGACGATTCGTACACTGCTAGGAATCATCAACCAAGACGAAGGAGATGTCCAAATATTCGGAAAAGATGTTTGGAAAGATAGTCTAGAAATCCATAAACGAATTTCGTATGTTCCTGGGGATGTTGCTCTTTGGGGCAGCCTGACTGGTGGAGAGATCATTGATCTATTTATCAAACTTCATGGCGGCGGGAGCAAAGCAAAGCGTGATTATTTAATCAAACGATTTGAACTTGATCCAAAGAAAAAAGCCAAAGGTTACTCTAAAGGAAATCGTCAAAAAGTCGGTTTGATTGCTGCACTTTCAGTTGAATCTGATCTGTATATTTTAGATGAACCGACTTCAGGACTAGATCCATTGATGGAAGCAGTATTCCAAGAAGAAGTAGAAAAAATCAAAAATGATGGCAAAGCGATTCTATTATCTTCACATATTTTAAGTGAAGTTGAACGATTAGCAGATAAAGTAGCAATCATTCGACGTGGAGAAGTAGTTGAAACAGGTACATTAGATGAATTGCGTCATTTGACTCGCTCAACAGTTACATTGGTGACAAAAGGCGATATTGAGAAACTTGCGACGCTCTCTGGCGTGCATGATTTTGTTCAAAAAGACGGCAAAGCAACTTTTTCTGCTGACAATGAAGCGATGAATACGATTCTGACCGAGGCAACCAAATTAGGTGTGATAAAAATCGAATCTGTACCGCCAACGCTCGAAGATTTATTCATGCGTCACTACGAAGGCTGATTGTCGGAACGGAGGAAAAGAAAATGAATGAAAAATTTGCGCGTTGGAACGTATTGTTCATTCAATACGTGAAACGCGATTGGAAAAAAATAATTGTTTGGGTTTTAGGTTTGGGTTTGTTCTCAGGAGCATATGTACCAGCATTTGAAGAGATTGCTAAAGGACAAGGTCTTTTAGGGATGTTTGAAACGATGCAAAATCCAGCGATGATCTCGATGGTTGGACCTACACCAATCAAAATAGGTACGGATTATACTTTAGGAGCGATGTATGCTCAAGAGATGTTGCTGTTTTGCGGATTGTTCGCAATGATTATCTCAGCACTTCATGTGGTGAGCCACACGCGAAAAGAAGAAGAATTAGGTTTGACTGAATTGGTTCGCTCATTTCGAGTAGGACGACAAGCCAATTCATTAGCTGTTATCAGTGAGATGCTGTTGATCAATCTTTTATTAGGTCTTTTAATCGGCGGACTCATGATGAGTTTTGGTGTAAAAACGATTGATGCCGAAGGAGCTTTCTTGTTCGGAGGATCAATTGCATTGGCGGGAATTATCGGTGGTGTATTGGCACTTGTGATGTCGCAGATTATGGCGACTTCTACTGGAGCAACCGGCTCGACATTAAGTCTTATAGGACTTTTGTATATCGTGCGCGCTGGAACAGATGTGTCTAATCTTGATCTATCAATGTTCAATCCAATGGGATGGATTTACTTGACCTATCCTTTCACAAAAAATAACTGGCTACCATTATTATTTGCTTTGATTTTTAGTCTTGTTTTTACCGTACTTGCGTTTGTGTTGGAAGAACATCGCGACATGGGCGCAGGTTATCTTCCTGAACGAGAAGGACGTGCGACGGCGAAGAAATCACTACTTTCTGTACCTGGTTTGTTTTTCAAGATTAATAAAGGAGTAATGATTGGTTGGCTGATCGCATTTGTGGTTATGGGAGCTGCGTATGGCTCCATTTATGGAGACATGCAAGTCTTTCTTGGCGGAAATGAACTGATGAAACAAATGTTCACTCAATCTGGCGTTTCCATTGAAGAATCCTTTACGGCAACGATCATGATGGTAATGATTGGATTAGTCACAATCTTGCCAATCGCGGTGGTCAATAAATTATTTGCAGAAGAAACAAGACTGCATCTGAGTCAACTGTATGTAACGAAGATTACGCGAGGCCAATTATATTGGACAACGATATTTTTAGCTATTTTTGCTGGAGTCGTAGGCATTGGCTTAGCATCAGCGGGATTAGGTGGAACGGCGATTTCTGCGATGAAAAATGAATCGACTATGGATCTGACCGATTTCTTAGCTGCTGGATACAATTTTCTCCCTTCCATCTTATTTTATATTGGTTTGGCTGCTTTAGCGTTAGGCTGGTTGCCAAAATTTGGAAAAGTAATCTATGCTTATCTAGGCTATTCCTTTGCTTTGAATTATTTCGGCGGAATCTTAGATTTGCCGGATTGGTTCTCAAAAACGGCGATTCAAAGTTGGATTCCACGCTTACCGATGGAAGAATTTGATGGAACGATTTTTGCAGTAATTACTGTTATCAGTATCGTCTTCTTATTTGTCGGCTATTTAGGATACAAACGCCGTGATATGGTAGAAGGCGCTTAAAAATTGAATTTCTAAAAAACCGTTCAGATTTACGAAAGTCGATTTGAGCGGTTTTTTTATGGCTTCAATTGTCAAATTAAGTGCAACGATTCATTAAAAAATACTTCATAAGGGGTTTTCCAATTTAGACATTTCCGTGGTCGCGTGTTTAATTTATTCGCCCATTCTTGAATTTGACTATTGAAAATACCTGAAATATCTTCACCTTTGGGTGAATATTCTCGTAATAAACCATTAGTATTTTCGTTTGTACAACGTTGCCATGGGGCATGTGGATCTGGAAAATACACTTTAGTGCCATTTAATTCTAGCGTTATTCGACTATGTTGGGAGAATTCTTTTCCTCTATCGGGTGTAACGGTTTTACATTTATCTTCTCCTACATTTCTTATTAGATTGATCATACAATCAACCACATTTTTAGAGATTTTCTTTTCAACCTTACCAAGTAGGGAGAAACGAGATCTACGATCGACTAGAGTTACAATACGAGCCCTACCTGTTTTACCGGCTACAGTATCAGCTTCCCAATGACCAATCTCAAGGCGCTCATTGGCAGCAGATGGCCTTTCATGGATCGTATTGTATGCAGATGATCCAATGACAGCTAGGGCAACACCAAAACAAGCGCATGATATTGTTGTCAAAAACTTGCCGACCAATTTAGAAACCCTTCATAAAACGGGCTTATTTAGCGATATAAGGCTATATAACAGAGAAGGAGTGAAACTCTATTCAAGCTTAGAAACGCCTTCCATTAGTCCGAAAGAGACCTTAGAAAGAGAATTAAATCGTAAAGTATCAGGGAAAGAAATTCAACCGACTTTGGAGAGAATAGAGCAAAAAATGGTTCAAAATCAACACCAAGAAACCCCTGAATTTAAAGCAATTCAACAAAAAATGGAAAGCTTGCAGCGACCTACACCACCAATACCCAAGACACCTAAACTTCCAGGACTTTAAACATTAAAAAAGGAAAAGAGTAGTTACCAAAAAACGGTAACTACTCTTTTTTTATAAAAACATTTCCTCATGTTTTAAAAGCTGATCGAGAAATAAAGCACACAACGGTATTCTTTCTTTTTTCAGTTGGTACATTTTGCAGTCTGTAACGTGTCATTTACTGTTTGTTACCTTAACATATCCAGTCGAAAACACAAGGGTATATAAACGAGCAAGCTCGCCCTTGTGTTTTCTTTGTGTCTATGTTGCGTACTCGTCACAGCAAACGACACGAACACACTGGCGAAAATGAACCAACAAAACGAAAAAAGAAAGGAGCGTACACTGTAATTTATTTCTAGCTTTTAAAACATGAGGAAAACAGCTTCACTTCCTCAAACGCCTAACAAAAATGGTTGTCAAAAAACTAAAAATCAAAAAAAGAAAAGAGGAAAAGAAAATGGAAAAAACAAAAAAATTACAATTAGAAGATTTTACAGAAAATGGGTTTTATGGAACACAAGAACAGCAATATCTAAAAGCTCAAGTAAGAGAAGAGCTAAAAGAGCAAGGCTTTATCATAGATAGCAGTTTTGAGGGCGATTTTAAAACATGGATAGGTGTATACGCAAGACCAAAAGATAAACCGACCTACTTAGACCCTCAAAACGATAAAGAAGCAGAAGAACAAGAGCAATATTCTATTAACGGCTTTAAACAAGATTTTAGCGAATGGTTTGAGTGGGAAATAAAAAATTTGAAAATTAAAGAAATGTAAAAAAAGCCTAGCAAAAAAAGCTAGGTTTTTCTTTTAGGTAAAACACCAAAAAGAAAAACCTAAGAAGGATAAAATAAGTTGTTCCACTTGCGGTGCAGTTGCTCCTCGTTCCAAACCCAACTTATTTCTTTGCAAAGATATTTGTATTTGACTAACACCTTTCCTCGAATGGTAAAAGCTAACCGTTCGTTACTCTACCTCAGATACTTTCTTTTTTCAGTTGGTACATTTTGCAGTCTGTAACGTGTCATTTACTGTTTGTTACCTTAACATATCCAGTCGAAAACACAAGGGTATATAAACGAGCAAGCTCGCCCTTGTGTTTTCTTTGTGTCTATGTTGCGTTCTCGTCACAGCAAACGACACGAACACACTGGCGAAAATGAACCACCTAAACGAAAAAAGAAAGGAACAAGATATGTAGAACATTCACAGCTTTTACCATTCGAGGAAAACAGCTTCACTTCCTCAAACGCCTAACAAAAATGGTTGTCAAAAAGCCAAAAATCAAAAAGAAAAGGAATGATAAAAATGAAATACATTAAAAACGTTGAAACATTGGAAGAATTGAAAAAAGCCTACAAAAAGTTAGCTTTGAAGTTACACCCCGATTGTGGCGGGAATGAAGAAGAAATGAAAATTTTGAACAATGAATATGACGAACTGTTTAGCAAACTTAAAAACACTCACAAGAACAAAGACGGCGAAACCTATACAAAAGAAACGACTGAAACGCCCGAACAATTTAAGGACATTATAAATCAACTTTTCAATCTGAAAATGGACGGTGTATCAATTGAAATCGTGGGAACTTTTATATGGTTAACAGGCAACACAAAACCTTATAAGGACGACATAAAAGCCCTAGAATTTCGTTATTCACCAAAAAAATACGCATGGTATAAAGCACCAAGCGATTATAAAAAACGTAGTCGAAAAAATTATGATATGGACACAATAAGGGGAATGTATGGAAGTCAAAAGGTGAAGGAAGATAAAGAAGAAAAAAAATACTTACAAGCCAATTAAGGCTTGTAAGTTTATCAGAAAGGAAGTTTTAAAGTGGATATTAAAATAAAAAAAATAAATTTTGAAGGTAATATTTTAAAAGTTATAAAAGCGACAGTAACAGAAATGAGAGGAATAAATAATCATCAAAAATATGATTTTGATTTATATCAAATAGAAGCACGTTCGCCAATGTCAACAAGAGAAATAACTTTAACAGTTGATTTTATAGAAAAAAAAGTATTAGGTGATATTATCGCTTTTGGTGATTGGTACGATTTGGATATAGAATCAGTAAATGAAATATTAAAGCAATTAAAAAAGGAAGGACAAACATTAAGAACAATCAATTTTATTTAAAAAAGTATCAAAAAAAGGAAAATTATTTTTCCTTTTTTTGATACTTTTTAGGGTTCTGTTGCAAAGTTTTAAATCTACTATCAAATAAGGTAGAATATTAGAAAAAGATAGCAGGAGGAATGACGATGAATCATTTTAAAGGAAAGCAATTTCAGCAGGATGTGATTATTGTAGCCGTGGGCTACTATCTTCGTTATAACCTTAGCTATCGTGAAGTTCAAGAAATCTTATATGATCGTGGCATTAACGTTTCTCATACGACGATTTATCGTTGGGTGCAAGAATATGGCAAACTACTCTATCAAATTTGGAAAAAGAAAAATAAAAAATCCTTTTATTCATGGAAAATGGATGAAACGTACATCAAAATTAAAGGAAAATGGCATTATTTGTATCGAGCCATCGATGCAGATGGTTTAACCTTGGATATTTGGTTACGTAAAAAACGGGACACACAAGCAGCCTATGCTTTTCTTAAGCGGTTAGTGAAACAGTTTGATGAACCGAAGGTTGTAGTCACAGATAAAGCCCCCTCTATTACAAGTGCCTTTAAGAAACTAAAAGAATACGGCTTTTATCAAGGGACAGAACATCGTATCATTAAATACCTGAATAATTTGATTGAACAAGACCATCGTCCAGTAAAGAGACGCAATAAATTCTATCGAAGTTTACGCACTGCCTCTACCACGATTAAAGGCATGGAAGCCATTCGAGGATTATATAAGAAAACCCGAAAAGAAGGCACTCTCTTCGGGTTTTCGGTCTGTACTGAAATCAAGGTATTATTGGGAATCCCAGCTTAAATCATAGATACCGTAAGGGATTTTATTCTTTATTTAAAACTTTGCAACAGAACCAAGTTGTAACACATGAAATTGCTTATAATAGTGTATTGGAATTAAGGTAGATTGACAAACGAGTGATCAAATAGATATACTTCATTCAAACAATCGTTTGAATGTGAGGTGAGATGAATGGAAAAAGTTTGCCAAGTGGCTATCGTACATAAAGAAAAAGTAAATGTAATAAAAAATAAATTGGATCAAAAAGATTTTTCAAATTTACTTGTGTTAGGTAAATGTTTCAGCGATTCTTCTAGAATTAAAATTTTTTATGCTTTAGAAACCTATAAGGAAATGTGTGTCTGTGATTTAGCAGAAATACTTAATGCTAGTGTCGCTACAACGTCACACCATTTACGTTTTTTAAAAAAACATGGAATGGCAAAATCACGTCAAGATGGAAAAGTAGTTTATTACTCTTTAGCGAATGAAGACATCCTTTCCGCTATTCATGTTTTTTTAAAGTTATCAGAAAATCTATCTATGAAATCTTAGTTTGGAGGAAGTTATTTTGTTACAAAGTATTTTTTCAGCTATCGCTGTTTATATTTCTACCAGCATTGATTATTTGTTTATCTTGCTGATTATTTTTTCTCAAAGTCATACAAAAAAAGGGCTCCGTCAGATTTTTTGGGGTCAATATCTAGGAACAGGTATCTTAGTAGCCGTAAGTTTATTTGCAGCATATGTGCTGAATTTCATTCCGCAAGATTGGATCATTGGGCTTCTCGGTCTAATTCCGATTTTCTTAGGAATCAGAGTGGCATTGGTTGGCGAAGAGGAGGAAGAAGAAGAGGAAGTCGTTGAAAAGCTTGAATCAAGAGGAACAAACCGCTTCTTTTGGACCGTTGCCTTAATAACAATTGCTTCTGGTGGCGATAACTTAGGGATTTATATTCCTTACTTTTCCTCGTTATCTTTTTCAGAGATTGTCACCGCTCTAATCGTATTTGCTATTTCTGTTGCGGTTCTTTGCTATATCAGTTACAAATTAGCCAAGATTTCTTTTGTTTCCGAAACCTTAGAAAAATATGAACGAATCCTTGTTCCTATAGTGTTTATTGGCTTAGGAATTTATATATTGATCGAAAATGGTACGATTCAAACTGTATTGAGTTTATTTAATTAATAAATAGTTTGATTGTTAGTACAAAAAAAGACAGCGATTAAAACTCGTTGTCTTTTTTTTGTACTAACAGATTGGCGCATTATCTAAGTAATATAATTCGATACATGAAATTAGATAAAGTAGTGTATCGAGAAAATTGCTTTAGCAAGGTTGTTTTTATCTCATATTTTTAGTCAAAAAAGATAGAAAAAACTTTTTAAAAAGTTTTTTCTATCTTTCATAGTGCGTCCAAGTAGACCAAATAATGACTTCTTTGGCGTCATTATCCACCGAATAAACCACCCGGTGCTGAATATTTAAACGACGTGAATATTTATCTTTTAAATTTCCGACTAATTTCTCATAAGGCGGGGGATTTTGGAACGGATTCTCCTTTAAAACTTCCATGAGATTTTTAAATTTTTGATCTAAATGAGCCCCTTTTAAATGTTTCAGGTCTTTTGTAGCTGATTTTGCTAATTTTACAGAGTATCCCAATCGATATCCTCCAATGCAACAAACTCATTTTCTTGTTCACGCTGGTGGATCACATCTGCTACGCCAGCAGATTGAAGGTATAATGTTTCTTGAATTGCGTCCCAGTCTTTTTTACTGACCATAACTGCTTCACTTTCTTCGTTTTTGCCAGAGATATAAATGGGTTCGTTAGTTTTGTTGACGTCTTTCAATAGTTGATAAAAGACTTTTCTAGCTTGGCTAGGGTTTACGATAGACATAAGCTATTCCTCCCTTTAACATCTTTTTTACTATTGTAATGTACTTGTTTAAGTACGTCAAAGATGTTGTGAATACAGGAAATTGCTTATAACAGTGTATTGGAATTAAGGTAGATTGACTAACGAGTGATCAAATAGATATACTTCATTCAAACAATCGTTTGAATGTGAGGTGAGATGAATGAAAAAAGTTTGCCAAGTGACTGTCGTACATAAAGAAAAAGTAAATGGAATAAAAAATAAATTGGATCAAAAAGATTTTTCAAACTTACTTGTGTTAGGGAAATGTTTCAGCGATTTTTCTAGAATTAAAATTTTCTATGCTTTAGAAACCTATAAGGAAATGTGCGTCTGTGATTTAGCAGAAATACTTACTGCTAGTGTCGCTACAACGTCACACCATTTACGTTTTTTAAAAAAACATGGAATGGCAAAATCACGTCAAGATGGAAAAGTAGTTTATTACTCTTTAGCGAATGAAGACATCCTTTCCGCTATTCGTGTTTTTTTAAAGTTATCAGAAAATCTATCTATGAAATCTTAGTTTGGAGGAAGTTATTTTGTTACAAAGTATTTTTTCAGCTATCGCTGTTTACATTTCTACGAGCATTGATTATTTGTTTATCTTGCTCATTATCTTTTCTCAAAGTCACACACAAAAAGGTATTCGACACATTTTTTGGGGTCAATATCTTGGAACAGGCATTTTGGTAGCTGTAAGTTTGTTTGCTGCTTATGTGCTGAATTTTATTCCGCAAGATTGGATCATTGGACTTCTTGGATTAATTCCAATTTATTTAGGTATCCGTGTCGCTGTGATAGGCGAAGAGGAGGAAGAAGAAGAGGAAGTCGTTGAAAAACTAGAATCTAGAGGAACCAGTCGGTTATTCTGGACTGTTGCCTTAATAACCATTGCGTCAGGTGGAGACAATTTAGGGATTTATATTCCCTACTTTACTTCGTTAGCTTTTTCAGAAATTTTAATTGCCTTAGTAGTATTCGTTATCTCGATTGCGATTCTTTGCTTTATCAGTTATAAGTTGGCAAAAATTTCCTTTGTTTCCGAAACGTTAGAAAAGTATGAACGAATCATTGTTCCAATCGTGTTTATTGGATTAGGAATCTTTATCTTGGTAGAGAACGGGACGATACAAACGCTACTAGGTTTTTAAAAATCATAATCACGAAAGATAAAAAGAGAGGCAGCGATTTGTTTAGTCGCTGCCTTTTTTGCTTTTCAAATAATGAGGTATTTTTAGTGTAGGACTATCCTAAGTGTTGTGGGAGTATCCTTTCTCAAGTTCTTCTTTACTTGTTGTTATTTCTATTGTGATATGATTTTTCACACTGGATTCATGTGCGATTTCTGCAATTACTTCTTTTATTTCCCTAGCCTTGTCTATGTCTGAAGGGTCTATAAGAACCGTGACGATAAGGGCGTTTTCTTCCCCGTCCAGTGACCAAATGTGAAAATGTGAGAGGTCTTTTACAGCAGGAACATTTTTAATGGAATTCGCCAAGCTCTTTACGTTTACATTTTCAGGCGAACCATTCAATAAAATTTTCATTGTGGTGAAAAATTCAGGAATGGTTTTGTAGAGGATATAGAGTGCAATCAAAATCGATAAGATAGGATCCAGACGATATGCCTCGGTAAAGTTCATTAGAATACTCACAATCAAGACTCCAATCCACCCTAATACGTCTTCCAGCATATGGAGGTTCAACATACCCTCATTTTTGGATGTGCCTTTGCTTAAAATCCAAGCAGCATATCCATTCAATGCAATAGCTACGAGAGAAAGCCAGAACATGCCACTATAATTTACGGGTTGTGGGTCAAGCAAACGTGGCACACTACGATAGATCATAAAGAACGAGCCACTAATTAGCACAACGCCAGTTATCAGCGCGCCCAGTAAAGAAAATCGGTTATAGCCAAAGGTGAACCGTTCATCTTGTTTTTTCTCTGAATAACCTTGAAAAAACCAAGCGAATCCAATTGAAATAGAGTCCCCTAAATCATGAACTGCGTCAGACATAATGGACACACTATTGAAAAGAAACCCAAAGAAAAATTCACTTATGGAGAAAATAAAATTTATGAAGAAAGCAATTTTAATATTTTTTTTCGATTGATCCTGATGCGAGTGATTATGATTTTTATCTGATTTTGACATTTTAAAAACCTCCTAAGTTTGTATGCTACATAACTAATTGGTTTTATTTTTCTAATTCACTGACATGAGTTAAAACTTGTTCGAGAATACTAAAAACATGAAGGTCATCTAAACTGTAAAGCATACTTTTTCCTTCTCTTCTTGATTTTACTAAGCGTGCGTCTTTCAACGTTTTTAATTGATGAGAAATAGCAGACTGTTCCATGTCCAGAGAAATAGCGATATTTCCAACACTACACTCTTTTTTCTGTAAAAGAAAGAGAACCGACAATCGTGTAGGATCACTAATCACCTTAAATAGTTTGCTTATTGACAGAATAGATTCTTTATCGATTGGAGAAGTTGTTTTTATATCCATAGTGTTTTTATTCCTTTCATATGACCTTTCGTTCATATCTATATTACCATATGAGCGAAACAATGCTAATCTTTTGTTTATAAAAGAGAAGTTGCGTTCTCTTTATCTTGACAAAACGTATATAGCGATATAAAATGAGAATACAAACATATGATTAGTTAGTCATATGTAAAGTAGATTCATTACGATTTACTTTTGGAATAGACGAAAGGATCCAGAAATAGCGGAAATTTTTGTGATTCAAGAAGTAAATGATGGAAAACAAAGGACTTATAAATTATATAGGGAGGCAATAGAAATGGAAACTGTCCAAAAACAACAGTCTCAAGAAAAGCATAATCACAACCACGGTCACGATCATGATCATGGGAAAATGCCAGTCGTTTTGTACTTTGTTGGTTTAGCATTAGCAGTGATTGCTCTATTTTTGAATGAAGATTATCAGTTGCTACAAAATGTTTTGTTCTCAATCGCTACAATCAGCGCTGGGTATCATGTCATTGTTCTTGAAGGCCTTGGAGAAACAATTGAGAACTCAAAAAACCAAAAAAAGTTCATGCCTAATTCTCATATTTTAATGGGATTAGCGGCAATCGGAGCTTCTTTAATGGGGAATTTTTGGGAAGGAACATTATTGATTCTTATTTTTTCTGGAGCACATTTTTTGGAAGATTATGCAGAAGGAAGAAGCAAACGAGAAATAACGAAATTACTCGAAATGAATCCAACGACTGCCCGGTTAATCCTACCTGATGGCAGTACAAAAAATGTAGATGTCAGTGAATTAAAAGTGGGAGATCAACTTCAAGTTTTGAATGGCGATCAAGTACCTATTGATGGCGTCATTTTGTCTGGATCTACATCCATTGATGAGTCGTCTATTAATGGAGAAAGTATCCCGAAAGAGAAATACAAAGGAGATGGCGTCTTCGGGAGTACAATTAATGGAACAGGTAGCTTCACGATGAAAGTCACCAAAGAAAACGAAGATACAGTATTTTCAAAAATTTTACAATTAGTGAACCAGAACCAAGATAACCAAACAAAAGCTGCGAGTATTATCCAAAAATTTGAACCCAAATACGTCACAGTTGTTTTAATTGCCATTCCGTTATTCATGTTATTGGCACCTTTTCTAC
Organism: Enterococcus saigonensis; assembly: GCF_011397115.1. Classification (NCBI taxonomy): domain Bacteria; kingdom Bacillati; phylum Bacillota; class Bacilli; order Lactobacillales; family Enterococcaceae; genus Enterococcus; species Enterococcus saigonensis. Next base: position 55,176 of record NZ_AP022823.1, on the reverse strand, counting down.
TTGATTGGACATGGTCACAAAGTGTCTATAGAGGATTAGTCCTTTTAGTTGCAGCTTCACCGTGTGCTTTAGCAGCAGCTACTGTCTCGGCAACGCTATCGACGACTTCTAATTTAGCCAAAAAAGGAGTCCTTTCAAAAGGTAGTTCTTACCTGTCTCAATTAGCCGATATTAAAGCAATTGCATTTGATAAGACGGGCACCTTGACCAAAGGAAAACCTGAAGTAACCAATTATTATTTTGCTGATTCCGTGAACGAAGAAAACATGATTGATATCGTAGTAGCTCTTGAAAAAGAATCCAATCACCCTTTAGCAGATGCTATTCTAAGAAAGTTTGAGCAAAAAAACAAACTAACTATTGATGTAGAAAACCAGATTGGTAAAGGATTGACAGGAGATTACAAAGGGAGAAATTATCGTATAGGAAAACCGACTTCGTTTGATGATGTTTCAGATGAGTATAGTCGTTTAAATAATGAATGGGCTTCAGAAGGTAAGACAGTCGTGTACGTAGCAGTAGATGAAGAGGTTCTAGGCCTTATTGCCCTCATGGACATTCCAAGTGAACATGCAAAAGCAACCATTGAGTATTTCAGAAAACAAGGTATACACACCACATTAATTACTGGTGACTCAGAAATGACGGGAAAAGCGGTTGCTAAACAATTGGGAATAGATGAAGTGATTGCAAATGTCATGCCGGAAGACAAATCCAGAATAATAGACGAACAAAAAGAAAAATACGGTGTGACCGCCATGGTTGGAGACGGTGTAAATGATGCTCCTGCTCTTGTTAATGCAGATGTGGGAATCGCTATGGGAGATGGGACTGATGTGGCAGTAGAGGTATCTGATTTAGTTTTAATGCAAAACAATTTATCAAAATTGGTACAATCTCATAATATTTCTTCGAAAATGAACCGTGTTATTTGGCAGAATATTATTTTTTCAATGGCCGTTGTTGCTTTTTTAATTGTCGTTAGTTTCTTGGGCTTAACGGATATTGCCATCAGTGTCATTATTCATGAAGGAAGTACATTGGTTGTTATTTTGAATGGACTTCGATTGCTAAGGGCAGTCTAAAGAATGATTGCACACCTTCAAATTAATCGAGTAATAGAGATAATTAAGGATTACACTACATTTTTTATCTCTATTATTTATTTATATTTATCTAGATGTTCAAAGTCAAAATGATATGTCAACCATACTCTTGTGGCGTGACTTGAATACAAGACACATGAAATTGTATAAAATCATGTATCAAGAATCCTATACCTATAGGGTTCTTTTTTTTACTCCCCCCAAACACACGATTTAGTGTTATAATAACTATAATAATGTATTCGAACAGATTAAAAAGGAGGGATTGTCATGGGCTATAATGTTCAGCCACTACGGTCGCAACAGGAGATTAATGATTTTTTATTTTGCCTGCGACGGAATAAAAATGCGGAACGTGACGTTTTCTTGTTTCTAATTGGAATTAACAGCGGTCTGCGCATGTCCGACATCGTCAAACTCAAGAAAAAAGACGTGATTACCTCAAAAAACCCGCGCATCGTGGAGCAAAAGACAGGGAAAACACGCATTTTATACTTAAGCAGCTTACAGGACTTGATTCACGGCTATACCGCACCCTTAGATCCGGAGGCTTACTTGTTTCCCAGTACTAAGGGCGGCCATTTAGAAGTCAATACGGTCTACCAGATGTTTCAAAAGGTCGCGAAGCTGTTAGGAAGGGACGATATCGGCACCCACACCCTACGAAAAACCTTTGGTTACCACTATTACAAGAAAACCAAAGACGTGGCCACCTTAATGGAAATCTTTGGTCACAGCAGCGAGAAGATTACCAAACGCTACATCGGAATTAATGAAGATGAAATCAGTGAAACGTTATTAAATTTTCGGTTAGGTTTTTGATTGTATTATATAATAGATAAGCACAGTAAGACGGTTATAATCACCCACAGTATTGGACAAATCAACCTTTTTTTGGTATATTATATATACAAATGAGAGCAGGCTCATAGTCAACTTGATATAAATCCGGAACATAAGGGTCCGGCGGGTGGCGAGCACCAAAACTAAACTCGATACAAATCCGGAACGTAAGGGTCCGGCGGGTGGCAAGCACCAAAACTAAACCTGTACAAAAGGCTGCTCTTTTGAGCAGCTTTTTTTATTGGGAAAAAGGAGCATTCTTCGCACGTGGCAAAAAAAGAATACAAACGTATGTCTATAAAAGAGACAACCCAAATTACCAGACAGTTAAACGCGATTTATAAGGCTGCCCATCTCTTACAAGAACATTTTGTAGATAAAAAAGTATCCTTTGTCGGAGAAGTCTCAACGGTAGCGATTATTTTTTCGACAACTAATTTTATGCACCTCTGTGGCATTGATTATCGCAGAGGCACACACTTGTTTTTTCAAGATGCCTTAGACAGGAAAATAAATTTACAGGATATTCAAATCAAAACGGATGGGACGACCTTTCAGAAATTACAAGTAATAGGTAGCCTTGATTTATTATTGGGGAAGCATATTTCTATTGTTGGCAGAGGTGTTTACTCTTCTCTTCGCTATGATGCAGCTATTCGAACAAGGAAAAAAATATTGGCTCTGTCTTTGAAACAAAACGGATTAATCTATATCCCTATCTCTTTGTTAAACCTATCATCAAAGGAAATTGGACCTGGACAAAAAGTTACTGGCATTTTTAGCGAGGATTTAACATCCGGGGAACTTAAAATGATTATGGAAGTCATCGATTAATCATTAATAGTGATATGCGACGTCATTTTGAAGTAATTATTCTATTTTGGGTTATAAAATAAAGCATTTTAAGACGATTTCAAATCATTCATGTGGGTTATTTATCACGGATGAGCTTGAAATCGTTTTTTATACGTATCAAATTGAAATGTTCGGCATACAATCTATCGTTGTTACTACATTACTAATTGTCACTTGTTAAGGAACTTGGATCCTTTCTAAACATTCCCTAGAGATAAATTTTACTTTATCCCTCCGTTAATATCCAATTTAAGCACCTTTCCGATTCAGGGTTAATTTGCATATCAAGTGCAGCTTGTGTTCTAGTAAGATTAGCCCTTTTAGTCCGGCTGAGTTGACTTATGGATATAAGATATGGTCATAGCAAATAGATACTACGTATAGTCTGTTAATTTAGTGTCATTAATCTTAAGTTGGATAGGCTACAATTAACTAGACAGAAAAATTAAGGTGTGTAGACTAGAAGAAAACATACCAGGAGGAATTTTTATGTCTAATAGAACACGAAGAACTTTTTCACAAGAATTCAAGCAACAAATCGTCAATCTTTACTTAGCTGGAAAGCCACGTGTAGAAATCATTCGAGAATATGAACTAACGGCTTCAGCATTTGACAAATGGGTAAAGCAATCTAAAACGAGTAGTTCATTCAAGGAAAAAGATAATCTTACGCCTGAACAAAAAGAATTGTTAGAACTACGTAAAAGAAACCAGCAATTAGAAATGGAAAATGATATTTTAAAGCAAGCAGCGCTGATATTCGGACGAAGAGACAAGTAATCGATGCGAATAAGCATCTTTACCCTATATCAGCGATGTGCAGAATATTAGGTCTATCACGTCAGTCCTATTATTATCAATCAAAACCAAAGAAAGACGAATCAGAACTTGAAGAAGCAGTCGCTGAAGAATTTATCCGCAGCCGAAAGGCCTACGGCTCAAGAAAAATAAAAAAATCCTTATCAAAACGAGGCATTCGGATCAGCCGACGAAAAATTAGTAGAATCATGAAAAATAGAGGATTAAAATCGAGCTATACTGTTGCTTATTTTAAAGTACATCATTCTACTTGCAATGAAGCCAAAACGACAAACGTATTGAATCGTAAATTCTTAAGAGACAACCCATTAGAAGCGATCGTAACAGACTTGACTTATGTACGAGTCGGGAAAAAATGGAATTATGTCTGTTTCATTTTGGATCTGTTCAATCGAGAAATTCTCGGCTATTCTTGTGGAAAACATAAAGATGCCGTTCTAGTAAAAAAAGCATTTAGCCGTATCAAACAACCTCTGACAGAGGTTGAGATTTTTCATACTGATCGTGGAAAAGAGTTTGATAACCAAGCTATTGATGAATTATTAACAACTTTTGACATCAATCGATCATTGAGTCATAAAGGCTGTCCTTTTGATAATGCCGTAGCTGAATCAACTTATAAGTCGTTGAAAGTAGAATTTGTCTATCAATACACATTTGAAACCTTACAACAATTGGATTTGGAGTTATTTGACTATGTCAATTGGTGGAACCACCTTCGGTTGCACGGTACACTTGGCTACGAGACACCGGTTGGTTACCGTAACCAGAGATTGGCGCAGCGAATCCTTGATAATGAGCTCGGATGTGCTAACGCTAGCGAGGCAGTCTAACTTTAACTGTTAGCTCCTGCCGAAGATCGTCACATCCGAGGAGGCTCATTGTCAAGGACAATCGGAATAGCATACGGAAAGAAGTTCTGCACCTTATAAAATTTGTCAAAAAAACTGTTGCCATTCCAAATGAAGCAAGCAATATATGAGGGTGTCGAAATCTGGGGCTACATGGTTTGGAGCCCTATAGATATTGTCAGTTCAAGCACAGGGGAAATGAAAAAGAGATATGGATTGATTTATGTCAATAGAAATGACAACCAGAGCGGAAACTTTGAAAGATACAAGAAGAAATCCTTTTATTGGTACAAAGGGGTTATTGCTTCCAATGGGAATGATTTGTAGGAAGTCACTGCTTACTCATGAACTGTAAATGTACTTGATTTTTAGATTTAAAAGTCTCTGATATTTCAATTTAAGAAATATATTACTAAGATGAGAATTACAAGGAGAATTAATTGAGGATAAACTTATTTTAATTAATTGACTAAAGTCCTTTAATCCCCCCATTTATGTAAAGCTGAGATAGGATAAGAAAAGCTTAACAAGGAGTTGTATATCTTTTTTAATGCTACAAGGTGTAATCAGATATTGTTGAGTATCCATCGGATTACTATCAAAATCGGTTACTTGTATTTCAAAAATATGACAAAATATTTCTATTTGTTTCTATTTGTTTTAAATTCTATTATTTCGAGTATTGTTTATTCTATTTGCTATGCTTTATATAAATAATATTTATCAAAAGTATAGGAGAATTTTTGTGAAAAAAAATATTTTTATTTCCAGTATTTTGATGTTGTTTTCTATGTCGGTGGTTTCTGCATATGCGGAGGATATAGATAATGAGATTGGTAAACAGGAACAGAAAATTGACGTGATAAAGAAAGAAACAAAGACCATAGAGGAGCAAAAGTTAGATACTGATAATTCAATTAAGAAAATTGATGCCGAGATTAAAGAAATACTTGAAAATAAATCAGTTACGGAAAAAAAAGCAAATGAAATTTCTAAAGAAATAACGGAGCTGACAATAAAGATTAACAAAAGAAAAGAATTGCTAAGAAATCAAGCTAGAGATATTCAAACTTCTGATTCATCTAATAGTTTAATAGAGACATTACTTAGCTCAGAATCTATTAGTGATGCAATAAATAAAGCCGTTGCCTCTATTACGATTATGAACGCGAGTAACGGTGTAGTAGAACAGCAGCAGATGGATATAAAAAAGAGTGTTGCACTTGAAAAAGAATTAGAAAAAAAACTAACTGACATTGAAGATCAGTCTGCTGAATTAGATAAGAAACAAAGAAACTTAGTTGATATCAAATTGGGACAAGAATTAGAGTTAGCTGAATTATCCCTATCTTTAAATACTGAAGAAGAAAAGAAACAGAAACTCATTGAGGAAAGAGATGAGGCAGAAAAGAAAAAGAAATTAGCTTTAGAGGCTTTGGAAAAGCAACGAAAAATTGAAGAAGACGCTAAGAGAATGGCTGATTTGGAAGTATCTAAGAAACGAGAGACAATTATTGATAATTCAGCAGAGAATGCGGAATTGGTTGATGAAAAAGCTACAAAAGAAAATCCAAGCGAGACAAGTAAATCTGAAGAAAATGTTGTATCGAATGAAGAAAAAAGCAACGTAGATTTATCTTCCAAAGAAAAAGATGTTCTATCAACCGAGGAGTCTAGTTCGTCAAATACTGGTTGGAGTAGGCCTCTAGATTCTATTAATATTTCAAGCCGATTTGGGTTTCGCTCAGATCCCACAGGATATTCTGGAAATCAACATGATGGTTTAGATTTTACCGGATCTACTGGAACTCCAATTTTTTCAATTAATTCCGGAGAAGTTGTTGCAGCAGGTTATGGACCGTCTACTGGAAATCATGTGATTATAAAACACTCTAACGGTATGTATAGTTATTATATGCATATGAGTACCCCACCGGCGGTATCAGTAGGCCAGTCAGTCTCTTCAAGAGAATACTTAGGAGGGATGGGAACGACGGGTAATTCTACTGGAGTTCATCTGCACTTGGGCATGTCTACTGGATTGTGGTCCGGTTTTGTGGACCCAGCGACTTATATAGGCTTATAGAATTTCATGTTTATTATTTTAGAGAAATCTAGTGTTTAAGGCAGTATGCTTTATTACGCTAGATTTTTTACTGGATTTATACACTTTTTTTAAATTATTCGAAGTAATAGAATTATCTTTTAATACGTTAAAGACAAGTATAAAGAATATAAATTCCCAAATTTCAAGTGCAAGTTAGCCACTTATTGAAATTCATTGGTTATTTAGTTTTTGATGGTTATCTAGCGGCTAAGGATAGCTCCGATAGCTCGTTCAATAAACACTCACGCGGAGTGGCGTAACCCAATATTCTTCTCGGCAAATTGTTCATCCAATCCTGTACACGACGAATGGTAGTCAACGCTACATCTTCCATACGTGTTCCTTTCGGTATAAAACGGCGAATCATCCCATTATGATTTTCGTTGGTCCCTCGTTCCCATGAAGAATAGGGATGGGTGAAATAAACTTCCGTAATATCTTTAAGAAGTGTGGTTAGACCAGCGAATTCAGCACCATTATCTGAAGTAATCGTTTTGAAAAGCACTTCGAAATCGTTGCCCGCAGCTTCTTTTAAAGTAGTCAGTGCACGATCAACTGGATTAGCTGCTTTTCCATCGATTTTGATGATTATTTCGTAACGTGTTTTACGTTCGATCAATGTAAGCAATGCTTGGTCTTTGCCAACGCGCAGTCCGTTCACCGTATCAATTTCCCAATCACCAAAACGTTCACGAGTATCGACAATATCTGGTCGATTTTCGATCAAATCGCCGAGAATTTTTTTATTCTTCCTACTCTGTGATCGCTTGGTGTTTCGTCGAACCTTGAGATGCAGATCAATATTTTTTGTTTCCAGCCAGCCGAGATCAATATAGGTGTAAAGGGTTGTGGTACAAGGGATTGTCTCATTTGGAAACAAGCCGAGTTTCTTTGCACGACCAACAACGACATCAGGCGCTTGTTTTTCTGTCTTCATTTGATGATCGGCATACGCCATGAACTTTGGCGAAGAAACCCATTTCGGTTGTTTGCGAGAATTTGTTCGTGCGTTTTCGTAAGCGGCTTGACCAGCATCTGCGGAATAAACAAACGATTCATATTCGTAGGTTTTACCATTTTGGACTTGGCGCCTGATTTGGCGAACCGTACCGTCTTTTACTTCGCTATGAATGGTTTGAGGGGCACGTCCGAGTAATTTTGCGATCGCACGATTCGACAAAGGGCGATCGATTTGTTTCCAAGCTTCAATTTTATTTCGTTCTTCATAATCAAGGTGTTTGCCTTTGCGTAAAAATGTGGTATTCTCAGTTTGCGTCATTGTCATTTCATCCTTTATTGATTGTGTAGGAACTTCAATAATACATGAAATTGGGCAATGATGTTTTTTTATTTTCTTAATTGTCAAATTAAGTTAGACAAATCATCAATACTTACGTAACTCAAAAATACTTCCAAAGGTGTTCGATAATTCAGTGATTTTCTAGGAATATTATTTCGTTTCGATGCGACAGATTGAATAAAAGATTCATCTACTGAATTGAAATCCATAGATTTCAATAAACCATCTCTACGTAACAATCCGTTAGAATTCTCGTTTAGGCCTCTTTGAGACGGCGTTCCTGGATCAGCGAAATAAATGGCAATATCATTGGCATTACTGATCTGTTTCCAATTTGAAAATTCCTTTCCACAATCAAAAGTGATGGATTTGAATAGATTTTTCGGTACAGATTCAAACCAATGATTTAATTTGTTTTCAATATCAATCGCTTGTCTACCACACGGTTTCAATGTGATGATAACTTTTGATAATCGTTCAACTAAGGTAATTACAGCACTTTTATGTTTCAAACCTACGATAGTGTCACCTTCAAGGTGACCAAACTCATTTGAGAATTGGCTATAATCTTTTTCACGTTCATGAATAGAGCGACGGAAAGCTTGTTTTCCACGTCTTTCTTGATGTCCATTTGGTTTACGCTTGCCTTTCATCGGTAAGTCAGAAGGATTAAATAGCCCCTTTTTGAACATACGATAAATGGTACGAGCAGAACAACGAATAGGAAACGCTGCACGACCAACAATCACATCGGGTGTCCATCCTTGAACAACCTTTCTTTGAATATATTCTGATTGTTCCTCAGGTAAAACAAGCGGGCGTCTACCACAGTTTGATTTGTTTTTCTTATACTGTTGATAGTACTCTAAGGCTGATTTTCCTTGCTTGAAGAACAGGTATACTTTATGGATCGTTTGTCTTGAACGATTCAAGCAATGCGCAGTTTTCGCAACAGATTGATTTATTTTGAAATAAGACTCTATCATTACAAGTTCATCCGTTGTAAGATGGGTATAGGTCATTTGTACTCACTCCTTATAATTCTTTGGACGGAACTATTTTGAGTGTAGCACAAATGACTTTTTTAGTTGTCTAGCTTAATTTTACAATCGGCGTTTTATGAAGTGGCTAAGTTCATTTTAAAATTCGCCAAGAATATAAATTAGGTAATTATTTCAATATTTTTCAAAACACTTTAATCTCATTTATAGAATATGTTTTAGATATCGACGTAAATTTAGGTGGAAATCGATGGTATATATTCAAAAGCAATCGATCGAAGCTGATTGCACAGAAGAAAAACCGTAATTTTTTTAAAATGCATATGAATGATTTGACATATGTTTGATTAATCATTTATAATATTCTTATATTAACTAAAGGATGAGTAAGATGTCAAAAGAAAGAAAAAAAGAAATACGGAGAAAATTGATTAAGCTTTTAAATGAAAATCCTAACTGGTTAGATAGTGATCATACAGAACTAAAAAAAGAAATTCAGTTGTTGGGACAGTTTCTAGGATATAACTCCAAAAACAAAAAAATTGGAGACTTAACTTTAGAGAAATATTTAAAATTACTTAGCTTAGGTTTCAATAACCAAGAAATAAAAGGAATCTATCAGTTATCTGAGGGGAGCTTTAAGGAGTGGCTGAAAGAGCATGATTTTTATCGGCGAAATGTAGATGAGATTTTGAATGAAAACAAAGAATTCAAAAACTATGATTAATCATAAACAATATTTAGGAGGTAACGTAAATGGACAAAGAAGAAATCAACAACAAAAATCATTCTCTTAAAAACAAGACTAGTAACCATGGAGGCACTGAGCATAAACATAATGAAGAACACGATCATAGCCATGGGAATATCCCAGTATATTTTTACTTCATAGGGTTAATCACATTTTTAATTGCTCTATTTTTAGGAGAAGATCTACTTATACTTTCTAACATGTTATTTAGTATTACGGTGGTTTCTGCAGGGTACCATGTAATCATAGAGGGCTTTGGAGATACAATAAAAGATAGTTTGAGAACGAAAAAATTCATGCCTAATATTCATTTTTTAATGGTATTAGCAGCAGCTGCCGCAATGATTATTGGTAGTTTTGAGGAAGCCGGTCTATTGATTTTGATTTTTGCCGGAGCACATTTCTTAGAAGATTACGCTGAGGGTAAGAGTAAGAGAGAAATTACGAATCTACTAAAGCTAAATCCCACTGAAGCTAGAAGAATATCAACTGACAACTCTGTTGAAGTCGTGTCAGTTGATCAATTAGTGGTCGGAGATAAAGTGCAAGTTTTAAATGGAGGACAAGTGCCTACAGATGGGAAAATAATCTCTGGAACAACATCAATCGATGAGTCGTCTATAAACGGTGAAAGTATTCCAAAAGAAAAAACAGTGGGTGACGATGTATTCGGAAGTACAATTAATGGTACCGGTTCATTTGTTATGGAAGTTTCAAAAGATAGTAGTGATACTGTATTTGCAAAAATATTAAAACTAGTTGATCAATCGCAGAAAAATTTGAGTAAAACAGCAACAACCATAAAGAGGTTAGAGCCCAAGTATGTGACCTTAGTATTGATGATTTTCCCATTTATATTGGTCTTGGGTCCAACAGTTTTTGGATGGAGCTGGAATGTAACTTTATATCGAAGTATTGTATTTTTAATTTCATCTTCACCTTGCGCATTAGCAGCTAGTGCGGTACCAGCTACTTTATCAGCGATTTCTAATTTAGCTAAGAGAGGTGTACTGTTTAAAGGGGGATCATTTTTATCTAATTTAGGGGAACTTAAAGCTATTTCTTTTGACAAAACAGGGACTTTGACGAAAGGAAAACCCGTTGTTACAAATCAATATTTCATTGATGGGGTCGACGAAGAAGAGGTAATCGACGTTATTGTATCAATGGAAAAAGAATCAAATCATCCTTTAGCGACTGCTATAGTTAGTAATTTTCCACATACGGAGACAAAAACACTATCAGTAGAAAATGAGGTTGGCAGAGGATTAGTATCAACTTTCAATGATAATGAGTATAGAATTTCTAAACCTTCGGAATTTAACAGTTATGATAAAAACATAAAAGAAAAAGTTAATGAGTATTCAAAAGACGGAAAGACTGTTGTTTTAATAGCAATTAATAAGGAAGTTATAGGTTTAATTGCATTAATGGATGTCCCTAACTCGAATGCAAAAGATGCAATAGAATACTTCAATGATCAAGGTGTTCACACTACTTTAATTACAGGAGATGCTAAACTTACGGGTGAATCGATTGGCAATGAGCTAAAGATTGGTCAAGTAATTGCTAATGTTTTACCGGAAGATAAGGCGAAAATTGTTAAACAGCAACAGGATTCATATGGACTAACTGCAATGGTAGGTGACGGAGTCAATGATGCGCCAGCTTTAGTTAATGCGGATGTAGGAATTGCTATGGGCGATGGAACGGATGTTGCTATCGATGTAGCGGATGTGGTTCTAATGAAGAATGACATATCGAATTTAGTTTATGCTCATAAAGTATCTAGACGATTAAATAAAATTGTCTGGCAGAATATTATCTTTTCAATGTTTATTGTGTTGCTATTAATATCATTAAACTTTTTAGGTAAAATGACTATAGGAATAGGAGTTTTAGCTCACGAAGGAAGTACTGTGTTGGTTATTTTTAACGGATTGAGATTATTAATTCCTCAAAAAGAAATGTGAAAATTATAGGACGGAGATTCTAAATGAAAAATAAGGATTTAGAAAGATCAGTTGAGGGAGCCCAGAAAATCGTAAAAGTACTCAATGATCGAACCAGACTAAAAATACTGTTTTTTTTGTCGAAACAAGAAAGAAATGTCTCTGAATTACAGTCATTGGTCCAAAGATCACACACAGCAACATCGCATCATCTTTCTAAGTTGAAAAGTAATAGGATGGTTTCAGCAGAGCGTAAAGGAAAGTATATGTACTACTCCTTGAATGATGAACATATAAAAACTATTTTAAAAGTTCTGTTTGAACACACTATGGAAGAGGGTGAATTTTGTGGGACACCATCACAAAAAAGATTATTATAGAGATGACCACCATAAAAGTAACACTTACAAAAAAGAACATCATGGTAATCATGGTTCCTATAGAAGTAACAGAGGCTGCTTAGGCTGTTTAACTCAAATATTCCTAGTTTTAATTATAGTATCATTTATCTTTATCAGTGTTAATTTGTGATTATTAGCTGATGTGTTAAGTAATTGAGGTAAATATTTTGATACGGAGGAACTCAATGAATAGAGAAGAAATTTTACAAACAATCAAAGATCTAATAGCTAATGGCAATATTGAAGAAGCAAATGCTCTTTTGAATGAACAAGCTACATTCTTAGCAGATTATTATGATCAGGCAGCTGGATTATTTGAAAATTTAGATACTGTGCAAATACCTTTTTTTAATAACAAGGAAACTATATTGTTGTTATGGGAAAAACTTTCAAATTTATTCAATAAATAAATATTTAGATGATGAGGGCTTTCATGTTATTTGTAAGTGTAATATCAATATTCGTTCTTCTAAGTGTAGATCAGATTGCTAAATTATTGACAGTTAATATTTTTGCATTATATGAAGAAAGAGTCATTATTCCCGATATTTTTTCACTGACCTATATTCAAAATAGTGGGGCAGCTTGGGGGATTTTGAGTAATAATACAAACTTATTGATTGTTATATCGGTGCCCATAATCGCTATGTTGGGTTGGCTAATGTTAAAAAGTAAAAAAAAGATTCTGACGAGTGGCCTGAATTTTATTATTGCAGGTGCATTGGGAAACTTAGTAGATCGAATAAGGATTGGCTATGTAGTTGACATGCTACGTCTTGATTTTCTAAATTTCCCTGTATTTAATATTGCAGATGTAATGTTGACGTTTGGTGTGCTTTTGGTGATCACTGATTATCTATCAGATAAAATATCAAATGTAGAGAATAAAAATCATTGATTTTAATGGTCTTATGCAAGACATTCTGAGAAAAGTGCTATTAAAAAGTATCTGCTTAAATATATTCCATAAATTTTACTGATGTGACACAAACTGATTCTGTCACATTCGTTAAAATCGCTCCATCCTTAGAGGCTCTAAGAGGAAATCACTTTTCTTTTAGCGCCTTTTTTCTATAGCTTGTTTAAATGTGACTTATTGTCTGTTATAATCATATTAAGTAACATTTGAGAGGGGACTAAAAATGAAGAGCGTGGAACCGATTCGCGACAAAAAAAAGATCGATGCCATGAAGGCCATTTTGGCTTCCGGAAAATATGGGCAACGAAATTTGGTGCTTTTTTCGATCGGGATCAATACAGCGTATCGAATCTCCGATTTAAGACAGTTAAAATTAAGTGACGTTTTAGAAATTTCCCGTGGCCGGGTGATTGTCAAAGAACGTCTGGCCATGAAGGAACAAAAAACAGCTAAACACAATTCGGTCTTCATTTCGAACAAATTGCGAAAAGTGATTCTTGATTATGTTCAATCAGAATTTACTGAGCAGCTGCAAGCACAAGACTTCAGTAATTATTTGTTTCCAAGTCGAAAAGGAGCAGATACGCCTTTGACCCGACAAAGCCTTTGGCGGATCATTCATGAAGCAGGAACGGCGGTCGGGTTGAAAGAAATTGGTCCCCATTCGATGCGTAAGACCTTTGGCTATTTTTTGTACAAGCAAGGAACCAAAACAGAGATCATTCAGTCGCTGCTAAACCATTCTTCACAACGGGAGACCTTACGCTATATTGGGATCACCCAGGAAGACAAAGATACCGCAGTAAAGAGTTTGGATCTATGACAGAATAACGCCCTATATAATAGAAGGAAAAATTAAATAGGTGAGAAAATGAACGAAGAAAAGCAGCCTAACTTTCCTGATAAATACCACTTATCTCGCAAAGAATTGGTGTATTTATTGAAGAAAAACATTGTGGAACTGGTGTATAATGCGGGAAAGTTTGAAGGATTGAATACAACGCTATTACAAACAGAAGAGATTATTAAGTATAATCGGACCAATAACGTTGCTGTATATGATGTCCTGACCGTAGTTAACTTAAAAAGAGGCTTTGAAATGCTTTTAAATGACGTACAGGAGCCCCTGTTAGAGACAAGTAAGCGGATTAATCGGATCGTTGCAGCGGAAGATGCGCTTTTTCCCGGTGAAATACGATCCGGTGGGGTAGAAGTATCGACTATTCAAGGAAGATATGTGCCACCAATATTAACTGAAGATGATGTAAAGAATCAATATCACAAGATAATGAGTCAAGAGATATCAGAGACGGAAAAAGCTTTGCATCTGTTTCTATTTATTTCGAAAAATCAAATATTCTGGAATGGCAATGTGGGTACAGCCTTGTTGATTGCGAATAAGATTATGTTTAGCAACGGTTTAGGACTATTATCAATACCCGAAAATGTATTTATGAAATTTAACGAACTTTTATCAAAGTATTACAACAGTAATCTATTAGTCAATGAGTCAAATATTATATCATTTTTATATGAACAGTGTATCTTTGGTATTAATTATTTGAAAATAATCCAACATACAATTTAAGAGGTATAAGTAAATGATGACTATAGACGAAGCAAAACAATTAGCAACTTATTTTTCAGTTGGTTCAGCGGGATATATTTTAGACTTTACTAATGTAACGTGGAACATATTTACAAAGAAAATCGTAGGGATTGAAATACAAAATCATTATGGGGGCTCAAAGGGAGTATCCTTTCAAAAGTTTCTGCTTGACGATCAATTTGATGATTCGTTAAAGAATCGGTTAATCCAATCTTTAAAAGGTATTATGGATCGAGATAAAAAATATGAATCTACTGAAATGAATCCCATAGTTCAGTTGCTTTTTGAGGAAGTATTTAAAGAAGATACTTCAACTGCATTAAGAAAAATGAAATTTTCAAGCGAGATTGATTTACTTTATATTCGGCAGCTACCCATTAGGATTCAAACAGATATTAAAAACAAGGATTTTGACTCTGTTTTGACAAAAGCAAATACTTTAATAGATGAAGTTCTAAAATTTATTATTGAAAATACCGAAGGACCGAGTGTTAATATTAATTTATTTAAGTCAAAAGAATTAAGAAAAGAAGCATTTGGCCACCTCAATATTAAAACTGAAAAAGATATGGATAATAGAATCAAAGCCCTTGTTGGAGCACTCAATACATTATCAGATAAAATACTCGAAATGAGAAATAGTCAAGGAGATGCTCATGCACATGGCTCAAATAGAATAGTAATTAAGGAAGAAGAAGCAATTCTTGTTGCAAATTTTTCTATGGTTTTGTGCGAGTATTTGTTTACTAAGTATAAAGAATTAAATAGATAATAAAATGCATATTTTATAGTATACAATTCGAATTTTTATGTTATATACTATAATATAAAATCAATATATGATATAATTGGGTATGGAAAAAATATCTTTTGAAACATTTAAAAGACCTAATGGTCATGATGAATTTTTAGAATGGTTGGAAACATTACCAAAAAAAGATAGTGCGAAGCTTTTACGTACAATAGAAGAAACAGAAAAGAATGGGATGCTAGTAGCTCAACGGTTGAAATGGGTGAAAAAATTAGACACTAATTTGTACGAATTAAGAAGTAAGGTAGGATCAAACATCCAAAGAGCCATCTATTTCCATGTGGACAATGGAAGGTATGTCATTACTCACGGATTTACTAAAAAAACGGAGAAAACACCAATAACTGAACTCAAGCATGCAAAAGAACTTAGAGAGGAGTGGTTCACAAATGATGATTAAAAAATTGATTGAAGAAAAGAAAAAAGATAAAGATTTTGCAGAAGCATATGACCGTGAAGGAAGAAAACTCGAAACTGCGGTTGCTCTTTATCATGCTCGGGAGGAAGCAGGGCTAACTCAAGCGGAGCTTGCACAAAAAGCACATACAACTCAATCTACTATTGCTCGAATTGAGAGAGGGGATAACGTATCTTTCGATAAACTTGATGATATCGCCAGGGCATTAGGTAAAAAGCTGGTAGTAGAATTTGCTTAAAAGCGAGTTGAAAATATATCTATAATAGGCTCCTAACTAATCAATTAGTTTAGTGGGCCTTTTTTTACTAGATAGATAAAGGTTGTACTATAGTGTAAAAGACAATAAATTTTATACCAAAATTACTTTAAAGAGAACTAGAGAGAAAGGTACAATAAATGAAAACCATAAATCTTATAAAAGTATTTATAGCATCACCAGGTGATATAGCAGCAAAAAGGAATGAAGTAGAAGAAACCGTATATAGATGGAATATAGAAAATACAGATAATACAAAAGTGATTTTGATGCCTATACGATGGGAAACTAATGCGATTCCTACTTATATAAATAATAGCTCTGGGCAAAGTGTTATTAATAAACAAATTGTAGAAAATAGCGATATTTTATTAGCGATTTTTGGCCATAAGTTGGGCTCTCCAGTTGATAATTATAGATCGGGAACTATAGCAGAAATTGATTACTTCTATAAAAATAGCAAAGGCGAAGTAGGAATTTTTTTCTTAGACGAACCAGTTGGTTCTGTTGCGAAGTTTGAAAATCAAACGCGCCCTCTCTGAACTCCAAATATCTTAGGCTGTTATTCCCATTAATACCTTGATTTCAGTAGACACCGAAAAGCCGAAGAGCGTTCCATTTCTTCGGTTCTTTTTATATATTCCTCGAATGGTCTCCATGCCCTTAATCGTGGAAGAGGCTGTACGGAGACTTTGATAAAATTTATTTCGTCGTTTAATAGGTCGATGGTCTTGTTCTATTAAATTGTTAAGATACTTCACAGTTCGGTGCTCTGTCTTAGTATATAAACCCACACTCTGTAACTTTCTAAAGGCGGAGCCAAGAGAAGGTGCTTTATCGGTCACAATTGCTTTCGGCTCACCAAACTGTTTATGGAGTCGTTTTAAGAAAGCATAGGCTGCTTGCGTATCCCGTTTCTTTCGTAACCAGATATCTAAGGTTAAGCCGTCCGCATCAATTGCACGATAAAGATAATGCCAACGTCCCTTAATTTTGATATAGGTTTCGTCCATTTTCCATGAATAGAAGGATTGTCTATTTTTCTTCTTCCAAAGATAATAGAGGACTTTGCTGTACTCTTGCACCCAACGATAAATCGTAGTATGACAAACATTTATTCCACGATCATATAACAATTCCTGAACTTCACGATAGCTTAGATTGTAACGCAGGTAGTAACCAACAGCGACAATAATGACGTCTTTTTTGAATTGTTTGTCTTTAAAATGATTCATTACTCTGTCCTCTCTGTCTTTTTTCTCAATTTTACACTAAAATAGATTTTTTGGAAAACTTTGCAACAGAACCTGCTGGTGAAACCCTCTACTCCCTGATCGATCCACATAGCCCATTGAAAATCCGATCCACAAAGATATGACTTCAGCTTTAGCTCCCGATCTTCTCAATCTTGTTGCTACTTGATCAGCCATTTCTTTGATTACAATTTCTATTTCATTTCGACGTGTATAATCACGGTTTAACACCTGACTGTTCCCTATCGACTTAGATTTTACTTTGTATTTCTGACCTAAGAATGATCGATCGACGCCCCAGCTGTGTGCATATAGTTGAGTACCTAAGACACCAAAATTTTGCTTCAGCTGATAGTAATTTGCGTGTGCCAGATCATGCATAGTAAATATACCCATTCGCTTCAGTCTGATTGCAGTCCGACGTCCGATACCCCAAACGTCTGTAATGTTTTCTACTGACCAAAGCTTTTGATGAACGTCTTCATAACGCCATTCTGCTTTCATATCTGAATTTTTTTTACTTTCGAGGTCTAGTGCGAACTTGGCCAAGAGCGGATTGTCACCTATTCCGATCGTTGTGAAAATTCCAGTTTGTCGATAAACGTCTGTTTGAATCATTCTCGCCAGCTCTCTTGCGTCCTTTGCACTGAACAGCTTTAATGAGTCTGTGACGTCCACGAAGCTCTCATCGATGCTGTATACGGAATGATTTTGTTCGTCAGCGTACTTCTTGTAAATGTTGTTAATCTCCATATTCTTTCTCATATACAGTGCCATTCTCGGTGGTGCGATTACGAGGTCTTCCGGATACGGAAAAGGAAGATCTCGTGATCGACTGACATTAGAAATTCCATAGGCTTTTTTGCGGCCGGACTCGATGCCAGGATCAACCCACTCCCTCGCTGAGAAGGATCGTCTGAAGGATAGGACATGACAACTAACTTTGCCTTTAAAGGATTTAGTCCTCTTTCTACGCATTCTACGGACGCATAAAATGACTTACAATCGATACAAAGAATATCCCGTGAGGGTTCTTTTGTGTAGTCAAACCTTGGGTTTACGCCAAATTGCATAACCATGATAAATCACCTTTTCTAAAAAAAGATACGTTTTATACACATTAGAACACATGTTCGTTTTTTTAGTCAAGGAAATTCAACGATTAAAAATATTATTATAGATTAGTCTTCAATAAATTATAGTATATCTTATACATTAAATAATAAAGTATAAGATATACGTTTAATTAAGTATATCTTATACCATAAACGTTATTTTGAAATTTTATCAGAATGATTTTTTTACGTCAGCCAAACACTGAATCAAGAAATTTGTTGTATGAATCTGCTATTAAATGAAATATAGCAGAAATAATAAATATATTTTGTGTAACTTATATATTAAATAATAAAGTATAAGTTATACGTTTAATTAAGTATAACTTATACCATAAACATTATTTTTAAATTTTATCAGAATGGTTTTTTACTTCAGCCGGAACACTAATTCAAGGGATCTGTAGTATATATCTGCTATTAAATGAAACATATCAGATATATTGAATATATTAAGTATATCTTATACTTAATATATAAAGTATAAAATAAATATTGAATAAAATAAATATATAAGTTATACTTTAAATAAAGATTAAAGAAAGTAGGTAAAAATATGACAGCAACTACTTATACAGTCGGGAACTTTAAAGGTGGAGTAGGAAAAACCAAGATAGTTACAATGCTAGCTTTTGATAATGCTGTAGTAAATAAGAAAAAAACACTGGTAATAGATATTGATCCGCAAGCCAACGCTTCACAAATATTAGCAAGAACTGTTGACTTAGATCATATTGATAAAACAATAGTTGATGGAATCAACGAAGAAAATCTTTCAATTTGTATAACGCCGATTATGGAAAATCTAGATTTAATTGCATGTGATACAAGTTTTAGATCGTTTTCTAACTATGTTATTGCTAACTTCGAAGATGAAAAAGAACAAATCATGGTTTTAGAAAAATTGTTGGAACCTATTAAAGAAAATTATGAGACTATTTTTATTGATGTGCCTCCAACTATTAGTGCATATTCAGATAATGCTATGGCGGCCTCTGATTATAGTATAATAGCTTTTCAAACACAAGAGGAATCGTTAGATGGAATTGGAAAATATGTTGGGTACCAAAAATTTATGATTAACAACTACGATATTGATCTTGAAGTGATATCTATAATTGCATGCATGCTTGAACCAGACGATGATTTAGATAAAAGTGTATTGAGCGAGGCTATGGATTTATATGGATCCGCTGTATCGAAGAATATTGTTAATTTCCAAAAACGACTAAAACGTTATTCTAGAGAAGGAATATCTTTGAAAAAGTATCGAAACGGAAATTATGATCAATGGGACTATAGGGCACATGAACCGTTTATAAAAATACTAGCCGAACTTGAATCACGCAGAAAAATATTTGAAGAATAGCTAGGAGGGAAAGAATATGAGTGAAAGGAAAGAATTTAATGTTGATACCAAAGTTGATACAGAATATGCTGGTCTCTTACAACCAGGAATAAAAAAGAAAAAATCTGTATCAATTAGAGGAGAAAACGAATTTGGATACTCTTCTTTGATGAATAAGAAACCAAAAGCGATTACTTCAGTAGCAAGTAAAAAACGAGGACGTCCTATAGAAATTACAGATGAGAGATTTAAAGTTACAAAACCCAAAAAAATATCTCCTGCTTTGGAGTCAAAATTAAACGTACTACAAGACTACGTTGAGGAACTTCAATCAGTGCAGGGGAGGATTACCTTTGAAAAACTTATTGACACTTTATCGGAAGCGTATATTACACAAAAATTAGGTGTGGCGAAAGAGGAACACTTGAGAGAAGAAATAAAAGATGCATTTGATAAGCTTTAATTTTTTAAGTCATTCAACAATAAAAGTATAAGTTATTACTGATTACCAAAACATAAAGTATAACTTATACTTTATGTTTTTGCGTCACAAAATATTTGTTGTCAGGGAAAGCTTATTTTGAAGGTATCGTTTTATTACCTAATGAAGTGATTTAAAGTATAAGATATACAATAATGTCTAATTAGGTATAACTTATATGAGGTTTATTTAAGTATAACTTATACTTTATTAAAATTTCTTCTTGTACAAATTTAACTGTTTTGTTATATTCAAATAAATAATACATATAAAAAAGAGACGGATAAAAAAGTGAATTTGGCCTCACTTCTTCATCTGAATCACATACAACAACTATGTGTTCTCGTTCGTCTCATGGAAATTATGTGAGTGGCTGGAAACCACTTATGTGATTTGAATAAATCTATTCGGACTACCAATCCGAACCTATAGGTTTATTTTACCATTTTTTGACGAGCAACTCAATATATATACGCTTATTTTGTCGTTCCTTTGAGACTTCTAAGCTATTGGGAGAACACAAATCTTTAAGATTATTTGTGTTCTCTTTTAGTTTGGGAAGGAATAACAGTCATGGCAGCTTCTTTGGATGTCGTATATTCGACGGTATTACAAAATGGTATCCGTAAATTTAAATATAAAAACAGCCACCTAAAACCGGTCTCTTTTAGTGATCAGTCAGGAAAGGGGGCTATTTTTGCGTACCGTTCAAAGGAACACATGATCGAGGGGATTGGACTAGTGATCACTTCAGAAGAAGGGGTGATCGAAAACAATAATCGATTCACTCATTGGACACCAAATGTATTTCGCTATGGAACGTATGCTGATGAAGCCAGAATGTTTACAAAAGGTCATTCTGAGGACAATTTGCGTCAAATCAATACTTTCTTTGTTGATTTTGACACATTGGATCCAAACTTTGACTATGGAGAAATTATCTTGGCCAGTCACGAGATCGGCTTTATGCCGACAATGATTCTACGTACACCGCATGGATTTCAAGCTTTCTATGTACTAGACAAGCCTGCATACGTGACGAAGAAATCAAATTTTAAAGTGATCAATGTGGCCAAAATGATCTCAAAAAATCTAAGAAACAAATTTTCAAATGATTATCGGTTTCCAGTTGATGTAAATGCCAATCATTTTGGGATCACACGAATGCCTTCTGAAGAGAATGTTTTATTCTTTGAACCACAGTATCGTTATAGTTTCGAAGAATGGATCGACTGGTCAATGAGAGAAGATGCGGACAAAAAAGCGGAGATCAAGAACGTTTTTGTATTACCATCTACTCAAGAATTTCGTCAAGTCGATGAACCCTGGTTCCAGCTGTTGCTAAAAAGTCAAAAAATACAAGGTGAAAAGGGCGTATACGGTCGAAATAATGTCATATTCACCTTGTCTTTGGCATACTTTTCGTCAGGATACGAAGTAGAAGCATGTGAATTGACGATGTTAGAATTCAATGACCGCTTGGCTAACCCTTTATCTGATCGAGAATTAACCAGAATCATTCGTTCCGCTTACTCCGGAAAATATCAAGCAGCGCACAGAGAAAAAATTGTCCTATTATGCCAAGAGTGGGTTGATGCCAATCTTTCTGAAGAGCAACTATTCAACAAAAAACGGGGTTGGTGGAAATTCAAGAAAGAAAGAGCTGTTCGCAAGTATTCACATAGTCATGAATGGGCAGAAGATCTACTGTCCTATTTGAATGAGCAATCCTATGAAGAACAACCATACATTATTTCTACAAAAAAAGAGTTAACTAAACGTTTAAAGATCCCAAAACGTTCCCTGGACAAAGTACTGAAGCATTTAAGAGAAGAGAACAAAATTCATTTTCGTGTTCGTGCTGGTCGTAATGGAGGCATTATGCTAGCTTCGATACATGGATTGATGCGCTCCGTTATCCGGCTAAAAAAAGAAAGCCGGGAGGCTTATTTCGCTGCGATCTCAGAAGCTTTTGGAAAAGAATACACGTTTATCCAGACAGCACTGAAACGCTTGATAGATCCCAACAAGATCGGCGTGCAAACAGATCTGTTCATGATCGATACAGGCTGAAATTAAAAGGTGCAAATTGCCTATTACATTATATCTATGATACGTTCCTCTTTTTCTCTCCCTTGCTTGCTGTTCTTAAGAAAGAGTAGTATTATTATCGCAAACGTAATAATATGGTGGGAGGTCTTTCTGACTATGAGTATCAATACCTTTGTATATCCCTACCCGATCAATGTGTTTATTATTTCGCGGTTAGGTCTGACAGTAGAGCAATTTTGTGAGTTGCATGGCTATAAGCAGAGTACAGTAGCAAGCTGGGTAACAAGAAACCGTACCGTAAAGACGTTGCCTTGTGATTTTTTGTATTGTCTAAGCCTTTCTTCAGGCTTGTCAATGGATGATGTTTATCGTCATTTATTGGTGTTGGAGGAGAGGTTTTTAAAGAGTATTGATCCCAAGAAGAAGAAAGAGCAGGTGGATTGATGAATGATTGAGGAGGAAATAGCTGAGCTTAATAGGATCAAAGAATGGGCTGTTCTTTTGAAAATCTATTATGGTATTCTGATTCTTTCTTTTATTACGGCCAGATTAGTTTCTCTTTTATTGGTTCTTTTATCGTTATGGACGAATATGATGCTATTTTTGTATTTGCTTTTAGTGTTTTTCTTAGGAGTAGGGGGAGTAGGTACTGCTATTCTTGATGATTATAAGTGGTCGTTGTTTAGTGGAATTTGTAGGAGAATGAAAAAAAGTGCAACTGTTGAGTCTTATGAATGCTGGAAGAAGGAAATGAATGTGTAGAGGTATACAAAAGAGCCTAGCAATAGATACTAGGCTTTTTCCTATGGCTTTAAAATGTATACAGGTGGAATATGAATGTTGTTTGGACGATCAACGTTTCTGTCAGATAAACGTTGGAAAGCGCCGTGTAGACCTTCTACCAAATGACTGGATGGCAATAAATTGTGCCAATTTGTTACGATTTGATTTAATTTATTTAATCGATTCTGTTTTTCATTAAATTGATCATCCATGTAAATATTTAGTACGTTTGTTAGGTATTGTGCCCACATTTTTAATTCGATAGAGTCCACATGGTCTGCTACGAAAGCTAGTTTTTCCAATATGAGTTTTGATTCTTCAAAGTACCCTAAGTCCATTAAGCAGTCAGATAAGTTTCCCAAGCAGATAGGGTAATATTTCTTGTAAAAATGGTTGAATGAGTCCATGACATTGAAGTCAACAGCAAGTAGTTTTTGACTAACTATTTGCAGCTGGTCAATAGATAATGGGGTCATAAAGTCTGCGAAAAATTGGAAATCATAAGAAGTCGGGTACGTGGCTTCTTATGATTTGATTTATAAGAGCCAGGGCTTTAGTGATATCGATTTTAGGAATTTGAGTAGTGTCATTTGATAAAAATTTCTCAAGCAGCATTCTTAAATGGATTAGTGTCAAATTATTGTTTTCGTTTCTAAAACATCCTTGTATAGCAAGATAGCTTGTTGAACATCATGATGTTCAACAAGGTTGTAACTTTTTTTTGCGTGTTGTTGTCTTCGGATATCGAATTCAAGCAATCACTACTTATCACTAATATAACAAACGCCGCATTGTTTTTTTGTGCACTTTAATAATCTATTCAACTAAGGAATTAAGCTGGCTGTCAAGAGAGTAATATCGTATTGAATCTCAGGTGGAAATTTTCTGCGGTATCTTTTTTGACTGAAATGACATTAGTGTCTTTTGGGGATTGTGTATGTAAGTATTTTTTAAAATCATTTTAACAAGTTTTGGACAAAAATTCTCATGAAAAAGCAGAATTTAAATAGCATGATAAATTAGAGAAGATAGTTTAATGTGCTTATAGGAACACCCCACTTTTACAGTCACAATCAATAACCTTGCTACTTTCTTTCGAAATTGATAAGAGTCTAAAGGATTGACAACGCTTGATAGTGAGCATAAACTTAATGTACGCTAGTTATTTTACAAGTGCAAACTAAAAAAGTATGATGTGTCGTCTCTGAAATTCTCCCTGATTCAAGTCATAACCAGAGTACATATCGGTTATTTTTTGATTCCATATTTTTTCCTTTATGTGCTGAGGATTAAGGGGTACCAATTGTAATTGCGCGTTATATGGTCTTTGTTTAGAATCGCTCTCCAAAAAGCTAATTTTTTTGCATAGAATTTTAGATGTGGTACCATTAATTAGAATTATTATAAATAAGAAGTAGGTATCATTGTTTCAGTACAAAGACTAGGAGGAATGGAAGATGGAAATAGACTACAAGGATCATGGGAAGAAGCCGTATATCATTAATATTGAAGACGCCACCACAGGAAATGATAATTACCGGACGACCATTTGGACAGGCAGTAAACTGCAAGTCACCGTAATGTCCATTCAACCGGGCGATGACATCGGTTTGGAAGTGCACGAAGGCATTGACCAATTTATCCGTATTGAAGAAGGAGAAGGCGTGTGTAAAATGGGGCCTTCTAAAGATAACTTACATGTTCAACAAAAAGTGATGGATGATGACGCCGTATTTGTTCCGGCGGACATGTGGCACAACATCGAAAACACCGGTGATAAGCCGCTCAGACTGTATACCATTTATGCTGGTCCAGATCACCTTGAAGGAACGGTTCACCCTACTCATGAAGACGCCAAAAACGATCCAAACGAACACTGAGGTACACTAGGATGAAACAAAAGCCCTGCACCCGTATGGATGGTCCACTGGTGCAGGGCTTTTTTATAAAGGAGAGAAGTGGTATGAGTGATTCATTGTTTCAATTAGAGAAGGTTGGTTTTCAGGCAAACGGAAACCAAATCCTTCAAGATATCTCTTTTACAGTAAACAAAGGGGAAGTGATTGTTTTTTCTGGTCCTTCTGGAAGTGGAAAAAGTACCCTTTTGAAATTAATTGGTACGCTGCTTTCCCCAACTTCCGGAAAAATTTATTATCGAGGTACGGATCTGCAAAAAATCGATCCTGTGGAGTATAGAAAAGAAGTCTCTTATTTCTTTCAAAACGCTTCTCTATTCGATGAGACAGTTCAAGAGAACTTGTCTTTTCCTGCCCGCATAAGAGAAGAAGGATTTGATCGGGAACGTGCAAAAAAATTGTTAGAACGAGTTCAAATACCTGAAACTTACTTATCGAAAGAGGTCAAGGAACTATCAGGAGGGGAAAAACAACGGGTTGCATTGGTCCGAAATTTGATGTATCAACCGAAAGTGTTGCTCCTGGATGAAGTTACCAGTTCATTGGACCAAGAAAACAGAGCGATTATCCTTGATTTAGTCCGAGACATGATGAAAGACCAACAAACTACGGTGTTGGCCGTCACTCACAACCAGGAAGAAATCGACCAAGCTTCTCGTCTGATTACTATCAAAGGTGGAAAAATGGAGGAATCGAAATGACAAACAATTTGGAAATCAGTAATCTTTCTTTGCTTTTATCCTCTGTCCTCTTGATAGTTGCCTTGTTGATTGATTACAAAGAGAAATTGGGATTAGGAAACGACATTTTTATTGCGGGAATTCGCGCTGTCGTTCAATTAGTCCTTATTGGATATGTATTGAGCTACGTATTACGAGTGGATAACAACTTTCTCACTTTAGCGATGGTTTTGTTCATTGTGTTCAACGCTTCTTATAACGCCCATACACGCAGTGAGGGGATCAACCGCTCTTTTAAAATTTCAACGACGGCTATTGGAGTAGGAACAGCCTTGTCCTTACTCATTCTTGTTTTTTCAGGAGTCATTGACTGGACCCCTTCCCAAATCGTTCCAATTACAGGCATGATTGCCAGCAACGCCATGACTGCGATTGGAGTGACCTATCGGTCTTTGAATTCAAAATTTACGGACCAACGCCAACAGGTATTGGAAAAATTGGCATTGGGAGCCAATAAAAAACAAGCGTCCATGAGTATTGTAAGAGAAAGCGTCAAAACGGGCATGGCTCCTTCTATTGACCGAACAAAAACGGTTGGACTTGTCAGCCTACCAGGTATGATGTCAGGGTTGATTTTTGCGGGAATTGATCCTGTTCAAGCGATTCGTTACCAAATTGTTGTGATGTTTATGTTGATTTCAGTTACTGCGATTTCTTCATTTATTGCTAGTTATATGGCTTACCGTGAGTTTTATAACAATCGCAGTCAATTAATTATATGATTTGGGATGATACACTACTCTTAAAACCAGTGGTTACAATTTTATGTAGTTAAAAGAAGACCTCACGAGAATAATTGCAAAAAGAACTTCATTTTTTAAGGAAGAAGGATATTTTTGTCATCGAATCTTTGGAACGACTAGGGCGAAACTATGATGAAATTTTTTATATAGTGCAGCAACTGGATTAAAAGGATATCGGACTGATTGTTTTGAACATGCCTATCCTCAACCAATGAGAACTTTCGACGAAATCATGTTCTAGAAAGAAATTTCTATCCAATAAGAATTCCAAATCATGGACACTATTATCAAAGATGATAATTTGACAATGATTGCTAGAGAAGTTGAATCAACATTAAAAGAAGTAGTGGACGCTGCTAAATAAATATAAAAAAGACTTTCTCGTGAACTAAAATGGACCCCTATAGAGGACACTAAAAAAAGTGTCCTCTATAGTTTTTTTTGCCCATAGGGAGGAAGGTCATGTAACTTTATCCACTAGCTCTTAATACAAGATTCGGAAATACCGACATATTATGGTCGTTTTTATTCTTTTTGAAAAATGCTTTACAAAAAATATGCATGGGGGTATATAAATGAAAAATATCATTTTATTAAGTATAAAAGGTTATCAAAAAGGAATTTCGCCGTTGTTTCCACCGAGTTGCCGTTATTATCCCACCTGCTCGCACTATGCTGTTGATGCGATTGAAAAACACGGAGCAGCAAAAGGGTCTCTAATGGGAGCAGCACGTATTATGCGGTGTCATCCATTTGTTAAAGGCGGATATGATCCAGTGCCAAGTACATTTTCATTGAAAAGAAATAACAGACATAAGATAAAAGGAGATGAACAATCAAATGACAGTAAAAGTAACTGATATAACATTAGCATCAGAAGTAAAAGAGGGTATTACATTAGTCGATTTTTGGGCTCCTTGGTGCGGGCCATGTAAGATGTTAGGACCAGTATTAGAAGAATTAGAAGCAGAATTTGCACCTGAAATTAAAATTGCAAAGTTGAACATTGACGAAAACAATGTAATAGCTAGTCAACTGGGCATTATGAGCATTCCTACCATGGTTTTATATAAAGATGGTCAGCCTATTGAAAAAATAGTTGGCTACCAACCAAAAGAAGTACTAAAAGAGTATTTAATGGAAAAAGTAACAGCAGAATAATTACTATTATGAGGAGGAAAAATATGTTTTTCAAAAAAACACCTACGATTTCAACTACTGAACTGGAGAATAAATTATCCGAAAAGCCGCAAATTATTGATGTGAGAGAACCGCATGAATTCAAAATTGGTCATATTCCAGGTGCAAAAAATATTCCATTGGCTAAAGTTTCTACCTATACCCCGAAGGGTCAAGTCTACGTAGTGTGCCAATCTGGGATGCGCAGTAAACGAGCGACGAAAATATTGCTGAAACAAGGACATAATGAGTTTGGTCACCTTGAAGGTGACACTATCGTAGGTTTGAAACATAAAAGTGCTGTAATTACCTTAGTTGAACGATTATCAAAAGTTATCATCACATTGCAACCGTGTGGTAGACAAGCGATTGATATTGAAAACAAATTAAATCATTGGTTTGAATCTGTACCGAAAAATCTATTCAAATCCATCACTTTTGATTGTGGAAAGGAATTTTCAAATTGGAAACAGATCAGTAATGCCAATGATATTGCCATTTATTTCGCTGATCCAGGAACGCCGTCTCAAAGAGGCCTAAACGAGAATTCTAACGGATTGTTACGTAGAGATGGTTTATTGAAATCTATGGATTTCAATTCAGTAGATGAATCTTTTATTCAATCTGTCGCATCGAAACGAAATAATATTCCTAGAAAATCACTGAATTATCGAACACCTTTGGAAGTATTTTTGAGTTACGTAAGTATTGATGATTTGTCTAACTTAATTTGACAATTAAGAATATATAAAATATACCAATCAAAAAATCGCTTCAATAGATTATTATTGTTTCTTATTTTATTTAGGATGGAAAAAAATATGATGATTGTGGACTCGACAGCATTTGTTTTGTCAATGATTTCGAACTTAATGTATATGATCTCTTCGAGGCTAGTAAATTACCAGCCTGTTCCTCCTTCTACTTGTATTGACCAATCTTGAAAGATGTTTCCTTATTACCTAATGGACAAGAAGGTTCTTATATTTAGGTCTTAGTGCCTGAATTATCTAAATTTTATCAGTGAACTGATGAAACGATCCAAAGCTACCGTCAGCAGATCATTGGTTTACTGAAAGAAAAAACGAACATCTTTATGGATATCGATGAACACATGGTGTATGAAAAAATGTATACGGCAGATACTCTTAATGATCGGTTCAATGCTTACAAATGTACGACATTTGGTTTAAAACTAGCCTTGGCGCAAAGCCATTATTTAATAAATTTGATTATGCAGAAGTATTTATCCGGGATCGGGTGTCCCAATCGTGATCCTAAGTGCTAAGTTAGCTGTGGAGGAGTTGTTAAAAGATGATCGTTAAATGATTAAGCGTCTTTGATGAATACGATAATGATTTTTATACTGTGAAGCCATCATAAAAAAGCATTCAAAAAATTTTTATACAGTATTTTCTCAATTGCCAAAAGACAAAGAATGCGTCGTCTAAGCTTTTTACCAACGTGCCGATGATACCGTCTATGAAAAAAGCAAGACTCATTGTTTATTGAAGTCAAGAAAAAACGTTTGGAAGCAATGCAAGCATAACATTAGTATTAGCGCTATAAATTGTTTATAATTTAGATGGAAGTATCAAATCTTAGGTAGTACTATTTAAATTTTGTTTAAGAATAGATATCATGTTTTTTAGAGGAGGGAAGAAATGAAGAAGAAAAAATCGGTCTGGTTTATGATGGTTGCTATTTTGATGGGCTTTATCCCGCAAATCTTGACTGCTTATTCGAGTATCGCACAGGCTATAGAAACTCAGCCGGATAAAATCGTAGATCAATCAGGTTTAAAAGTCAGTTCCTCTGTTTCATCAGATGGAAATTCTTTAAATTGGAAATTACAGTATGAAAAAGATGTCGCAAGTGATGGCAATGATCAAGCACTGAAATTCAAAGTGACGGCTGATGGAGAAGCAATAGCTTTTAATGAAGATGCCAGTTTTGCTACTAATGATGACCAATGGTTTGCGGAAAAAGATTTTTCGAAACAATCGCAGGGTTCTCTTTCATTTACAACGGTGCTAAATGTCTCCAAGGTAGCTCTTGAAATTCAAGCCGATGCAACAAAAACGGATGAAACACAAGCTGTCACTATTAACAAGAATATTTTGACTAGTGCGGTAGAAGGTCCGCATGCGTTGAAATTACCAGCAGTGGCTACACAAAAAACGACAGAAGTAAGTGCTACTTCTCAGACAACAGCTGAAGAAACCACTAGTAGCCAAGCGACCGAAACGACGACACAAACGGAAGAAGCCAGTGAAGCAACGTCGTCTGAGATAAATGCCTCGCCGGCAACAGTGGGCGCTAGCAATCTTGAATATCTTAGTGGAATAAGTGCATTTTCTTCCATTAATTACAGCAATATTGCGCCAGAATATACGACAGATGCCACAAAAGGAACTTATCCGACTAATAGCTGGCAACCAGCTGGGCAAACAAATGTGATCAACCACCAAGGGAACAAGGAACGCAACTTTGCCACTTGGGATGGTGTAACTAGCTGGAATGGCGATCCATCAGACACAACACATTCTTATATCCAGTATGGTGAAAAACAAACAGATTTTGCCATTCGGAAGTATGCCAAAGAAACGAGTAAACCAGGGCTTTACGATGTATATTTGAATGTAAAAGGTAATGAGCAACAAGATATCAAACCAGTTGATATTGTTTTGGTAGTGGATATGTCAGGAAGTATGGAATCGAGTCAAAGTAACGGCTGGAATGATCGTGCTGGTGCAGCCAGAAATGGTGTGAAAAATTTCTTGCAAACCATTAAAGACGCAGGCATTGGGGATTACGTCAATGTTGGTTTAGTCGGATTTTCTAGTCCAGGATATGTAACAGGGGCTAACGGTTATCTTACTGTACCGATAGGTAAAGTTTCGGATACTAGTCATATAAATGCAATCAATGATACTTTAAAACCAAAATTTACAGGAGGCACTTACACTCAAATCGGGATCGAGCAAGGTCAGCAGATGCTTGCGGGAAGCTCCAATGAAAACAAAATGATGATCGTATTGACCGATGGGGTTCCTACTTTTTCTAAGAAGGTAACCGCTGCGCAAACGATTGATGGGACTACCTATGCTACTGAATTTGGTAATGGATTGGATGAACCAGGCACTACCTCTAAACTCAATCGTAGTTATGAGGTTGGTTCTTGGGGAAATAGAACAAATATTGATAGTACTTGGCCGGCCACATTAGGAGCAGCTAAAATCGCCAAAGATGCGGGCTTAACTATCCACACGCTGGGAATTCAGCTGAGTAAGGATGGAAATTTTTTAACTGAACAACAAGTTCGCGATAGAGCAAGTCTTATCGCTACACCGGGTAAATACAAAGATGCTGAAACAACAGACGATGTTTCTGATTATTTGAATGAAGAAGCTAAAAATGTAGTGAAATCTTTCAACACCATAGTCAATGGTTCGATCAATGATCCTTTGGGTGATCAGTTCTCTTATGAAGGCACTCCAACTGTGAAGAGCATCAGTACAGGGGATAGTGCTGTAACGAATTTACCGACCGTAAACCAGTCGAATGGTAAAGTGACCACTACTGAGTTGAACTTAGGCAAAGATCAAGAAATTCAGATCCATTATCAAGTGCGTATCAATACAGAAGATAAAGATTTCACGCCGGAAAAATGGTATCCGATGAATGGTCAAACAACTTTGACACCAAACGGAGACAATCCGGATAATAAAGTAGACTTTGGCGTTCCTTCCGCAAAGGCACCGGGGGTGAAACTCGATCTGAAAAAGATTTGGGAAGAATACGATAAGGATACGAGTAAACGTCCCGATTCTCTTAATTTCACCTTGAACCGAAAAGATACCACAGAGAGCAATTCTTGGAAGCAAGGTTTTATTCGTCTTTCTAAAAGCGATGTTGCTACAGATACTAATGTCTGGGAAAAGACCAATATTGAAAAAGTAGCCGAAACACAAGGAGCTACTGAATCGCTTTGGTTGCCACAATTCAACAATAAAGGGAATGATTTTGCTTATAGCTTTGAAGAAGCAACGGTCAATGGCTATGAATCTTCAAGTAATGCTGCTACAACCATTTGGACCAATAAAAAAATCTACACACCACTTGCTTTAGAGATCACTAAAATTTCTGATCAAGGAAAGACACCTCTTAAAGGAGCAGTCTTTAAACTAAGTGGAGGTAGTTTGCCAAATGCAGGCGTTGAACTTAAGGACAACGGGGATGGAACCTATACGTTGTCTGATGATAAGTACAAGCTGCAATTAAATACTGAGTATACATTGACAGAAGTTACACCACCAGCTGGACATACGGCTACTACAACTAGTTGGAAAGTCAACGTTAGTGCAGAAGGTAAAGTAACCATCAACGATGCTGTAACGGGTATTGAAATCAAAGACAACACTATCAAGTACACCATTGAAAATGAGTTTACCAAACGTCCTTTATTGGTTGAAAAATATAATAAAGATAGTGGTAAAACATTAGACGGTGCGAAGTTCACGTTGAAGCAATATGACGATAAGTGGACGAATGATGGTAAAGTTGTCGGTGATGATTTGATCGGAAATGATGCCAAATCTTTTGCTAGCCTGGCACCAGGCTATTACAGCTTGGAAGAAACGAAGGTACCGACAGGCTATAAGAAAGACGATACAGTCTTTAAGTTCCAAATCGATAGCGCTGGGAAACTACTTGATGAAAATGGCAAAGAAATCACCGCTAACTCAAAACCAACGACAGATGGTTTCTATTTAACGAGTGATAATAAGATTGTTTTAATCAAATACAATGAACTGCGTGATTTTGACTTTTCAATTCTTAAAAAGAACTCGCAAAGCAACAAACCATTAGCAGATACTGAATTCAGCTTAGCCACAAAAGAGGATTCCAATACGATTTTGGCTACTCTGAAGACCAATGATGAAGGAACGGGTCAGTTTTTAGATGCTTCGGGTAATCATTACGGTGTTCGTCCAGGAACTTACGTTATCAAAGAAACGAAAGCACCAGAAGGGTTTGTCCTTTTAGAAGGGACTTTCGAGGTCACTATAAATGCGGACGGAACTGTCGGCAATGTGACTTATGATGGTAAGGATCTTGATAAAGATGCTATCAAAGTAAATCTAAAAGATGAGGACAATAACGTCATCGAATTGACGGTTGCTAATACACCCAAAGGACAACTGCCAGCAACCGGCGGATCAGGTATACAGACTTTCATCATAGTAGCCTTAGCTCTTGTCACAGCAGCGGGTGCTCTTACGATCTGCTACTTCTACCGTAATCGAAAGGAGTTGAACTAAGATGAAGAATAAATCATTGTTCATCAAAATCACCTTACTTCTTTCAACTTTGCTGGTAGGGATCTTTACGGGGCAACAAGCCTTTGCGGATGACGGGACGATCGATATTGTGATCCACAAACAATTGTGGGACCAAGCACCTGATGCAACTATTCAAAATACGGGAGCGGCCGATCAAGATACCAAAGATCCAATCGAAGGGGTCGGCTTTACGATTTATGACATTACAGAGGATTACTATAAATTGGTCAAAGGCTCTGACGAAACAACAACTATTCAAATGATTCAAGAAAATGTTGCTGACTATCAAAAAATTATCAGAGAACAAGGCCTGACTGATGAAAAAGGCACAATCAAATTTACCCAACTACCTAAAAGCAGTGGCGGTAAAAATGCGGTTTACCTGATTGTTGAAACGGCATTGCCTGATCCTGAAAAGGTAAAAGTCGAAAAAGCGGCCGAACCCTTAGTAGTGGCTTTACCAGTATATGAAATGAGCACAGACGGTAAAACCTATACGGACAAAGAATTAGCTACCGTTCACCTTTATCCTAAAAATGTGGAAACAATCGTTGAAAAGCCAGTGACACCAACTAAACCTAAAAAACCAAGTAAACCGAAGAAACGCTTTCCACAAACAGGTGAAGCAAAATCCTTCCTAGGTATATTGGGGATTCTTTTGATCGGTACGGCGATCATTTTATGGCGGAAACACTCTGTACGAAACAATTAATCAAAGGTACAAAAGACTAAGGTCTATTGGAATATTGTACAAAAAATAAAGGAGGGATTAGAAAATGAAGAAATTATGGAAAACACTTTTTGCAGCACTACTTGTAGTGCCTTTATTCACCGGCGTGTTTGGTGCGAAAACAGTAAGTGCTGCTGAAGCAACAACGACAAATGTAACGATCAACAAACGAATCTGGAAAGATGGCGAAGCTCCAGCACAAGGTTCCATGCAAAATACTGGGGAAGAAATGGACTTTGGTGGAGATCCACTTGAAGAAGCCGGCTTTACAGCCTATGATGTAACAGATGCTTATCTTGCTCTGATTGCAGATGGTAAGTCACAAGCAGAAGCAACAAAAGAAATTGCTGATAATGCGTCAGATTACACAACTGTAGCAAAAGCAGAACAAAAAACGGATGCCAATGGTCAAACAACTTTTGAAGGACTTGCTTTAAAAGACGGCGACAAAGATAAAGTCTATATGTTTGTTGAAACAAGCACGCCAGGCAATGTTTCCGTAACGACAAAAGCCGCTCCAATCGTTTTAGCAATGCCAATCTATACGTTTAAAGATGGCAAATATTCAGATACAATCAACACCAACGTTCAAGTCTATCCAAAGAACGAAACCAAGACTGATAAAAAAGAAGTTGCGAATTTAGATAAGTTCACTGAAGTTAAGGATGCTGATGGAAATGTTTTATATCATAACCTTACAACTGGCGATGAAATCGAATATAAATTAACTTTAAATATTCCTGCGGACATTCTGGAAGATGGCGTCACTTACTCTGTAACTGATACGCCAACTGCTGGACTTGCTTATGTAAAAGATTCTTTTGCAGCAACTGGTTTAGTAGCTGGAACTGACTATGAATTAGCTGAAGATTCTGCAACTGGCGGATTTACTGTTACTTTGAAACAAAGTGAAAATGTAGGAAAATTAGCTGGTAGTCAATTGATTGCTACTTACAAAATGAAATTAACTGCTGAAGTAAATCCTGATGATTTAGTAAACAATAGTGCCCAAGTAACAATTGGTAACAACCCTCAAGATAAAATTACACCTCCAACACAATTTGGTACAGGTGGTTATAAATTCGTCAAAAAAGATTCGCAATCTGGTGCAACCTTATCTGGTGCGGAATTTGTCGTAAAACAAGGCTCTAACTTTGCAATATTTGAAGATGCTAAAAACACTAAAGGTGAATATATCTTTAAAGAATGGACGACTGATGAAGCAAAAGCAACGAAAATCATTTCTGACGACAAAGGTGAGTTGAAAGTAATTGGTTTGACAAATGGTGACTATCAATTAGAAGAAAAAGCGACTTCAAGTGATAAATATGTGTTACTTGATGAAGATGTCGATTTCACTGTTGAACACGGTCAATATGGCAGTCAAGAACTAAAGTCTGTTCTTAACACGCCTAAAGGTCTGCTTCCATCAACAGGTGGTAACGGGATCTATGCCTTCTTACTTATCGGTGCTGCTCTTATGATCGGTGCTTACGCTTGGTTCAAGAAATCTAAAACACAAGCTGAAGTCTAAGATATAGTTTTAAAATAGCAAAAGGCAGCTTCATTTCTTGAAGTTGCCTTTTCTTTCTTTTAAATAGGGAGAAGGAGGTGCAAGCATGGATCAGCGCCAAAAAAATGAACGGATCAATTTGATTTTAAAACTGCTAATGGCGATTTTATTTACGACCGGTGCCATTATTTTCAGCTATCCCTTTTTGTCCAATGCGGTGAATTCCTATTATGACCAAAAGATGATGGAAAAAAACTTGGCTGAGATGGCCGCAACAAATACCAAAGAACAAGCAAAAAGGCACCAAGAAATGGCCGAAAAAAATAAAGAGCTAGCTGAAAGTAAGAACATGACCAATATTCCTGGCATGGGACTGGTAGAAGACCCGTTTGAAAATGCGGTCGATGATGCCAAAGATCCGGGTAAAGCCTATTATGAAGAGCATACCGTGGGTGCTAT
The DNA here is from genome assembly GCF_011397115.1 of Enterococcus saigonensis. Taxonomy (NCBI): domain Bacteria; kingdom Bacillati; phylum Bacillota; class Bacilli; order Lactobacillales; family Enterococcaceae; genus Enterococcus; species Enterococcus saigonensis. The sequence goes on along the minus strand of NZ_AP022823.1, from coordinate 19,520 downwards.
CTATATTCCAAAAATTTCGGTCAGCTTACCTTTATTTGATGAAACCAATGCTGCTCTTTTGGAAAAAGGCGCGACGATTTTACAAGGAACGTCTTATCCGATCGGTGGCAATAGTACCCATTCGGTGATCTCAGGCCACAGTGGCTTGACGGAACGTAAACTTTTTACAGATTTAGAAAAGTTGGTGATTGGCGATGATTTTTATTTGACCATTGCTGGGGAAAAATTGGCTTATGCGGTCGATGACATCCAGATCGTTTTACCGTCGGATATCGACAAAGTGGTCATCCAACCGGGGCGGGACTTGGTGACCTTATTGACTTGTACACCTTATGGCATCAATACCCATCGTTTATTAGTCACTGGACACCGTGTGCCTTATGTGGAGGAAATGGCGGAGGAAGTGACCAGTACCAAAAAAGCGGTCGAACGGCGTTTTCGCTTGTATTTACTACTGATCCCGCTTTTCTTTGCCATGATTTTCTATTGGATGTATCGCAAGTTCGTCTATTATCAAAGTGGCAAACACAGTTATGACTTTTGTTTTTACTTATTGGAAAATGGTCAACCCAAAGCAGGCGTGACTTTTACCTTAGTCCGTAAAAAACGCTGGGCAACAGATGTCACTAGCCAACCAGTTGCTGTAAGCCAGGTGGATGGATGGGTGTCTTTCCCTGAGATCAGAGGGGGTCGTTATTATGCCAAGGCGATCGATGGATCGACAAAACCAGTTAAGGGCAAGGTCCGCCGTTTAAAAGATCGGCAGTTTGTTTTAAGCCGCGTCACGAAGAAAAAGCACGGTAAGAAAGTTACTTATTATCTGGAGAATGGAGCGAAAAAATGAAGAAAAATCGGCAAGTGATCTCGCAAATTGCGATCATCCTCATTTTTATGGTCGGCATCTTGACCATGCTCTATCCCTTTTATGTCGATGCGTTGAATAATGTGATCGATCAAGTGCGCGTCGATCGCTATTTGAAGGAAAGCCAGAAAGAATTTGAAGCCGAACGCAAGCGACTGGCGGAAGAAAATAATAAATTGAGCGACAGCGGGTTAGCTCCGGGTGCCGATCCGTTTGCGAATCCGAATGGTGGTACGGTTTCAGCTGCTTATTACAAAAAGCATTTGATTGGGACCATCAATCTTCCTGATTTGGCCATTGAGTTACCGCTATTTGATACGACCAATGATGATTTATTGGAACAAGGTGCGACGGTCCTAGATGGCACGTCCTTTCCTGTTGGTGGCGCAAGTACCCATGCGGTGATCTCGGCTCATCGTGGCTTGCCAGAACGGGAACTCTTCACCAATCTGCCGGAGCTTAAAAACGGTGATATTTTTCTGCTAAATGTCTTAGGGGAAACCTTGGCTTATGAAGTGTTTGACAGCCAAGTCGTGACGCCAGATCAGACTTCGGTTTTAAAGATCGAACCAGGCCAAGACTTGGTGACGCTCATGACCTGTACCCCTTATATGATCAATAGTCACCGTTTGTTAGTCACAGGAAAACGCGTGCCATATACACCGGCTGCCGAGAAAAAACAAGTCAAAGGCGATCGTTTTCGTAAGTTGAAACAAATCGCTATCTTGGCGGTGACGGCCCTGTTGATCTTAGCCGCTATTTATCAATTATATCATGTGATCGCCCGTTACCGATTGCGGAAAGTGCGTTTTGATTTCACTGTTTGCTTAGAAGGCGTGGCAGAACATACGCCAATCGCACTCTATGATAAAAAAGGGAAAAAAGCCCTGCGGCGTAATGGAAAAGCCTATCAAGAACTAACAGATCAAACCGGACAAGTCACTTTTACCGATCTACCAGGGGATTGCTATCGTTTGAAATTGGGCAAGAGTTGGTTGGTGCAGTTTGGTTTGAAGAAAAAAAAGAGGCCATCCAAGATTTGGAAGATAAATAAGAAAAAAGTTATGTTAAAAGAAGAAAGAATGCTAGAAGTCAAATAAAAAATGCTCATGTTATCAAATGATTTAAATCCATAAGATACACGTTTCATTGTTTAATATGGGTATTCTTAGCTTCTATTTTGTCATTGGTATGGGGATAAATCAATGCACTTCGTATACCTTCGTTATATTTGAGTAAATTTTGTAGTTTTTTCTAAATTCTTCGTCTAAACTTTCTGTAAGAAGTGGGAATTTAGGTGCACGGAAACTACACCAAGTTTTTTAATATTCCATCTGTTTTTAGTTAAGAAACGCCAATTTACTTTCAGTTTCTGTGCTTCATTTTTGAGCCCTTTTAATTGCAGCTTTTTCATCATTCTCACACGAAAGGCTTGAAACGGATGTTCCAGTGACCTCGTTTAGAGCGTACATTTATTCAAGAAAGTTTAAATAAGATATCAAAATGGCCGAAAACAGACACACAACTCGATTTATTTTTTAGGGTGAAGGAGAGAGTAGCACGAAAACTTTTAGTTGGCTTAGACTGAACGAAGTTATGGAAAGGCTACTAAAACGTCGAGGGCAGTGAGAGCGAAGTGAACACTTGATCTTTTGAATTTTTAATAGAATCTTAGACTATTATCCTAGTGAACTTTTTTCTAATACTTGACTTTCTTTGTATGATTAGAAATCCATATTTACCTTTAACGGAAAGAACTTTTTTATATTATTTTAGTTTTAACTACACCCGTTCATGGATATGCTATTATTCAAGAAATTGATAAGTTAAGTGATGGATCAGTTAAGGTAGCAGCAGGAACTATGTATGGAGCGATTGAAAATTTACTTAAGATTAATTTGATAGAAGAAATTCCAAGTAGACCTCATCGTCGCAAAGAGGGCAAAAATCCCTTTAAGAGATTTTTGCCCTCTTTGCGACGATGAGGCCTTTGTTTTTCGTTCTTGTTTTTCGTTTGATTAACTAGAAGATATTAAAAGACTGCGTTTTGATTTATTTTTTTAGGGCAAAGGAGAGAGTAGCCCGAAAATTTTTAGTTAGCTTGGACTGAACGAAGTGAGGGAAAGGCTACTAAAACGTCGATGGGCAGTGGGAGCGAAGCACACACTTACCTTTTGAACTTTTATTTTATATAGGACATTAAAGTATACCTATTTGTCCTAATATGATTTTAGCAGTATAATTGACTTGGTGAATAGGTCATTTAAGTTGGGCATAATAGGAGGAGTAAAATGAAAAAATTTATTTATCGAGTTTTAGAAAATGACGAAGTGGTGGCTATTTTTAATGAGCAACAATATGCGCAAGATTTTATCGCTTACGAAAAGACAATTTCTGATAAGCAATTTGAAATTGAAAAAGTAGATATTGCTGATTGGTTATTGCAACCGAGAGAATTTTAGAGGTTGGTTGAAAATGGCTAAAATTGGTTATGCACGTGTCAGTAGCAAAGAACAGAACTTAGATCGGCAATTACAAGCGTTACAGGGCGTTTCTAAGGTCTTTTCAGACAAATTAAGCGGTCAATCGGTCGAACGCCCACAATTACAAGCTATGCTTAACTATATTCGTGAAGGGGATATTGTTATTGTTACTGAATTAGATCGATTAGGACGAAATAATAAAGAATTAACAGAATTGATGAATCAAATTCAAATTAAGGGGGCAACCCTGGAAGTCTTAAATTTACCCTCAATGAATGGGATTGAAGATGAAAATTTAAGGCGTTTGATTAATAGCCTTGTCATTGAATTGTACAAGTATCAAGCAGAATCAGAACGAAAAAAAATTAAGGAACGTCAGGCACAAGGAATCGAAATTGCTAAGAAAAAAGGCAAATTCAAAGGTCGTCAGCATAAATTTAAAGAAAATGATCCACGTTTAAAGCATGCTTTCGATTTGTTTTTGAATGGTTTATCCGATAAAGAAGTTGAAGAACAAACTGGAATCAATCGCCGAACGTTTAGAAGGTATCGAGCAAGATATAACGTGACAGTCGATCAAAGAAAAAACAATGAAAAGAGGGATAGTTAATGAGTACGGTTATTTTAGCTGAAAAACCAAGCCAGGCATTAGCCTACGCAAGTTCTTTAAAACAAAGCACCAAAAAAGACGGTTATTTTGAGATCAAAGACCCACTATTTACAGATGAAACGTTTATCACCTTTGGTTTTGGGCATTTAGTGGAATTAGCAGAACCAGGTCATTATGACGAAAAGTGGCAAAATTGGAAACTTGAATCTTTGCCGATTTTTCCTGATCGATACGATTTTGAAGTTGCAAAAGATAAGGGAAAGCAGTTTAAAATTGTTGCAGAACTTCTCAAAAAGGCAAATACAATTATTGTTGCAACAGATAGCGACAGAGAAGGTGAAAATATCGCCTGGTCGATTATCCATAAAGCAAATGCCTTTTCAAAAGATAAAACATTTAAAAGACTATGGATCAATAGCTTAGAAAAAGATGTAATCCGAAGCGGTTTTCAAAATTTGCAACCTGGAATGAATTACTATCCCTTTTATCAAGAAGCGCAAACACGCCAAATTGCCGATTGGTTGATCGGCATGAACGCAAGCCCTTTGTATACGTTAAATTTACAACAGAAGGGCGTACAAGGTACATTTTCACTAGGACGTGTTCAAACGCCCACCTTATACCTTATTTTTCAGCGCCAGGAAGCCATAGAGAATTTTAAAAAAGAACCTTTTTTCGAGGTGGAAGCTAGTATAAAAGTAAACCAAGGGTCGTTTAAGGGCGTTCTAAGCCCCACACAGCGTTTTAAAACCCAAGAGGAGCTTTTAGCTTTTGTTTCTTCTAAACAAGCTAAAATAGGCAATCAAGAGGGGATAATTGCTGATGTTCAAACCAAAGAGAAGAAAACGAATAGTCCGAGTTTGTTTTCTTTAAGTAGTTTGCAATCAAAAGTCAATCAGCTTTATAAAGCGACAGCGAGCCAAACTTTAAAAGCTATGCAAGGACTGTATGAAGCAAAATTATTGAGTTATCCAAGAACAGATACACCATTTATTACAGAGAACGAATTTGCTTATTTAAAAGCGAATTTTGGCAAATATAGCGGTTTTTTAGGACTTGATCTTGAAATGGTTCAAACAGAGCCTAGAAAGCGTTATGTGGACGGTAGTAAGGTACAGGAACACCACGCCATTATCCCAACAAAACAAGTACCTACCGAATCTGCATTAGCGAAAATGGACGATTTACAACGAAAAATTTATGCTTTAGTCGTTAAAACGACCGTTGCCATGTTTTTACCTGATTACTTGTATGAAGAAACCAAGATACAAACGAAAGTAGCTGATTTGCTGTTTCAATCGATCGGAAAGACACCAAAGCAAGAAGGGTGGAAAATTCTTTTCAAACAACAAACCAAAGAAGAAAAAGAGGACGTTCAAACGTTACCACTCGTTATCATTGGCGAACGTGCCGAAGTTGGTGTTAAGAGTGTTGAAAAAGAAACGCAACCGCCAAAAGCTTTTACAGAGGGTACATTATTAACTGCTATGAAAACGGCGAATAAAACGGTTGATGATGAAGAAGCAATCAAGATTTTACAAGAAGTTGAGGGGATTGGAACAGAAGCGACAAGAGCAAGCATTATTGAAGCGTTAAAACAAAAAGAATATATCCATGTGATTAAGAATAAGCTTGTTGTAACTGAAAAAGGAAAATTATTGTGCCAGGCAGTTGAAAGTCAGCACCTTTTAACGAGTGCTGAAATGACGGCTAAATGGGAAACGTATTTAAAAAAAATCGGTAAAAGAGAAGGCAATCAAGAGAACTTTATTACGAATATCAAAAAATTCATTGTTCATTTACTGGAAGCTGTACCTAACGATATAGAAAAACTAAATTTTTCTGATTACCAGGAACAGAAAGAAAAAGAAGCAGAAAAAAGTATTGTAGGAAAATGTCCTAAGTGTGGCAACAATATTGTATTAAAAAAATCGTTTTATGGTTGTTCAAATTATCCTGAATGTAAGTTTACTTTAGCTGAACATTTTAGAAAGAAAAAACTAACCAAAACGAATGTAAAAGAATTACTGGAGGGAAAAGAAACCCTGGTAAAAGGAATCAAAAACAAAGAGAAAAAGCCCTACAATGCCGTTGTAAAAATTGGGGAAAAGGGATATATTGATTTTATATCTTTCTCAAAATAAACATAAAAGCCCTTTAAAGAGGGCTTTTATATATTAATCACAAATCACTTATCACAAATCACTTATCACAAATCACTTATCACAAATCACAAGTGATTTGTGATTGTTGATGATAAAATAAGAATAAGAAGAAATAGAAAGAAGTGAGTGATTGTGGGAAATTTAGGCGCACAAAAAGAAAAACGAAATGATACACCAATCAGTGCAAAAAAAGATATAATGGGAGATAAGACGGTTCGTGTTCGTGCTGACTTGCACCATATCATAAAAATCGAAACAGCAAAGAATGGCGGAAACGTAAAAGAAGTTATGGAAATAAGACTTAGAAGCAAACTTAAGAGTGTGTTGATAGTGCATTATCTTAAAATTTTGTATAATAGGAATTGAAGTTAAATTAGATGCTAAAAATTTGTAATTAAGAAGGAGGGATTCGTCATGTTGGTATTCCAAATGCGTAATGTAGATAAAACATCTACTGTTTTGAAACAGACTAAAAACAGTGATTACGCAGATAAATAAATACGTTAGATTAATTCCTACCAGTGACTAATCTTATGACTTTTTAAACAGATAACTAAAATTACAAACAAATCGTTTAACTTCTGTATTTGTTTATAGATGTAATCACTTCAGGAGAGATTACATGAACAAAAATATAAAATATTCTCAAAACTTTTTAACGAGTGAAAAAGTACTCAACCAAATAATAAAACAATTGAATTTAAAAGAAACCGATACCGTTTACGAAATTGGAACAGGTAAAGGGCATTTAACGACGAAACTGGCTAAAATAAGTAAACAGGTAACGTCTATTGAATTAGACAGTCATCTATTCAACTTATCGTCAGAAAAATTAAAACTGAATACTCGTGTCACTTTAATTCACCAAGATATTCTACAGTTTCAATTCCCTAACAAACAGAGGTATAAAATTGTTGGGAATATTCCTTACCATTTAAGCACACAAATTATTAAAAAAGTGGTTTTTGAAAGCCGTGCGTCTGACATCTATCTGATTGTTGAAGAAGGATTCTACAAGCGTACCTTGGATATTCACCGAACACTAGGGTTGCTCTTGCACACTCAAGTCTCGATTCAGCAATTGCTTAAGCTGCCAGCGGAATGCTTTCATCCTAAACCAAAAGTAAACAGTGTCTTAATAAAACTTACCCGCCATACCACAGATGTTCCAGATAAATATTGGAAGCTATATACGTACTTTGTTTCAAAATGGGTCAATCGAGAATATCGTCAACTGTTTACTAAAAATCAGTTTCATCAAGCAATGAAACACGCCAAAGTAAACAATTTAAGTACCATTACTTATGAGCAAGTATTGTCTATTTTTAATAGTTATCTATTATTTAACGGGAGGAAATAATTCTATGAGTCGCTTTTTTAAATTTGGAAAGTTACACGTTACTAAAGGGAATGGAGATAAATTATTAGATATACTACTGACAGCTTCCAAGAAGCTAAAGAGGTCCCTAGCGCCTACGGGGAATTTGTATCGATAAGGGGTACAAATTCCCACTAAGCGCTCGGGACCCCTTGTAGGAAAATGTCCTAAGTGTGGCAACAATATTGTATTAAAAAAATCGTTTTATGGTTGTTCAAATTATCCTGAATGTAAGTTTACTTTAGCTGAACATTTTAGAAAGAAAAAACTAACCAAAACGAATGTAAAAGAATTACTGGAGGGAAAAGAAACCCTGGTAAAAGGAATCAAAAACAAAGAGAAAAAGCCCTACAATGCCGTTGTAAAAATTGGGGAAAAGGGATATATTGATTTTATCTCTTTTTCAAAATAAACATAAAAGCCCTTTAAAGAGGGCTTTTATATATTAATCACAAATCACTTATCACAAATCACAAGTGATTAATCACAAATCACTTGTGATTTGTGATTCTTAATGATACAATATTACTATACAAAAAAAGAATGGGGCGTAGTTATGGAGAAGGAAAAACTAAAAATACTTGAAGAATTAAGACGTATTTTAAACAATAAAAATGAAGCAATTATTATCTTGAATAATTACTTTAAAGGTGGTGTTGGAAAGTCCAAATTATCGACTATGTTTGCTTACTTGACAGACAAATTGAATTTAAAAGTTTTAATGATCGATAAGGACTTACAGGCAACATTGACAAAAGACTTAGCAAAAACTTTTGAGGTAGAATTGCCACGTGTCAATTTTTATGAAGGCTTGAAAAATGGAAACTTGGCTTCTTCTATTGTTCATTTGACTGATAATTTAGACTTGATCCCTGGCACGTTTGATTTGATGTTACTGCCAAAATTAACTCGCTCATGGACTTTTGAAAATGAAAGTAGATTGCTTGCTACTCTTTTAGCACCTTTAAAAAGTGACTATGATCTCATTATTATTGATACTGTACCAACGCCAAGCGTTTATACAAATAATGCAATCGTGGCGAGTGATTACGTTATGATCCCTTTACAAGCAGGGGTACCGTCAGGAAAATGCGGATTTACAACGTTAAGGAAATTTATTAAAGAGACCAATTCCTCAGCACTAAAATTGATAATTGGGCTTTCTTTGTTACTATAGTGTTAGGTAAGCTTTTTACTTTATCACCGGTTTTCCCCTCACTTCACACCTACGGGCGAGTTTCCCCACATCCCGTTTTCCATCTAATCCAATTCATTCAATATCTTTATGTGTATGAAAGATCAGATTGCTTGATTTAGACATCTTACACGTAATTTATTCTTAAATGGGTACGGTAAACGAGCAATAATACGAGCAAAAGTATACCTACAAAAATAATAACTCTGTCTAATTTTTTTTGATTCATATGCTTATTGCTTAAACCATATAATTTCAGTCCAAGAAAGCCTCCAACAGTATTTGTAATTACATCTGTTATGTCTGTCGCTCCAATAGCGAAGATAAATTGAATTATTTCAAAAGTAAGACTTAAAACCAGTACAAAAGCAAACTTAGGTAAAAATCCGATTTCTTTAAAATTGACATTCAAAAGCAAGCCAAATGGAATAAAGATTATAACATTATCTATCATCTCTCTGAAATTCCCAGTAGCAGTAAATGGAGTCAAGTTAAGACTTCTTTGATGATAATTAAATACTGATAAAATATTGTATTGTAATTTGAATAACACTAACCAGATTAGTGTCACTAAATATAAAGCTAGCAATCCTCTAGATAATATTTTTCCCAATATAATTTCCTCTAATTCTTTTGTTTAAGTTGTATCATTAGTATAGCAATGTCCTAGTTAACGTGGGTTTTAAATTAAAAAGCTAACGTTACCCCAAAAGTGCTAGTACAATAATGCTGTTCATTAATTTCGTTGGTTTCATTCCGCCATCCTTACCTCCTTGAATTAGTATGTGTTGATCCGGGAAACACTGTCACAATTACACCGTCTATATTGTTTCCTGATATCTCATAACGAAGATTAGTCGGCACATGAATGGTGGTATTTTTAGTAACAGGATAATAAAAGATCTCATATTTTTCCCCATTTACACTAACAGAAATGGTTTTTTCTTCTTTTAGGTAATCCATATATTCCTCGAGAACGAAATTCTTTTCTTTCATAATCGCACTATGTGGTAAACCAACATAGCGAATATGCCATGGTTCATATTGAATTCCTGTTAACTCTGTTTTGTCCTCTGGATAACGTAAAATGAACCCGTATTTCCAAGCATTTTCTTCTATCCACTTTCCTTCAGGGGCTCGTTCCATTTTCGTCAAGCTTGATCCTACATCTAGTGATAAACCTGAATTATGCTCACTATAACCTGCTGGTAAGGCATACTCAGCCCCCATTTCTTGGTAAAGCACACTTTGCTCATCAAAGTCTCGATAGCCACTATTAATAATAAAATGACTAACGCCACCCTTTACAGCATCATTGACCATCTCTGAAAATTTTTGTGCTATTTCTTTTGACATATAAATATTACTATCAAGCAACCCGTATCCATTTATTAATTCGTCATGTTTAGATAAATTCACGATATCTGACTTCACACTTTCTTGGCGAAGAGGATATTTACTATTGATTAATAGCAGATTTCCTTGATAAACCTGTTCTTCTGTAATTGTTTTCTCTTGGGTATTTTCAGAAGTCCCACTATTTTCTAAATGTTCTTTGGGATTTTGATCATAATTTTGAAATTCGACTTTTTCCTGAGAAAACAGTGCTTCATTAACGTAGTCATAACCTAAGTATATTAAGAATAACAATAACAATAAAAAAAACAACTTCTTCATTTTCAGTCTCCTCCTTAACTATATAGTTGGAAGTATGAAATATTTCTAGAATCTTCCCCTTAAACGGCACAATCTCGTTTGAGATTGTGCCGTTTTGCCCCGTAAATTACAGTCAATTATTTCGCCCTACTGGATTTACTATTATCACCAATGTAGATGAATTTTCATAAGTGATACCCATGCTGAATTTAACGAGGCTGAACTGCCTGTTGACAATGGGCGGTGTGAAATACCACCCCTCTATGCGATCAGTCTTATTATCAGGCTATCTTGCCGCAGCGCACGCAGATAATGACCGCAATATCGCTCTGCCTTACATCTTCAATACTATCTACTATATATAAATTCCCTAAGAACCAGTTACATACGTCGGGTTTCCTGCCGAAAGAGTTAGCTTATATAGTTTGTCCGTGCAACGGTTAAAAGTTTATTTAACGGGGAAATCAAAATAGCTATTGGGGTATGGTTCGTCTCTTAATACATAGTGCCACCATTCGAGGCTATATGCTTCAAACCCACTGTTTTCCATGATGGAGCGCAAACGTCTGCGATTTTGCGCTTCATTGCATGATATTCCATTTGCCGCATGATGAGAGCGTTCATCCATAAAATCAAATCGGCTCCCCATTGGTACAAGCTCACCCGTGTCTAATCGATAAAGCGTAAGATCAATGGCACTGCCGCGGCTATGGCTTGATTTTGAAGCCACGTATCCTTTTGAAATCATCTCAGTTCGGTCAATATTGGGATAATAACTTTCCTTTGTCAGGTTATTTTCCGGCTGTGCAGCCCATTGCATAAAACAGTTTACAGCACGCTTAGGACGGTAACCGTCCCATAGAAGCAATCCGTACCCTTGGGTAGCAGCCAGTTCTTTTGCCTTCAAAAGCGATTCAGCCAACTCGTATGTCCCTACAATGCGATTTACTTCATAACCGTCAACCGGTTTTCCGGTGAAATTATCCCAAGTGGCATATTTAGCGTCCCAACGAACACCGTGTACTATTTCATCTAAAAAAGTAAATCCTATTTCCATGCTTATCACCCCTTTAACGCTAATACGATCAAGCGGTCAATCAGTTCGGGAAGTGCAATACCTGCAGCGGCCATCATACGGGGATAACGACTGTATGACGTGAAACCGGGCAGAGTATTGACTTCGTTCAGTACAATGCGGCCGTTATCTTGTAAAAACATATCCACACGGGCTAGACCTCTACAGCCGAGCGCTTTATATATTTTTTTTGCCGTTTCCTGTATCCGTCCTCGCTCCTCTGCTGAAAGGTCTGCGGGAACGGTTATAACTGCGTTTTCAGAGCCTTTTTCCGGCTCGACTTCCTGATGAATACGAAAGATTCCGTACTGCAGCCTGATTTGGTCCACCTCGCCAACAACTAACGCGGCACTGTTTCCCAATACCGCACAACCGACCTCACAGCCCGAAACAGCCTGCTCAATTAAGATTTTGCTGTCATATTGTCTTGCCGATTCAATTGCGTAGTCCAATTCGTCCGCGCTATTGACTTTTTTCACACCGAAGGATGAGCCTGAACGCGCCGGCTTAACAAAAACAGGATAGGTAAACGTAGCTGCCACCGGCCTATCATCTTTATTAATAACCCAAAAGGCGGGAGTAGCTATCCCAGCATTTTTCGCAACGATGTATGTCAACGATTTGTCCATACAAATTGCTGAGCTTTGAATATCGCAGCCTACAAAAGGGATACCGGACAATTCAAACAGACCTTGTATGGATCCATCTTCACCTGACTTGCCATGCAAAGCTGAAAATGCTACATCAACATGGTTGATTTCATATTCATGGTTCTTTTTAACAAGTAATCCGTGCATTTTTTTATCCGGCGAGAGTACAGCTGAATAGCAATTGTCGTTTTCCCATTCCGCGCAAGGTTTTTCGCACATTTTCCATACACCAGATTTCGTAATTCCAATGTATAACGGCTCGTATTTTTCTTTATTAATGTTAGCGGCTATCTCTATTGCAGATTTTACCGATACGTCATGCTCCTCTGAGCAACCCCCAAACAGTATTGCAACTTTTATTCTATTCATGCTCCTGTCTCCTTTCAAAATCCAAACAGTTTTTAATGGTTTTTTCAACGGTATCACGCAACGCTTGCTCGGTATAATAGGCCGTATGCGGTGTGATTATCACGTTAGGCATTCTTTGAAGTTTAAGTAAAAATTGATTATCAATTGGTTTTTGGGTGCAATCAGAGTAGAAAAACTCTTCCTCTCCTTCCAATACATCCAATGCGGCACCGCCCAGTTTCCCGTTTTCTAATGCTTTAACCAACTCATAGGTATCTACAAGTGGACCGCGCCCAGTATTGATAAGAAATGCTCCTTGCTTCATTCTCTGTATTTGTTCGTGGCTGATAATATAGTGCGTATCCGTATTGAGCGGCACATGAAGCGTAACGATATCGCTATTTTGCAGCAACTCATCAAACGGTACATAGTTTACCTCTATACTTCGGCTGCGACTATAAGCCAACACTTTACATCCAAATCCTCGCAGCCGCTCAATAACCGCTTTGCCTATCTGGCCCGTTCCCACCACACCAACTGTCATGTCGCTGAGTACCTTGCCACGGTCGCTGTCCAACCTGAAATCATGTTTTTCCACAGAGCGCACAATCGATTTTACGTTGCGTACTGCCATAAGAATTAGCATCATAGTATAATCGGCAACGCTATCCGGCGAGTACGCCACATTGTCGACAGTGATGCCCATTCTCTTAGCAGCAGTTGTATCTATATGATTGCAGCCGATGCTTCGGGTAGAAATATATTTCACACCGGCTCTCTTCAGCGCAAGAAGAATAGAGGCGGAAATCTCTGATTTATGTCCCACACTGATACATTGATTGAAAGGCGCGGATTTGGCGTTGGATTCCGACACGTTGGCGTTAATTATCGTTGCCATAACGCCAAAGCGAGGCGAAAGAGCATGGAATGCATCTGCCTCATCCTGCTCACATCCATAAACAGTAATGCCGATGTTATTCATAATTAAGACCAACCCTTTCTGTGAAAGGCACCAAATAAAACGGGGATGCCAATGGTAATCTTGTCAAATCTTTCTCTGAAGAACGAAAACGGCTCGTTCTTACGGTATTAAGTCTACCGTGTAAGAACGAGCCGTTTTTTAATATTAAATTGTTAATTTCCTAAGAAAAAGTAAAGATAACCTTGAGATTTTCCTAAAAAATTATATACATCTCTTAGGACCTCCTTTTATCAACCAAGTCTGGCATCGCTGGAAGCTCTACCCTAAACGTCGTATAGTTATCATTGCTTTCCGCGTAAATCTGCCCTCCATGCTGAACAATAATTTCTTTTGCAATCGCCAATCCAAGTCCCGCGCCACCCGTATCGGAAGAACGAGCATTGTCCAGCCTATAGAACTTTTCAAATATGGCAGCTAGCTTATCTTTTGGGATGCTTCCAGTGTTCTTGAATTCGATTGACACCACATCCCCGGAGAGGCCCGCGGTAATGTCAATGATGCTGTTATCCTCACTGTATGCAGCGGCGTTTTTCAAAATGTTGTTAAAGACTCTCGCGAGTTTATCAGGGTCGCCGGACACGGTCAGATCCTCGGGGGCGTGAATAACCGCCTGTTTTCCATGTGCGGAAAGCTGAGGATAAAATTCATCGGTCATCTGCACCAGCATATAGTATAGGTCTATGTGCGTTTTTGTTAGCGTTATCGTTTGTAGGTTATACCGTGTAATCTCAAAAAACTCGTCGATTAGCTGTTCGAGTCGATACGCTTTGTCCAACGTGATATGCACATACTTTGCCTTTTGATCTACCGGCATGTCTGGAGCCTCGTCAAGCAGGCTCAAATAACCGATAATGGATGTAAGGGGCGTTTTAATATCGTGCGCCAAGTACATAACAACGTCATTTTTTCTTTGTTCGGCCAGCTTTGCATCCTGCTCTCGCTTTTCCAGAGTCCGTTTTAATGTGTTGAGCTTTTGTTCCATAACATCCATTTCCGCAGAAAGCTCAATTTGTTTATCTTCGTTCTGAATAAGTACATCAATGCCGGTATTTATCTCGTCAAAGTATTTTGCGAATTTTGAAAGCATGACGCGACATAGAATAAGAATACTAATGACAATCGCCACATAAATAAAGATATCTATATTGTTCCGTATGGAATAATGATATAATTTCATCGCGTCCAGGTGATTTAAGTCATATTTGTTTTGCAAAATACTTACGATCCAATCCCCAAGTTTCCCTCGGATCATTGAACGAATATACAACACGAATACAATTGCTACCACAACAATTGCAACGATATACATGTAAAGTTTTCGTTCTAGTTTGGAATAGTCGTTTTTTTTATTTTTCAATTTTATAACCAACCCCCCATACCGTTTTTATATATTTCGGATTATCAATGGTGTCGTTCATTTTTTCGCGCAAATGCCGGATATGCACGGTGATGGTGTTGTTGCTCTTGCTGAAATATTCGTCGCCCCATATCTCATGAAATAGCAGCTCGGAGCTAACCACATTCCCCTTGTTTTCACAGAGGATTCGCAGTATTGAAAACTCGGTGGGAGTAAGGGATAACTGCTTCTCGTTCAGATAACACTCATGGGTGTTAACATTAATGACAAGGCCGGAGTGGACGATAACATTTTCGTTCTGCTCCTTTACTCCACTGAATTTTTTGTATCGGCGCAACTGGGCCTTTACCCGAGCAATTAACTCCAGTGGGCGAAAGGGCTTCGTTATATAATCATCCGCGCCGATTGTTAACCCTGTAATTTTATCTACCTCTGTATCTTTCCCGGTCAGCATGATAATCGGATAGGTGTGCTTGTCCCTTATTTTTTGACAGATAGTAAGGCCGCTTGTGCCGGGAAGCATGATGTCCAATATGGCAAGGTCAATCTCAGACTTGTCTATACATTCCAATGCTTCTTTGGCGGTATAGTATTTGAAAACCGTATAATTCTCGTTTTTTAAGTATAATTCAACCAAATCGGCAATTTCATGTTCATCATCCACAATAAGTATTTTATCGCTCATAGTTATCACCCTTTCACATAAGTTTGCCCTTAATAATTTATCAGATTATAGGGCCGAATTTATAAGCATTTACATAATAAATGACTAAGAATTTCTTAAGATGATGATTCTTTTTTTATCAAAGGGCTTTTCGGCATCGCTAGGAGGCTGTTAATATTTTATAGTTTCCTTTTCTTCTTTAAAAATATTGCCCATTAGCGGAATACAGAATGGCTAATTATTCACTTCTGATAATTTCCTGTATAATGAAGCCCTAGATACATTAGTAATTTCACAAATTTGATTTACAGTCATATTTCCTTCTTTATATAGCTTTACCGCATAATTCATTCCTGCGTGATTTTTATGATACTTCTTTAATCGACCTTTAAACTTTCCTTCTTTCTTAGCCAATTCAATCCCTTCACGTTGTCTCATCCGAATAAGATCTCGCTCTAATTGGTTAACACCAGCCATTACAGTAATTAAGAATTGGCTGTATGGATTATCTTCTGATAAATCAAGCCATGTATCTTTTAGTGATTTTAAACTTGCCTTTTTATCTCGTATGTTATCGATTAATTCAAATAGATCTTGTGTACTACGAGTGATTCGAGTTAAGTCTGTAACATAAATGATGTCATCTTCCTGTAAATCGTCTAACACTTTTTGAAGTTGCTCGCGATCCTTTGTTGCTCCTGAAACTTTCTCTTCATATATAATATCCATTCCGATCTCGTTCAACTGCTGAAATTGTCTTGAAGGATTCTGGTTAGTCGAACTGACACGAATATAACCGATTTTCCGCAAAATATCACCTCATTTTTGAGACAAGTCTTATGAGACGCTCTTAACTATGATTTTATCAGTCTACTACATTTGTATCAATAGAGTACACTCTATTGATATATAATTGAACTAATAAATTGAAAATACAGAAATGGAATGATACTGAATGAAAATTGCGAGAGGTAGAGAATTGCTTACACCGGAACAGAGACAGGCTTTTATGCAAATCCCTGAAGATGAATGGATACTGGGGACCTACTTCACTTTTTCCAAACGGGATTTAGAAATAGTTAATAAGCGAAGGAGGGAAGAAAACCGTTTAGGATTTGCTGTTCAATTAGCTGTTCTTCGGTATCCCGGTTGGCCATACACTCATATCAAAAGCATCCCAGATTCGGTCATACAATATATATCGAAACAGATTGGTGTTAGTCCATCCTCGCTTGATCATTATCCTCAAAGGGAAAATACACTTTGGGATCATTTGAAAGAAATTCGAAGTGAATACGACTTTGTAACTTTTACCCTGAGTGAATATCGAATGACATTTAAGTACCTTCATCAATTAGCTTTGGAAAATGGTGATGCCATTCATCTACTGCATGAATGCATAGATTTTCTAAGAAAAAACAAAATTATACTGCCTGCTATCACTACACTTGAAAGAATGGTGTGGGAAGCAAGGGCAATGGCTGAAAAGAAGCTATTTAATACGGTTAGTAAATCTCTAACAAATGAGCAAAAAGAAAAGCTTGAAGGGATTATTACCTCGCAGCATCCATCCGAATCCAATAAAACGATATTGGGTTGGTTAAAAGAGCCACCGGGTCATCCTTCACCCGAAACTTTTCTAAAAATAATAGAACGACTCGAATACATACGAGGAATGGATTTAGAAACAGTGCAAATTAGTCATTTGCACCGTAACCGCCTGTTGCAGCTGTCTCGCTTAGGCTCAAGATACGAGCCGTATGCATTCCGTGACTTTCAAGAAAATAAACGTTATTCGATATTAACCATCTATTTATTACAACTTACTCAGGAGCTAACGGATAAAGCGTTTGAAATTCATGATAGGCAAATACTTAGTTTGTTATCAAAAGGTCGTAAGGCTCAAGAGGAAATCCAGAAACAAAACGGTAAAAAGCTAAATGAGAAAGTTATACACTTTACGAACATCGGACAAGCATTAATTAAAGCAAGAGAGGAAAAATTAGACGTTTTTAAGGTTTTAGAATCGGTTATTGAATGGAATACCTTTGTCTCTTCAGTAGAAGAGGCTCAGGAACTTGCACGTCCTGCCGACTATGATTATTTAGACTTACTGCAAAAACGGTTTTATTCACTAAGAAAATATACGCCAACGCTATTAAGAGTATTGGAATTTCATTCTACAAAGGCAAATGAGCCACTTTTACAAGCTGTTGAGATTATCCGAGGAATGAACGAATCTGGAAAGCGAAAAGTGCCTGATGACTCACCTGTGGATTTTATTTCAAAACGATGGAAAAGACATTTATACGAGGATGATGGTACAACAATTAATCGTCATTACTATGAAATGGCTGTTTTAACAGAACTTCGGAGCATGTTCGGGCAGGAGATGTTTCCATTGTTGGCAGCAGACAATATAGGGATTTTGAGGAATATTTGTTTTCGGAAGATACATGGAATCAATCGAAGGGGAATACGAGATTATCAGTTAGTTTATCATTCGAAGATTATATAACGGAGAGAACCAGCAGCTTTAATGAAAGGTTAAAGTGGTTAGCTGCCAATTCCAATAAGTTAGATGGGGTTTCTCTTGAAAAAGGAAAGCTATCACTTGCACGCTTAGAAAAAGATGTTCCAGAAGAAGCAAAAAAATTTAGTGCAAGCCTTTATCAGATGCTACCAAGAATAAAATTAACTGATTTACTCATGGATGTGGCCCATATAACAGGATTTCATGAGCAATTCACTCATGCTTCCAATAATCGAAAACCAGATAAGGAAGAAACAATCATTATCATGGCTGCCCTTTTAGGAATGGGAATGAATATTGGCTTGAGCAAGATGGCCGAAGCCACACCCGGACTTACATATAAGCAACTAGCCAATGTATCTCAATGGCGCATGTATGAAGATGCCATGAATAAAGCCCAAGCCATATTAGTAAACTTTCATCATAAATTACAATTGCCTTTCTATTGGGGCGACGGTACAACATCTTCGTCAGATGGTATGAGAATGCAGCTAGGTGTTTCATCACTACATGCAGATGCAAATCCACATTATGGAACTGGAAAAGGAGCCACCATCTACCGATTTACAAGTGATCAATTCTCTTCTTACTACACAAAGATTATTCATACTAATTCAAGAGATGCGATTCATGTTTTGGATGGTTTGTTACATCATGAGACGGATCTAAACATAGAGGAACATTATACAGACACTGCCGGTTACACTGACCAAATATTCGGACTGACTCATTTATTAGGATTTAAATTTGCCCCAAGAATAAGGGATTTATCGGACTCAAAATTATTTACGATAGATAAAGCAAGTGAGTATCCAAAACTAGAAGCCATTTTACGTGGACAAATAAATACAAAGGTCATTAAAGAAAATTATGAGGATGTTTTGCGATTAGCTCATTCTATAAGGGAGGGAACAGTTTCAGCATCCCTTATTATGGGGAAGCTAGGTTCCTATTCAAGACAAAACAGCTTAGCTACAGCCTTACGTGAGATGGGCCGAATAGAAAAAACGATCTTTATTTTGAATTATATATCGGATGAATCATTAAGAAGAAAATACAAAGAGGATTGAATAAAGGAGAAGCCATGAATGGATTGGCAAGAGCTATTTTCTTCGGAAAACAAGGTGAGCTTAGAGAACGCACCATACAGCATCAATTGCAAAGAGCCAGTGCTTTAAACATAATTATCAATGCTATAAGTATTTGGAATACTCTCCACCTAACAACAGCAGTTGAATATAAAAAACGGACAGGTAGCTTTAATGAAGATTTGTTACACCATATGTCGCCCTTAGGTTGGGAACATATTAATTTACTAGGAGAATACCATTTTAACTCAGAGAAAGTAGTCTCATTAAATTCTTTAAGACCACTAAAACTTTCTTAACGTTGTTAAAACGAGGGATTCGTCAGGAAAATAGGCTTAGCGTTGTAAATCCGCATTTTCCTGACGCTACCCCAAGCAGAAGAAGAAAGTACAAACAACATTCAAAACTATATTTCCTATTTGATTGATTTACAAGAACAATTTAACCCTGGACTAGATATGATCGGTTTTGTTC
>NZ_AP022822.1:2702500-2740356 GCF_011397115.1 Enterococcus saigonensis | reverse complement strand
TTAAAATGGGAATTGTTGTTTTAGAAGAAATCGCCCGTTGGACAGTTTGTAGTTCCTGCATAAAGGCAGAACGATTCATTGTGACTTTCATAAATGGCACTCCAATCTTTTTGATGTGTAACATTATACTAGGATTACGAAATTTAAGGGCTGTATTTACAAGTATCAAAGTAAAAAGACTAAATGGATTTGACCATACTAATAAGGTCATTTTTAGTAAAAAATGAATTACATGGCATTTTTTGCTTTCCTTGTTTTTTTACCCCTAAAACGAAAAATGATTCATGTTGATTATACCATTTTTTAAGAAATTAAAAGAAGGCGGATGCCTTTATATTTAAGAGTAAAAAGATAGTAGTAGTAGTAGGCCCTGTTGAAGCAGTGGATAAGTGTTTAAACCTGAGTTACTGCTAGACTTTTCCACTGTGTATAACTTGTGGATAAAAATTGAAAAACTTTAAAACTTATCCACATGGCTATTTTAATAATAAATTTTTGATTTCTGAAACTTCAGTCTGGGTTATCGGATCATTGTCCAATAATTGTTGGATTTTTTCGTGAGCATGAATAACAGTGGTATGATCTTTACCACCAAATTCAGCCCCGATTTTTGGCAAAGAGTTATCTGTTAGTTCGCGGGACAAATACATTGCAATTTGTCGGGGCACAACGATACTTTTCACTCGTTTTTTACCTTTTAAGTCTTTAATCGAAATATGATAGTATTTCGCGACTTCTTCTTGAATTTGTAAAATTGAAATTTGTACAACGCCACCGTTGCCTTTTAAGGATTTCAATGCCTCAGCAGCTAAACTGGTACTAATTTCTGCGTTATTCATTGTTGCATAGGCTTGTACGCGTAAAAGTGCGCCTTCTAACTCGCGAATATTAGAATCAATTTGACCGGCGATATAACTTAATGTATCATCTGGAATTTCCAAGCGTTCAGCTTCTGCTTTTTTCCGCAAAATCGCAATTCGTGTCTCTAAATCTGGTGGGGTAATATCAACGGACAACCCCCAGGCAAAGCGCGAAACCAAACGTTCAGGTAAAGTTGGAATTTCACTTGGCAAACGATCGCTGGTCAAGACGATTTGTTTATTGTTTTTATAAAGTTCTTCAAAAGTATAGAAAAATTCATTTTGTGTTTCGACTTTATTTTCTAAAAACTGAATATCATCGACCAACAATAAATCAACACTGCGATATTCGTGGCGGAATTCCTCACTGGTGCGATTTTTAATGGAGGTAATAAAGTCGTTGGTAAAGTTTTCACTACTAACGTATTTAATTTTGGCATTGGGACGATATTTTAATAATTCGTGTCCAATTGCGTGCATCAAGTGAGTTTTCCCTAAACCAACACCACCGTAAAAGAAAAGTGGGTTATAAATAGAGCCGGGTTCTTCGGCGACAACTTGGGCTGCTGCGTGTGCCATTTGGTTTCCTTGTCCAATAACAAAAGTGTCAAAAGTGTATTTAGGATTCAACATAATCGAACGATCCACAACATCTTCCACTTTTTCTTCTTTTTCTTGCGGCAGTTCTTCTTGTACTTCATCTTCTGTGATAAAAGCAGGCATAATCTCGCGGCCGTAAAGGCGATAGCTATTTTCTAATACTCGTGGTGCCAAGTTTTTCTCCCAATAATCTCGGTGAACTTTAGTTGGTACTTTGATCAAAAGTTCATCGTTTTTTAGTGAAAGAGGACTGGCACTTTCTGCCCAAACTTGAAAGCTGGCAGGGCTGAGGTCGTTTTTTAAGCTGTTCAATACCTCTTGCCATAAGGCTTCATATGATGACATGAGTTTCCTCCTTAAATTTCTTGGATCAATAAAACAACTAGCATGCTAAATTGCTATATATAATCAATAAAACTTCTGCGTTTACTTAAAGGTAAAAAGGGCACTTCAAATAAACACCAAGTAATAAGATACAAGGTTGTAGCAAACTTTGTGAAAATTCACGAACTCAAAAATGTTTGCGAATAAAAAAAGCAAATCAAAATAGGTATTCCTAATTTAGCATTTTTTTAAGAAGTTTTCCACAGGCAGGGAGCAAAAAGAATAAAAAAATTTATTTTCAGTAAGTTTTCCACAAATAAATAAAAAGCTGAAAATGTGAATTAACAACAGGTATAAAAATAATCCACAGGCTAAAAAAAAGTGTGGATGAATTTGAGTTTTTGAAAAGTTTCCACAAGAGCTTCGGGATAAAAAACAGTGTCATAAAAGTATTTTGTAATGTCTATCCACAGAAAAATTATCGCTTGTGGAAAAGTTTTTAACCTGTGTGAAAGTGTGGATAAATATTTCCAAAACTTTAAATTAACTTTCAAAAATTTTTTGTGAATTCACAACCATCAACAGGGTTTATAAAGAAATGTGGATAACTTTTTTGCAGCTTTCGCTTGATTTTGTAGTTGACAAAAAGCAGCAGGAGTCGTTATACTATCAAAGTATGTCTGTAGTGATGGATATGAGAATTACCTCGGAGGTGGAAATAAATGAAAAGAACTTATCAACCAAACAAACGTAAACGTCAAAAAGTTCACGGTTTCCGTAAACGTATGAGCACTAAAAACGGCCGTCGCGTCTTAGCTAGCCGCCGTCTTAAAGGACGTAAAGTATTGTCAGCTTAAGCCACTGGTTGCCAGTGGTATTTTTTTATGTTGGCGTATATTGTAAATAAAGTTGCTGCTTCAAGCTCACCTATAAAAATCTCATCATGGTAGAGGTTTTTGTAGCTGAAAATTGAAGTAGCTTTTTTTATTTTTAGGCAGCTTTTTTAACACGATTAAGAACGAATTTGTAAATTTAGGTCTTACGTATAAAGGCAAGGAAATGATTTTGGATAATTTTTCTTTTGGTAGGGCTTTTTTGGGGCTAAAGTTTAAGATAAAATTATGGTATTATTGAAAGGTATGGGCAAATGATTTTAAAAGAAGTGAAGGAAACGTCATGAAAAAAGCTTATCGTGTCAAAAAAGAACGAGATTTTCAACGGGTATTTGAACAAGGCAGCTCTTGTGCGAATCGTCGTTTTGTTATCTATAAACTTCCTAAAGAACAAGAACATTTTCGTGTGGGAATTTCGGTAGGGAAAAAAGTTGGCAATGCTGTGATGCGCAATAGTGTGAAGCGGAAGATCCGTGCTAGTTTGTATACTCTAAAAGATCAGATTGATCCGAATCTTGATTTTATTATCATCGCTCGACCAACTGTGAGTGAATTGGATAGTGAAGAATTAATGCAAAATTTGAAACATGTACTAAAACTCGCAAAAATTATTTAAATAATTGTTAGAAGGGATCATGCCTCGTGAAAAAGAAACATGTCAAAAAAGCACTGCTTTTAAGCGGCATGCTGACACTGGTAGTATTCTTGTCAGCTTGTGGCGCTACTGGAGAAGTGAGTGCCAACAGTACTGGAATTTGGGATCGCTACATTGTTTGGAACTTTGCTCGCGCTATTAAAGCATTATCATTTGGTAATGCCGGAATTGGGATTATTTTATTTACTTTAGTCGTGCGTATTATTTTAATGCCATTGATGCATTTCCAAACAAAAAGTATGCGGAAAACCCAAGAATTACAACCTAAAATAAAAGCACTACAAGCACAATATTCTGCCAAAGATATGGAAACGCAACAAAAATTAAAAGAAGAAACACAAAAACTTTATGCAGAACATAACGTCAATCCTTATGCTGGATGTTTACCATTGTTAGTGCAAATGCCAATTTTAATGGCATTGTGGCAAGCAATTCAACGGGTGCCAGAATTATCTCAAGGTCACTTCTTGTGGTTGAATCTAGGGGAAAAAGACCCGTATCTGATTTTACCAATTTTAGCAGCATTATTTACTTTTGCCAGCACGTATCTATCAAGTATGAGCCAAGTGGAATCAAATGCCAGCTTAAAAATCATGAACTTTGCGATGCCGTTAATGATTTTGATGATGGGGCTAGGACTTGCCAGTGGTTTGTCACTTTACTGGGTAATTTCCAATGCTTTTCAAGTTGTGCAAACCTTATTAATCAACAATCCATTTAAGATTAGAAAAGAACGTGAAGAAGCACTGCGACAAGAAAAAGCGCGGGAACGTGCATTGGAACGTGCAATGAATCCGAATAAGAAAAAACGTAAAAAATAAAAGGGGGTTACCTTGATGCCGATTTATGAAGGAGCAACCAGTGGGGAAGCCGTTGTAGCCGGTTTAACTGCATTAGGAATTTCTAAAGAAGAAGCCGTTATTGAAATTTTAGATGAAGGCAAAAAAGGCTTTTTGGGAATGGGAAAGAAAAATGCCCGCGTTTTAATCGAACCTTCTGTCGCAGAAGAGATCAGTGAAGCCGTGGCAGAAACTGTGGAAGATGTCTTAGTTGCTGAAGAAAAAACACCAATCGTTGGAAGTGATGAACCAACTTTAGTAGAAGAAGCAGCTGAAATGGCACCTGAAACTGGCACAGAAGTTTTAACAGATTTAGAGGATGAAGCTGCTTTAACCCAATTAGCATTGTATTTAACGAATATTACCAATGAGTTGAATGCACCTGCTTTCGTTAAAATAGCACGAGAAAATGGCTTAATCATTTTCCATCTGGATACGAAAAAACAAGGTATTCTAATTGGCAAACACGGTAAAATGTTAAATGCGTTACAATATTTAGCACAAGTATTCATCCATCGTGTGGCTAAAAATAAACTTTCAGTCGTAGTCAATGTCGGTGATTACCGACAAAAACGTCAAGCTATTTTGCAACGGCTAGCAGAACGGACGGCAGAAAAAGTGAAACGAACTGGCCGCCCAGTTTTCTTAGAACCGATGCCCGCTTTTGAACGCAAACAAATTCATTCCGCTTTAAGCCATGATGATAGTGTAAAGACTCACTCAGAAGGCGACGAACCATATCGTTACTTAGTCGTAGAGCCGAATAAAAAATATTATTAATAAGCTTAACAGTCGAAAGCTGCGGGGCAGTATCTATAAGAATGGATACTGCTTCGCTATTTTTTTTGCTTAAATAATAAAACTATGAAATCTTTTTTATACCAAATTGTTACAGGTAGTGAAACTTAAATTGAAAAACGGCCTAAAAAGTTAGACGAAAAAGATAATTTTTGCAGTTGAATGCTTTTAGTTATGCCGATATATTTTTTTGTTTCAAGTCTTTTATTTTCAGTTCTTTTAAAGAAAAATTATCGGAATTTTTTAGCTTCTAAAGAGGACAAGGCAAGTATAAACGGCTTCTTTTTAGTTTAAACGACTTATTTTACGTTGTTTTTTATCTTAGAGAAAAATAAAGAAAAAGCAGAAGAAAAGCCTATCTTATGGGCTTTTCTCAGCAGAAACTCACTCGCATTTCATTGACATCCCCTAAAAAACCAAGTATATTTTACTAGAAATCATTCTTATCGAAGTAAGATACGATGCCGTAGTCATTACTTTGGTCTTTAAAACGTCTGTTACGCCATTAACAGGCGTTTTTTTGTGGGCAATTTTTATAAGCAGGTGACTATACCATTTTTTTGTAGCTCGTTGCATGAATGAACTTTCTACGGTAATAAGAGCAAAAAGAGTCCGTTTTAACCCTTTAGTTGTTTTAAAAATAGCAGAAAAGTAAAAATTTATTGGTTGCTATTAATAATTTTTTAGGTTGAACAGTCAATTGCTGCTAACCATCTTGCAACTTTTCTTTTTCTCTTTTATACTAAAAAGGTAATCAATAACTCGTTAGAAGAAAAAGAGGGCTATTTGTGAGTGTAACAGGTATCTAATCAGCAATTTAAAAACAAGTAAACATAACGTTTATTTGTGATGCTCTAGATGCCTATCTATTATCGCAAGATTTTAAAGACGATAGGGAAACTGTCGTCTTTTTTTGTACGCTTTTTACGTATTTATATTCTGTAAAAAGAAGCTACCCACTATTCTAACGAGACTTTTTTGCTTTTAGAATAGGCTCTAAGTAAGAAAGGAATTCAAATGAAAAACGTATTAACCGAAACAGAATTTACTAAAATTCGTAATTTAATCAGTCAAACTGCTATTAGCGACAAAGGAAGAGAAAGCATTTTAAACAGAAAACCTGCCACGCAAATCAACACTGTTCGTAGCTGGTTAGCAGAAACACAAGAGGCCATGACCATTCTAGCCTCTGGTCAGCATATTCCGTTAATGGGTTTGGCTCAAATTGGTCATTTAACTCAAAAAGTTATAAAAGGTCAAATTTTAGAGCCTAGTGAATTAACGGAGTATAGCGATTTTCTACGTTCATTTCAGTTAATTCAAAAGCTTTTAGCCAAAAATGCCTATCAAGTCCCGACACTTTTTGCTTACAGTCAGCAGTTAGGGGATTTTTCTGAGATTACAAAAGAAATTACGGGGATGGTCAACGGTACCCGCTTAAATAGCGACAGCAGCCGCCAATTGCGTAAAGCCCGCAATCAAGTGCAAAAAATTGAAGGGGAAATTGAGACAACCTTACAAAAATATTTACGCAATGGCACTACGCAAAAATATTTGCAAGAACGCTTAATTTTGAAAAAAGGCGACCGTTACACTTTGCCAGTTAAAGCAGAATTTCAAAATAAAATTACCGGCACAATCATTGAGCGTTCCAACAAAGGGACGACAGTTTTTGTTGAACCTAGTAATGTTGCCCGTTTGAATGAAAAACTGATTTTGGCCCAAGCAGAAGAAGTCGCGGAAGTTTATCAACTTTTGGCATATTTAACTGGTTTATTGGCAGCAGCCCAAGAAAAAATCGCTTATAGTTTAGAAATTGTGGTAGAACTGGATATTATTTTTGCACGGGCGAAGTATTCTCGCAGTATTGATGGCGTGAAAATTGCCGTCAATGATGAAGAAATAGTGCACTTAGATAACGTCACTCATCCTTTATTAGGAAAAAATGCGGTGCCACTTTCTGTTTCCCTAGGAACAGATGCCAGAGGATTGATTATTACCGGTCCAAATGCAGGAGGAAAAACAGTTGTGCTAAAAACATTGGCATTAACGTGTCTCTTAACAGCTTTTGGCGTGTTGGTTCATCACGGTGGCAACAGTAACATCGCTATTTTTAAAGAGATTCTCATTGATATTGGCGATCAGCAAGATATGGAAAATGCTTTGAGTACATTTTCTGGTCACATGCAAAATATTGCTGAAATTTTACGCCATAGTAAACGTGATACGTTGGTTTTACTTGATGAAATTGGTAGCGGCACAGAACCCAATGAAGGTGCAGCCTTAGGGATAGCAATTATGGAGCAGATGTATCAAAATGGCGCATTGGTAGTCGCAACAACTCATTATGGTGAAATTAAAGATTTTGCTTTAGCCCATGAAGATTTTAAAACGGCTGCGATGGCTTTTGATGCCAAAACGTTAACGCCCAAATATCAGTTGATAATGAATGCAGTGGGAAATAGTAATGCCTTTTTTATTGCCGAAAAAATGCAACTGCAAAAAGATGTCATTGATCGTAGTCGCCAATTATTGCAGCAAAAAGATTATGCCAGCAAAAAACGGGAATTCAAAAACAATAGTCAAGGCAAACCATTACGGCAAAAATTACCCCAATTCCAAAAAGGCGATCGGGTTGTTGCACCAGAAAATGTGACTGCCTTGTTTTACAAAGCAGATGGTGAAAATGGCATTTTATATGCCAATAAAAAATTCTTTTCTGTGCCATTGCGACGTTTACGATTAGAAATGGCAGCAGATGAGCTCTATCCTCTTGATTACGATGTTGAAAGTTTATTTCACGATTTTCACGAAGAAAAATTTAAAAAAGATTTGGCCAGAGGTTCCAAAAAAGCGCATAAAAAGCTCCGTAAAATGGAAAAAGAGCGTCGAGAAAAGCTTTAGAATAGAAAAACAGGAACTCAAATGAGTCCCTGTTTTTTTTAATTATCTGGATTGTTTACAGTAGTTAATTGGTTAACATAAAGCAAGAGTCGGTCTGCATAAGAAGGATTGTCTTTAAAGGAATGAATTTCTTCATTTAACAGCGAGAGATTATCTGTAATGATCCCATCGACATTCATAAAAAAGAGATTGTCCATATCAGTACTTTCATTTACTGTCCAAATGTAGACTTGTTTGTTTTCAGCATGTGCTTTTGCAATAAAATTATTATCTAGCGTTGTCTGTTCCATAGTATAAGCATCGACAGTCATATTCGGATAAACAAAATTATAAGGCAAAATAAAACTAACGAATAATTTCGGAGCTTTTTCTTTTAAGCCCGTTACGATTTTATAGTCTAAAGAGTGAATGCGATGATGATTTTTCAAAATGTCTTTTTCATAACGGGTGATGAAATTATCCAGTAACTGGGGTGAATCCATTGGGGTTGTTTTTATTTCAATTAATAATTTTTGTTTGTGATTATTGGCATATTGTAAGTAGTCATCAAAGCTGGCTATTTTAGCCTGATGCCCATTTTCTTTGACTGTTAAAGCTGTTAATTGAGCTAAAGTCAATTCATGAGGAGCTTTATCTATACTAGCCAAGTCTTTTAAATTTTCATCATGCATTACTACAAATTGATGATCTTTTGTTTCATGAATATCCATCTCAATATAATCTGGTTTTGCTTTCATTGTTTCTGCCATAGCAGAAATTGTATTTTGGACGCCGTTGTTTCCATCCACTCCACGGTGAGAAATTGTTAGCGGAAGCGTAGTTAATGCGCCTGTTAAAAACAAAGCATTATACAAGATAATGCCACTGGTAAAGATAAAAATAGCGATTCCTGCGAAGATGCGATTACGAAATCGACTCTTGTTTGGAGTATTAATAAGGGTGGGAAGCAATATTTTTGCCGGTAAAATCATTTGAAAAAAGACTACCATGGCCCAAAGTGTGATGAGCTGTGTTGCAATTTCCATGATACCCAAATTCAGTGTAGCGCCAACAAACGGCCAGAAGTCATTTAGTTGATCAAGACGTAATTGGAGAAGATAAAGACCCAAAATAAGTATTAGCATTAATAAAATCGTTAAAACATTCAACCAAAGTAGCCGTAAAAAAATTTTTAAGCTATGTCCTTTTGTTTGGTTCCAACTGGCTTTAAAGGCTTCTTGTGGCCGCATTTTTTGTAAAATTAAATTCGGCAAAAAATACAAGAGACGAATTCCAACGTAAGCCATAATTAAAAAAAATAAAAAAATGAGTATCGCAAAAAGTCGTTTGGTAATCAGGAAAGTTAAGACAAAATCAGGAATTTTTATCTTACTGGTTAGGATACTTCGAAAAAAGAAATTGGCAAAAGGCAAAATTAAAAAGCCATAAATTAGAAAATAGCCAAACGTGGATTTTGGAAGTTGGGCAATTTCTTTTAAAGAATATTTGATTAACGGAACAGGTTTTAAGCTACCTTCTTTTTTTATTAGACTAATGCCGTATAAAAGAAAAGAAAATTGCCAAAATAAAGCTAAAAGTAAAAGGATAACAATTGCTATCAGTCCCAAAGCGACAAAGGGATGATGAAGAAGTGTTGCAAATAAGTTCGTAATAGTGAGGTAGGGAATATTTCCCCATGTAAGTAGTTGTTCGGTTAGAAAACGGATTGCAGGGACAACCAGCCACTGCAGAGCTAAATTCATTGTTAAAATTAAAAGAATATAACTCCCCCAATGGGCAAAGAATTCTTTTGTACTGGCGCGAATTGTAGTATTCACGATAATCTTCCTTTCTCCTTGATCACTTTAGTGAAAAAGATTAGACCATTTTATTGGATTCTTGTCAACAAAAGACCTTTAATAAAAAAGCCTGGACAAAACATTGGGCGACGTAATGCTTTACCAAGTTTCAAACAGACAGAAAAAAGGGAAAGCTTACGGCTTGTTTTGTCACAGGCTTTTAAGCGGTTTTAACCACCGACAGTTGTTTCAATGAATTGAACGACGGTGCCATAGGCAAATATTTCGAGATAGGTTTTATCGTTTACTTGAACGTGATCGTGATCAAAATGACAGTTAATGACGGCGTTAGCGCCATATGAAAAAGCCTTTTTCTTCAACATCATTATGATGTCTTGTAAGGATTCATTTGGATCGATGTTTTCGTCAAATAAATCTGTTTCAAATTTTTCAGCTACAAAAATTACATCGCGGACTGCGTAGCTTCGATTTACATTTCCTGTTGAAATGATAACTTCGTTAATGCGCATATCATCTTCTTTTTGCTGATTAAATGCCATCTGAATCACTCCTTTTTTATGATTTGTGTTCTAATCGCGAAACAAAGAGGACCAAAACACAAAATGCAGTTTGAAAATGGTTTGCCACCAAAATAAAAAATGCATCAGTTCCTTACATAAAGGAACGTTTACTTAATTTTACCGTGATAAGAACCTTTAAGTAAAGCTAAAACCTCTCACAAATTCTGGCAGGAAATCTTGCAAGACGGTTAATTTTGTGCTAGTCTATGACCAGAATTTAAGACGAGCAGTCAAAGTGCGGTGTCTTTTGTTAATAGCTGTAAGCTTCTCTTGGTAGAAGTTTATTTCTTATTTACAAAAGATGAGGCACTTTTTTTATTGTCAAAGAAATGATGAGACGAGCAGTTAAAGGAGTTTAAAAAATGGCGAACATTACCCAGGAATTTGATACTATCGCAGCAATTTCTACGCCTCCGGGTGAAGGTGCAATTAGTATTGTGCGGTTGAGTGGCGATGATGCAGTGAAGATTGCAGATGAAGTTTATCGGAATGGTAGTAAATGTTTGGAAAACGTAGACAGTCATACCATTCACTATGGCCACATTTTTGATCCAACCACCAACCAGATGGTAGACGAAGTCATGGTTTCTGTGATGCGGGCACCAAAAACATTTACCAGAGAAGATGTGATTGAAATCAATTGTCATGGCGGTATTGTCGTGGTCAATCAAATTTTACAATTGTTGCTAAGACAAGGTGCACGTTTAGCAGAGCCAGGTGAATTTACCAAGCGAGCCTTTTTGAATGGTCGAGTGGATTTATCTCAAGCTGAGGCAGTGATGGATTTAATTCGAGCGAAAACTGATAAAGCGATGAATTTGGCGTTGAATCAACTAGATGGGAATTTATCCAGTTTAATTCGTTCTTTACGCCAAGAAATTTTGGAAACTTTGGCACAAGTAGAAGTTAACATCGATTATCCTGAATATGACGATGTAGAGGAGCTGACCACCCGCTTATTGCTGGAAAAAGCCAATCAGGTACAAGGACAAATCACACAATTACTTTTGACAGCCCAACAAGGGAAAATTTTGCGCGAAGGCTTAAGCACAGCAATTATCGGGCGGCCAAATGTCGGTAAATCTAGTCTTTTGAATCATTTGTTAGCAGAAGAAAAAGCGATTGTAACAGATGTGGCTGGAACTACTCGTGATGTTATTGAAGAATATGTCAATGTACGGGGAGTGCCGTTGAAGTTAGTGGATACCGCGGGAATACGCGATACAGATGATATTGTCGAAAAAATTGGGGTACAGCGCAGTCGCAAGGCCTTACAAGAAGCGGATTTGATTTTACTCGTATTAAATCAGAGTGAAGCCTTAACACAAGCTGACATCGAATTATTGGAATTGACGAAAGATACCAAACGGATTATCTTACTCAATAAAACCGATCTACCAGCTAAATTAGACCAAGAAAAATTACAAGACGTAGCTTTTAAAACACCAATCTTTGCTGTTTCTGTTTTGCAAAATGAAGGTTTGGATCAATTGGAACAAGCGATTGCTGAATTATTCTTTGCCGGACAAACAGGTGAAAAAGATGCTTCTTACATTTCTAACACCCGTCACATCGCCTTATTAGAAAAAGCCAACCAAGCATTAGGGGATGTTATAACGGGGATTGAAGCTGGTATGCCAGTTGATTTGGTTCAAATTGATATGACCCGTTGTTGGGATTTCTTAGGTGAAATTGTCGGCGATAGTGTACAGGATGAACTAATTACGCAACTATTCAGCCAATTTTGTTTAGGAAAATAAAACGGTTAAAAATTTTAAAATAATAAAAATAAGGAAATTCAGACACTAGATTAAATCGCGCTGTAATAGACTTAACAGTTCGATAATAAGAAAAACCAACTAAATGCCACAAAACGTCATCCAGTTGGTTTTATCTTATTACTCCCTGTCAGCCCAGTCTATACAGCAGCTAAGAGGAGCGAATTTATTTCATGGAATATCAAGCAGAGAATTATGATGTTATCGTTGTCGGTGCTGGTCATGCGGGAAGTGAAGCAGCGTTAGCGAATGCACGTATGGGCAATAAAACGCTGCTTTTGACGATTAATTTGGATATGGTGGCCTTTATGCCATGTAATCCTTCAGTTGGTGGTCCAGCTAAAGGGGTTGTGGTGCGAGAAATTGATGCCCTCGGCGGTGAGATGGGTAAAAATATCGACAAGACATATATCCAAATGCGAATGCTAAATACAGGTAAAGGTCCGGCAGTTCGAGCGTTGCGTGCACAAGCAGATAAACATGCTTATGCGCAAGAAATGAAGCATACAATTGAAAAAGAAGAAAATTTGACCTTGCGTCAAGGAATGGCAGAAAAATTAATCGTTGAAGAGGGTGTTTGTCAAGGTGTAATTACTAACACGGGTGCTCGTTACAGTGCAAAAGCGGTCATTATTACCGCCGGCACTGCGTTAAGAGGTGAAATTATCATCGGTGAATTAAAATACTCTTCTGGTCCTAATAATTCCCAGCCTTCAGTTGGTCTTGCCAATAGTTTAAAAGAATTGGGTTTTGAAATTGCGCGTTTTAAAACGGGGACACCACCACGGGTTAAAGCAGGTTCAATTGATTATAATCAAACAGAAATTCAACCTGGCGATAAAGAAGCGAATCACTTTAGTTTTTCAACACCAGATAGTGCCTACAAACAAGAGCAAGAACCGTGCTGGTTAACATATACCAGTCCTAAAACCCACGAAATCATTCGGGCTAATTTACATCGTGCGCCAATGTTTACCGGTATTGTTGAAGGTGTAGGGGCGAGATATTGTCCGTCAATTGAAGATAAGATTGTGCGTTTTGCCGATAAAGAACGCCATCAACTTTTCTTAGAACCAGAAGGCTTAAACACAGAAGAAGTTTATGTGCAAGGTTTGTCTACTTCAATGCCAGAAGATGTGCAAGTGGATATGTTGCGTTCGATTGCGGGTTTGCAAAACGTCGAAATGATGCGGACAGGTTATGCGATTGAATACGATGTGGTCGTGCCTCATCAATTGCGCCCAACATTGGAAACAAAATTAATTGAAAATCTCTATACTGCAGGTCAAACAAACGGTACTTCTGGATATGAAGAAGCAGCTGGCCAAGGTTTAATCGCCGGAATTAATGCTGGCTTAAAAGTACAAGGCAAAGAGCCGTTAATTTTAAAACGTAGCGATGGTTATATTGGCGTAATGATTGACGACTTAGTGACAAAAGGGACACAAGAACCTTATCGTCTTTTAACTAGTCGTGCGGAATATCGTTTGATTTTGCGCCACGATAATGCGGATTTGCGTCTAACAGAAATGGGTCATGAAATTGGTTTAGTGAAAGAAGAACAATACCAAGCTTATTTGGCTAAAAAAGAAGCTGTTGAAAATGAAATTGCCCGCTTAATGAAAATTAGAATTAAACCCACGGCGCAAGTACAAGCCTTTTTAGAGAAAAAAGGCGCAGCGCAATTAAAAGACGGTGTCTTGGCCAACGAATTTTTACGCCGACCAGAAATTAGTTACGCTGAATTACTGCAATTTATCGAAGCTGACGAGAATCTTTCCCCAAAAGAGATCGAACAAGTTGAAATTCAAATTAAATACGAAGGCTACATCAAAAAAGCCTTAGAAAAAGTAGAAAAATTAAAACGGATGGAAGCCAAAAAGATTCCAACTAACATTGATTACGAGGCGATTAATGGTCTGGCAACAGAAGCGCGTCAGAAATTAACTAAGATTCAACCAGAAACCATTGCTCAAGCAAGCCGCATTAGTGGTGTCAATCCTGCTGACTTGAGTATTTTAATGGTTTATATCGAACAAGGTAGAATTGCAAAAGTTACCAATTAAAAAAACACAGCTGCAACTTTTGCGGCTGTGTTTTTTTAGAGATGACCCAATAGGATTTCATTACTGATTTTTCAAACGACAAAAATGAGGAAAATGTTTCACATGAAACTTTTTTGAAGAAAAAATCCCAAAAAGTCGAAAGTTTTTTATTGGTTTTCTTTTTCTGCTTGTTCTTGTAATTGCTGGTTGAAATCCATCATTTTTTGATTGGCATCTTGGAACAAATGGGGAATTTGTTCCAATAATTGTGCACTCATGGCCAAAGAATCTTGTTCGGTCGTTTCTGTTAATGTAGTGGCACTGCTTGCAAAATTTGCGGACAATTCCGTTATAATTGCTTGAGTTTTAGTTTGTATTGCTGAGGGTAAAGTAGCAGATGAATAGGCTGCAAAAAGAGTGCTAGTCGCAGTAATTGTGGCACTATATTGCAAGACCCAAGTAAATAAATATTGCAAATTTATTTCTGCAATAGTTTTATTTTGAATAGCTGTTAATGTTGTCAAAATAGGCTGAGTAACAGACGGGGGATCTAGTCTCATTAGCGGCAAATTTTTGGCTGCCAATTGGGGATGTTGCGCTAAATCAAAACGATAGCAAAGATAAAGAAGTTCTTTTATCGTATTTAAGACAAAAGCACCAGTTTTTTTATCAGCTTGGTAGACGTTAGTCTCAGGTAAGAAAGCGAGCAGTAAGCAGCCAACTTGAAAAGAAGAGGGGGTTACATAGAGACGAAAATAGTTTTTATCACTGGTAATAATACCGTTCAAGATAGATTTTTCTTCTTTTGTAGTAGTTAATTCATGATTAAAGTCTGATTCTTTAATGGCTGCTATTTTTTGAGCAGCATTTTTGGAAATGCAGGCATTTTGCACGACTTGTTTCTGGGGTGCCTGAAAGCCGACCTCTGCAAAATAAGCTAATGTAAAAATATCATTTTGATAGAGGTACTCATTTAAATCGTTTAAGGCGATTTCTTGTCCGGCATGTTGCATAAGCCAAGTCCGTAATTTTTGTTGCAATTGATCTTGTTTGGTAGGTTCTTTTTTAAAAAAAGCCATGGAAGATACACCTCTTTTATTCATTTTAGATGCTGATAAAAAAACTATTTAGACAAGTAGTCTTTTGCAATAAGGAGATAACTTAAAAAATACACGTTACAATTTTGTGAAAGGAGACATTAGTACATAATGCATAAAAGAACTAACGAAAACATTTTTTCTAGAATTTTATTTTAAAGCAAAAAGGTGTTTGTTACCAAATATTTCACTAGTTGTTTTTTTTGCAAGTGGTATAATGGTGGCAATCAAGGTTGGGGCTTGAGGTTTGGTACGCAGGAGGTGGGTTGGTCTATTGGCAGATTATCAAATGGAAAAAACGATAGGAAAATGTTTTCGTACGACCAAGGAGAGTTTTACTGGCAGTGTGCGAATTTTAGGCAGCTGGTATGATTATAAAGTTGTCTCAGGTTTGCCAGCAGTGGGGGATATGTTAGAGGTCGTATCTTACACACCCAATGCATTATTGGTTCAAGTCAACAATACATTATACGAAAGTGATGTGAATTACATTGGCAATTTTTAGCGTATTTTTTGTTATCGTAATTATCGGGTTACTTATTTTACTGTTGTCACAAATGGTCATCATTGTGGAACAAGGAGAAGTAAAAGTTGTAGAAAGTTTTGGGAAGTACGTGAAATCCTTAGATCCAGGTTTACATTTTCTAATTCCTATTTTATACAACGTCAAACAACGCGTTTCTTTAAAGCAAATCCCTATTCAAATTGACCCTCAAAGTGTGATTACAAAAGATAATGTTATCGTAGAAATCGATGAAGCAATCAAGTATCATGTCACAGATGTCCGTGCTTTTGTTTACGATAACCAAAATTCAGTTGTTTCCATGATTCAAGATTGTCAGTCTAATTTACGGGGCATTATTGGAAAAATGGATTTAAATGAAGTGTTAAATGGGACCGAAGAAATTAATGTCGCTTTGTTTGAAAGTGTGAAAGATATTACTGCAGGTTATGGATTATCAATTGACCGCATTAATATTGGCGAAATTTCAGTATCAGATGAAATCGTGAATTCGATGAATAAACTAATTACAGCGAGTCGCGATAAAGAATCTTTGATTACCATTTCAGAAGGTAAAAAACAATCTGTTATTTTGGACTCTGAAGCCAAAGCCTCGGAAATGGAGATTGATGCAGCAGCACGGGCAAAACAAACAAAAATTGATGCGACAGCCCGAGCAGAAAGAATTAAAATCGATGCAGAAGCAGAAGCGCAACGGATTCAAATTGTGACAGAAGCAGAAAAAAAACGAATCAAAGAAATTAACCAAGCCATTCAAGAAAGTCAAATTGATGAAAAAATGCTGTCTTATCTAGGCATTGAAGCCTTTAAGCATGTGGTGGAAAATAATCATAATACCGTTATCTTACCAAGTAATTTAACGGAGATTGGCAATATCCCGGCAATTAAACAAGTTTGGGATGCGACGGATAAAAAATAGCGGTAACTTAAAATGATAAAAAAGATAGAAGATTACGTTAAAAAGTAGTCTTCTATCTTTTTATGGTCCTTAAAAAGATTAGTCACTGCGTAAATCGGGATGTAGTTGAATGCTATTTTTATCCCAATTTACTTTGTCTAATTGATAGGGAAAGTTACCGGTGACACTGTAAGTACCAGCAGCTGGCACAGTGATTTTTTTCATACGGGCGTTACCCTTAGCCAGATACCCTGTACCAAGTTTTAGCATATCCCGTAAACCCAGATTACTTTTTGTATGCTCTTTGACCGTACCTAAGTTTTGTGTAATGGCGCTTAGGCTGGGAGTTACGGTTTTCCATTTCATAAAGCGAATTAAATCTTCTTGCCGAGTGAAAACATCAAAAGATTGATCATCGTCGATTTGATAACTTGAATAAGCATCAATTTCGGCTAGCGAGAGTTTCTGCGGTCCGAGTAAGAATTTTTGACCGTTTTTTAAAGCGGTAAAATCTTTTTCAACTGTAATGGTTAACAGACCATCTGCGCCCAGGCCAGCCTCTTTCACTGCAGCTAATCCTTCTTTTTTTGTCAAAATAAAATATTTGGTCACGTTTTGAGAAAATGCAACAGAGAAGTATTTCAAAAAATCAGTGATTGAATTTTTGACGTACAATTCTCCTAAGGTAATATTGTGTAGCTTGATTTCGGGGCAAATACGCCATAAAGTACCGTTATCCTGTAAGTCATAAACAAAAAATGTGGAAAAAATACCGTCCTCAAAAATAAATAAAACTTTCATAGTAGTCCTCCTTAGACAGTGCTTAGATTAATAAGTAGGTAGTTTAGTTTGTGAGCCTGTAGCAAATTGATAAAATATGAATCTGGTTACTGGCAGATCAATTAAGTTCATGCTATTTTTCTAGCTGTCTAGTGCTACAAATGAATCTGTTACAGTATGAAGGTGAAATTTTGAGACATTTGACAGATAATTTAGCAAATTTCCTCCAAATACTTGCGACTTAAACGAATTTGCAACGCTTTTCTATTTCCACTCTATCAATTTTTAGCTTTTTTGACTAGCTACGTGAGACCGTTGCATTTTTTTTGAAATACGGGTATGATAACGGGGATTATAACAAGGTGGTGGTCACATGATACGATTTGTATCTTCTGTACGCACAATTGGCTGGCAGTTATTCTGATGTCGCAGTTGTGACTTTCTTCTGCGCATCAGCGGTTTGGAGAAAGGAAAATCTTATGAATTTAGAACCTTATCAATTTTTTGCACTAGCAAAAGACATTGATGATTTGATTAATGTTTATCAATCTGTCAATGACAAACAAACAGTCAATGCCGTCCAGGCTTTAACAACTGAAAAAATTAATACAATTTTGCCAGAAAACACTACTCAAAAAGCAGCCTTGGTAGAATTTATTTTAAATCCACATTTGACAAAAGCCGCAGCTGAACGTTATTTAAACGATTTAAAAGAGCAAGTGACACCCTTTGTTGTGCCAAGTAGTAAGCAAGTGGAAAAAATTTTTCGCAAAACCAAAAAATTACATTTACCAAATTTTGACGCTATGGATTTAAAAGAACACACCTATGTCGGCTGGAATGATGCTGGTCAGCAACAAAAGTTTATGTTGTATTATGACGAGAGTGGCCTCCAAGGTTTAAAAGGTAACTTTTCAAGTAATATCTTAAAAAATGTTTGCTCCATTTGTCATAAAACCAGTGAAGTTGCGCTATTTTTAGCGACGACCAAAAAAGGTGGCGACGGAACTTACACAAAACGTGGAAACTATATTTGTGTCGATAGCGACAAATGCAATCATCAGCTTTATGATAAAAAACAGCTGCTTGAGTTTGTCGCCAAAGTAAATTAAAGACTAAAAATTTAGACGTTTTTGAAATAGCTTTTTGACATTTGTTAAATGATTTTTGTTTTGATTAAATTATGCAATAGATGATACTGTCGTATTCTTGTCAGTAGCTGTAATTTCTTTTCCTTTTGGAGTACCTTGTAGCTTCTGCTTAAGGGGCATACGTTTAATTGGAACTTTAAAAATATATTTTATCATAAAGTACCGATCTTCAAGCGCTAGGGTAAGAACTGCCCTTTGAAGATCGGTTTCTTTTTTTTAATTTTTTGGATAAGGGGGCAGAAATAGTGCAGAGCTTCGCTTGGAGAGGTTTTATACTGTCAGATTTTACGTAAAAAAGTAGCAACTGTGAAAGTTGGCGAGCTTATTTATTTTGTCTTAAATGAAAAGATAAAAATCCGAACATTGCCTTCTTTTTGAAACAAAAAATTCATGAATGAGTAGAAAATGGTTTGTAAACCTGTTAAAATGACGAAATATTCAAATTATTGCAAAAATAATAAAATTGCTTGTTTTTTGTTGGTGAAAAGTTACAAACAAGCGCAGAATACTGGTCAACGTTGCTGCTTTTCAGTAAATAAAAGGGGGAGTAAAATGGATAAGGTGTTAGTAAAATTGAACGAGTTAATTTGGGGTGCCCCCATGATTGGGTTGATTTTGGGGATTGGGTTGATTTTGACGGTTGGTTGTCGTTTGATTCAGCTAAGAAAATTGCCATTGGCGTTAAAATTCATGGTTCAAGACGAAGAAGACGGTAAAGGGGATGTTTCAAGTTTCCAAGCCTTGTGTACGGCGTTATCTGCTACGATCGGGACAGGAAATATCGTGGGAGTAGCAACGGCCATTGTTGCCGGTGGTCCCGGAGCATTGTTTTGGCTGGAATTAGCAGGACTTTTGGGCATGGCGACAAAATATGCAGAAGGAGTCCTCGCAGTAAAATATCGTTCATTTGATTCAGACAAGAAAGCATTGGGAGGTCCTTTTTATTATATTGAAAAAGGGTTGGGGGAAAAATGGCGTCCGCTAGGTAAAGCTTTTGCTTTGTTTGGTATATTAGCAGGACTGTTAGGAATTGGTACCTTAACACAAATTAATGGGATTACATCTGCAGCCGAAACATTTTTTGATCCCGATAAAAATCACAGGTTACAATTATTTGGCAATCATTATTCCTGGGCCGTAATTATTTCAGGTTTACTCGTTACCATGTGTGTTGCCGGTGTTTTAATTGGGGGAGTCAAACGGATTGCTAAAGTTTCAGAAATTATTGTTCCGGCAATGATTGTTTTATATGTAAGTTTATGTTTGTGGTTGATTGTCTTGAATGGGGATAAATTGCCTAGTGTAATTGTCTTAATTTTTCGGAGTGCCTTTGGTCTTGAAGCTGCCGCCGGGGGTGCATTAGGAGCGATGATGATCGCGATGCAAAAAGGAATTGCTCGGGGAATATTTTCCAATGAATCTGGTCTTGGTAGTGCGCCGATTGCCGCTGCCGCCGCTCGTACGAATGAACCTGTGCGCCAAGGTTTAGTTTCCATGACGGGTACATTTATTGATACGATTATTGTTTGTAATATGACAGGAATGGCAATTATTTTAACAGATGCGTGGAAAATCGGGAAAGATGGCGCAGCAGTAACAATTTATGCTTTTAGTCAAGCGTTACCGCTTTCGGAGACTGTTGTTTCGTTTTTATTGATGATTTGTTTAGTTTTCTTTGCTTTTACGACGATTTTGGGATGGAATTATTATTCAGAGCGTTGTTTGGCGTACCTTTTTAACACCAATAAATTTGCTAATTCATTTAAAGCTTTATATGTAGCGGCTGTTTTCATAGGCCCATATTTGACCGTTTCAGCCGTATGGACACTGGCAGATATTTGTAATGGTTTAATGGCATTTCCTAATCTCATAGCATTGATTTTTTTAAGTCCCGTGGTGGTCAGAGAAACCCGGAAATTTTTTACGGTCAAAAAAACAGCAAGCTCGCTTGTAACAGCAAAATTTTCTGTGGATGAGGACTAGGGTGTGTGTTACATTAAAAAGAATTTTTCAATCAGTCACTTGCTTACAAAAGCAGGTGACTTTTTCTTTTGCAAACAAGAAAACTTTCGTTCAAGAAGAGACATTCATTTACAATACGTCATGCTATTTTTTGATTGTAGGAATGGAATTTGTAAAATAGTCGCTGTGCGAATACTTAAAAATAGCTAGAGCAACTGCTTTTGGTACTGCAAAGGTGCACAGCCGACAGCTTTTATGGAAGCAAATAGCTTTAGGGATTGCCAGTTATCCTAATTACCAAATTAGCCCAAAAAACGGATGTATCCTATGATTTTTTATTTATGCAACCAGACGGCAAGCAATTAGCTGTCTTAACCAAACGAATTGAAGCAAAACAATTCCAACCAATCATTGACAGCGTTATTTCGCTAACTGAAATTCAAAAAGCCGTTGCCCATTGCGCTTCTGGGCGCGTCAAGGGAAAAATTAGTTTAGCAGTGGATGAAAAATTAGCACAAGA
The DNA here is from genome assembly GCF_011397115.1 of Enterococcus saigonensis. NCBI lineage: Bacteria > Bacillati > Bacillota > Bacilli > Lactobacillales > Enterococcaceae > Enterococcus > Enterococcus saigonensis. The sequence goes on along the minus strand of NZ_AP022822.1, from coordinate 2,719,370 downwards.
ATTTAAACATACAGTAAACTAAAAAATAGGATGAGGTGATCAGGAATGAAAATTACATTTGTGACTACAACTGTTTTTTCATCCTGAATCTCGGAAGCAAAGAACCTAGGGCAAAAGTGATTGCGACTTTTTACCCTAGGTTCTTTTTTTACCTTAAACAAGCCTTTAAAATTCAATTCCTCCCATTGCGAAAAACGTCCATTTGCGTTAAAGTAGAGAAAGCGTGAAACAAAAATTTGTTTCACAAAAAAGAAAGGAAAAGGCCATGTTACCAGAAGAATTTCAGCAGCAGTTGGCCCAAAAAGGCATTGAATTAAGTTCTACTCAAATGCAACAGTTTGAACAATATTACGAACTGTTAGTTGAATGGAATGAAAAAATGAATTTAACGGCGATTACTGAAAAAAAAGAAGTTTACTTGAAGCATTTTTACGATTCGATTTTACTTGGTGTGGCAGTGGATTTAAAAGCAGAGGCTGCTATTTGTGATGTTGGTGCAGGAGCGGGTTTTCCCAGCATTCCTTTAAAAATTGCTTTTCCTGGGTTAAAAGTCGCTATCGTCGATTCTCTCAATAAACGAATTACGTTTTTAAATCATTTAGCTCAAAGTTTGAATTTGACGGAGGTTGATTTTTATCACGATCGCGCTGAAACGTTTGGTCAAAACCCAGCATTTCGCGCGAAATTTGATTATGTCACGGCTAGAGCAGTTGCACGATTGAATGTTTTAACAGAATTATGCCTGCCTCTGGTAAAAAAAGACGGCTTTTTCTTTGCTTTAAAAGCTGCAAAATCAGATGAAGAATTGATAGAAGCTAAAAATGCCATTGCGACGCTGGGAGGCAAATTCATAGAAGATAAAGAGCTTGCTTTGCCCAATGGTGATATGCGACACATTTTGGTAATCCAAAAGAAAAAAGAAACACCAAAAAAATATCCCCGCAAACCCGGTATGCCTAACAAACAGCCGTTAAAATAGTGGTAAAACGGTAGCAAAATTGCTTTATTTTGAACGGATTTTTATCTTTAAACGGTGAAAACAAGCCGTTTCAACTTTTATTGTATCTAGTTTCATGAGCTGGAAAAATGAAAGACAAGCAAAAATAACCATCTGACAAAACACGTCAGCCGTCTATTTTGTTCTTGTCCCTCATTTTCCGACCAAGCTCATTCAACTTTTATTAAAGGAGACAAGAGGATGGCACGAATTATTTCTGTGGCAAATCAAAAAGGTGGCGTCGGCAAGACGACCACAACGGTTAATTTAGGAGCTTGTTTAGCTTTTATCGGCAAAAAAGTATTGTTAGTAGACATCGATGCCCAAGGTAATGCCACGAGTGGTATGGGCATTCGCAAGCCCGATGTAGCCAAAGATATTTACGATGTTTTAGTAAATGAAGAGCCGATTAAAGAAGCAATTTTACCTAGTTCGCGAGAAAATATGGATATTGTGCCTGCAACGATTCAGTTGGCCGGTGCAGAAATTGAGTTAACGTCAATGATGGCTCGTGAATCTCGGTTGAAATCAGCTTTGGAAGAAGTGAAAGACGATTATGATTTTATTTTTATCGATTGTCCGCCTTCTCTTGGCCATTTGACCATTAATGCTTTTACGGCCAGTGATTCAATTTTAATTCCAGTGCAGTGTGAATATTATGCATTGGAAGGTTTAAGTCAGTTGTTAAACACTGTGCGTTTAGTACAAAAACATTTTAACCCTGGTTTGGAAATTGAGGGTGTTTTGTTAACCATGTATGATGCTAGAACCAATCTTGGGGCGGAAGTAGTAGAGGAAGTGCGCCGCTATTTCCAAGAGAAAGTTTACGACACGATCATTCCTCGTAATGTGCGACTTTCAGAAGCGCCAAGTCACGGACTCGCTATCATTGATTATGATCCAAGTTCAAAAGGTGCGGAAGTTTATCAAGCACTAGCAAAGGAAGTGTTGACCCGTGAAAAATAAAGGCAAAGGCTTAGGGCGGGGCATTGATGCTTTATTTCAAGACTTACAAGATTTAGAAGAAGTAGACGTAAAAACAGAAGAAGTTGTTGATATTCCTTTAAGTGAATTGCGCCCTAATCCTTATCAACCACGAAAAACCTTCGATGAATCTTCTTTGCAAGAATTAGCAGCATCCATCGAGCGTTCTGGTGTATTTCAACCGATTATTGTCCGTAAATCTGCAGTAAAAGGCTATGAAATTATCGCTGGTGAGCGTCGGTTTCGTGCTTCAAAATTAGCACAGCGGGAAAATATTCCTGCAATTATTCGCGACTTTGATGAAGAGTCTATGATGCAAGTGGCTGTTTTGGAGAATTTACAACGAGAAGATTTAAATCCGTTGGAAGAAGCAGAAGCCTACGAAATGTTGATGAAGAATCTGAAATTAACGCAAGCCGAAGTAGCCGAACGATTAGGAAAAAGTCGTCCGTATATCGCCAATTATCTGCGTTTGTTAACGTTGCCCAAACTAGTCAAAGAAATGGTACAAGATGATCGTCTGTCTATGGGACAAGCACGAACGTTATTGGGGTTAAAAGATAAAAGCCAAATTTTAAAATTAGCAAATCGCTGTGTAAAAGAAAACTTGACGGTTCGTCAATTAGAACAACTGGTAAATACATTAAATGAGAAAAAAGTAGAGAAAAAGACACCTCCGCGTGTGGTTAAAGAAAAACCCTATTACTTGCGAGAAGGGGAAGATCGTTTAATGGATAAATTCGGTACGAATGTTGAAATCTTGGAAAAAGATGGTAAAGGAAAAATCGAAATCGAATATTTGTCCCAAAAAGATTTAACACGGATTTTGGATATTCTAGATATTCGCTTTGATGAGTCCTAAAGCTAGTGTTCGAGCTAAATTTTTTTAAAACGAGGAGGATTCAGATGTACGATTTAGGTGACATTGTAGAAATGAAAAAGCCCCATGCATGCCAGGCTAATCGCTGGGAAATTATACGGATGGGAGCTGACATTAAAATTAAATGTACGAATTGTGGTCACATCGTCATGATGACCCGCCGCGATTTTGAGAAAAAAATGAAAAAAATACTAGAAAAAGCGCCCGAAAAGTAAACTTTAGTTTTATGAGCTAGAAAAGTTAGTCCTACGTAGAAACGACTAAGCTAAAAAATAGTGTGTTGTTTTTTAGCGTAAGACTCTTTTTAAGCAAGCTCATTCAACTTTATTTGTAATCTTGTTTCAACGGCTAAAAAGCAGTCATAAGCAAAAGAGCTTTGAAAAAGCAGATAATGCTCAAGTAATAAGATGGAATTTTGATACATTGTTTTTCAGATTTCTCAAAATTTAACGTATGGCCGGAGAGCGTCCGTTTGTGAAGCTAGAATAAAAATAAAAAAGTTATAGCACGATTTTTTTATTTTTCCAACTTAAGTCTCTTTTTCAAACGTGCCGTTTCAACTTTATAATTAAAAAAAGAAAGAGTGAAGAAAATGGCTTTAACTGCCGGAATCGTTGGTTTACCCAACGTAGGAAAATCAACTTTATTTAATGCAATCACAAAAGCAGGTGCAGAAGCTGCAAACTATCCTTTTGCAACAATTGATCCTAATGTCGGAATGGTGGAAGTGCCAGATTGGCGCTTGCAACGATTAACTGAACTGGTGCATCCGAAAAAAACAGTACCAACAACGTTTGAATTTACTGATATTGCTGGTATTGTAAAAGGCGCCAGCAAAGGAGAAGGTTTAGGAAACCAATTTTTAAGTCATATTCGCCAAGTAGATGCGATTTGTCATGTCGTGCGTTGTTTTGATGATGACAACATTACGCACGTTGAAGGCCGTGTTGATCCGTTAGAAGACATCGATACAATTAACTTGGAGCTTGTTTTAGCAGATTTGGAATCCATTAATAAACGCTACACGCGTGTTGCTAAAGTTGCTAAGACAAAAGACAAAGATGCAGTAGCAGAATTAGCTGTTTTAGATAAAATCAAACCGGTTTTAGAAGAAGGCCAATCTGCTCGTAGTATTGAATTTAGCGACGATGAACAAAAAATCGTGAAAAGTTTATTCTTATTAACTACAAAACCGGTATTATACGTGGCCAATGTTTCAGAAGATGACGTAGCAAACGCTGATGATAATCACTATGTCCAAGAAGTACGGAATTTTGCGGCAACTGAAAATGCAGAAGTAATTGTGGTCTGTGCGCGAGCAGAAGAAGAAATAGCAGAATTAGATGATGAAGATAAGGCTGAATTTTTAGAAGCTTTGGGGATTGAAGAATCCGGTCTTGATCAATTAATTCGTGCGGCTTATGATTTGCTAGGTTTAGCCACTTATTTTACAGCTGGTGAACAAGAAGTGCGGGCGTGGACGTTCCGTAAAGGGATTAAAGCACCACAAGCCGCAGGAATTATTCATACTGATTTTGAACGTGGCTTTATTCGAGCGGAAACTGTTTCTTTTGAAGATTTGAATAAATATGGCAATATGCACGCTGCTAAAGAAGCTGGACGTGTTCGTTTGGAAGGCAAAGATTACGTCGTGCAAGATGGCGATGTCATGTTGTTCCGTTTTAACGTCTAAAAAAACGGTGTCATCTTGGCTGCAATATGTTAAAATGCCCTTTGTAAAAGAAGTTCAGGAGGAAGTCATTCATGGATGCAGAAGTACTACGCGCAATGGTTGCACAAAATCGCGAATTAGAACCGCAATTGACCAAACGTAACCAACAATATATTTTTGATTTGAAGAAATCTTTAGAAGCAGCGAATTTATCCGAAGCAGAGATGGCAACAGCTTTAAATGAAATTCTGCCGGTTTTAGTCAAAGAACAAAAAGGCGGAAAAACCGCACGTCAATTATTTGGTACAGTTTCAGAACGGACAGAAGCTATTTTAGCTAAACCCGAACCAAAGAAAGAAACCAAACCAATTTTAATGTGGGCCGATAATGCGATGTTTATTTTTGGTTTATTTGCAGTGATGTTAGGTTTAATGCGCCTCTTCACGAAAAATAGCGGCCAACAAACTTACGGTTTATTAACCTTGATTATTGCCTCATTATTTGGGGGTTATGCATTTTATTTGATGTATAAATATATTTATCAATATGAACGTCCAGGTGCAGATAAAAGTAAACGACCAAAATTATGGAAGACAATGCTAATTTTAGTTCCAGTTTTCTTCTTATGGATTTTAGTCTTCACGGTTAGTGCCATGTTGCCGTTTAATATTATTTTGGATCCATTCATTCAATTAGTTTTAGGTGCTGCAGTCTTTGCATTACGTTGGTACTTAAAGAAAAAATACAACATTGAAGGTTCCCTTACTATCCCTAAAAATTAATTCCTACAACAAACTGATTGGAAGATAATTCCGGTCAGTTTTTTTATTTACAACGTTGTCAGTGGATATTTCCGAACATTGAATAATAGCATTATCTGATAATTTTCAGAATATTACGTAAACAATTGCAGCTGTTGACTTGTCACTTATTTTCTGTTAGTTTCATAGATAAAAATAAAACTGAGGAGTGGTACTAACAATGTCTAACTGGGAAACGAAATTCGCTAAAAAAGGTCTAACTTTCGATGATGTCTTATTAATTCCTGGAGAAAGTCATGTCTTACCAAACGAAGTAGACATGCATGTCCAATTGGCGAAAAATATCCGTTTGAATATTCCAATTATCTCTGCCAGCATGGATACTGTAACAGACAGTAAGATGGCAATTGCTATGGCACGTCAAGGTGGTTTGGGTGTCATTCATAAAAACATGAGTATTGCGATGCAAGCTGATGAAGTGCGCAAAGTGAAACGTTCGGAATCTGGCGTTATTATCGACCCATTTTTCTTAACTCCTGATCATTTAGTCCAAGATGCTGAACATTTGATGTCTAAATATCGGATTAGTGGTGTGCCGATTGTTGAAACGATGGAAAACCGGAAATTAGTTGGTATCATTACCAACCGCGATATGCGTTTTGTGACAGATTACAGTATTAAAATTAATGATGTGATGACCAAAGAAAATCTGGTTACCGCCCCAGTTGGTACCAAATTAGCAGATGCTGAAAATATCCTCCAAAAACACAAAATTGAAAAATTACCGATCGTGGATGAAGACGGTCGTTTAAGCGGCCTAATTACCATTAAAGACATCGAAAAAGTAATTGAATTTCCGAATGCTGCAAAAGATGAACACGGACGCTTGTTAGTTGCTGCTGCTGTTGGTGTAACTAGCGACACATTCGAACGCGCACAAGCATTACTTGATGCCGGTGCAGATGCGATTATTATCGATACAGCTCATGGTCATAGTGCTGGTGTTTTACGCAAGATTGCAGAAATTCGTGCCAAGTTCCCAGAAGCAACCTTAATTGCTGGTAACGTTGCGACGGCTGAGGGAACAAAAGCGTTGTATGATGCTGGTGTAGATGTTGTAAAAGTTGGAATTGGCCCAGGTTCTATTTGTACTACACGGGTTGTAGCCGGTGTGGGAGTACCCCAATTAACAGCTATTTATGATGCTGCTTCTGTTGCCCGTCAATATGGGAAAGCAATTATTGCTGATGGTGGCATTAAATATTCTGGTGATATCGTCAAAGCTTTAGCCGCTGGTGGTCATGCTGTAATGTTAGGCTCCATGTTGGCAGGTACCGATGAATCTCCTGGTGAATTTGAAATTTACCAAGGACGTCGTTTTAAAACTTATCGTGGTATGGGTTCTCTAGGCGCTATGGAAAAAGGTTCAAGCGATCGTTACTTCCAAAGTGGTGTCAATGAAGCCAACAAACTTGTGCCAGAAGGTATTGAAGGCCGCGTTGCTTATAAGGGGAGTGTATCAGATATCATTTTCCAAATGATTGGCGGTTTGAAATCAGGGATGGGTTATGTTGGTGCTGCAAACTTGAAACAGCTTCGCGATGATGCACAATTTGTTCAAATGAGTGGCAATGGTTTGAAAGAATCTCACCCTCACGATGTTCAAATTACAAAAGAAGCTCCAAATTACTCCGTTGAATCGTAATTTTTCTAAATTTAAACCCTAAAAAAGCACTCCTACTACCGAGTAGGAGTGCTTTTTTGAATATAAAACTGAGCTAGTTAACGTTAAAGGGACTCATCTTCTTGGAAAGACTTTGTCAGTGTACGATTTACGTTTAAGACTTTTAATGCTAGTGGTCGTACAAGCAAAAGTTGAAGTGGTAATGCCATAATAAAATTTAACAGCCAGGTATGGAAATAAGTACCAACATTTAAATGCTGCCAACCACTTTCGACTACAATGCCAAATATAGACATGAAACTTACCATGCCAAGGATCATACAAACACTAATCGAAATGCCTACTTGCCACATTTTTTCTTTATTGGTAGGCAATTTTAAGGCGATTTTTTTTGCTGGTTTGGCAACAACGAAGACGTCTAAAACAAGAGCAATTCCAAAAGCCAAGGGAAGCCCAGAAACAAGTGTGCCAAGTGATAAATTACCATGTAAGGTAATATTATAAAGCGTCATGCCTAATACCATTAATAAACACATGGTGCAGGTGAAAAGCCAACTTTCTTTTTTTGTTTGCGGCATATAAATCATCCTTTCTTTTATAGAGTAAAAAATATTCCTGTATGCTTCTAGCTGCAACGTTAGCTATCGTAGCAATTGAAAAATTTCTTCGTAAGTTTTTTTTGTTCCCTTTAGAAATTTTTAACTATTTGATATGTTGTTATACGCATAAAAAACCACCTTGTCCCTGCATAATAGGTACAAAGTGGTTTTTAATTTTTTCTATGTTATAAATCTTTAGCTAGGCGGTAATCTTCAGCACCAAAGTAGACGTACATTGGTTTTTGTTGTTTTTTCAAAAGAGTATCAACGGAAACAAATTCAAATCCTTGCTGGCGCATATTATCGATAACACCCGGAAGTGCTTCAACAGTGGCTGGTTGTATATCATGCATCAAAACAATTGCATTTTCAGTTAAAGAAGTTTTGATACGTCCTTGAATCATCCCCGCATTTTTTGATTTCCAGTCTTCGGAATCCACGTCCCAGTTAATAATCGGCTTACCAGCAACGCGTGCTACGCGTTCATCGGCTGCGCCATATGGTGGACGAAGGTTTCGGGGTAAAATTCCGCAAGCTTCAAAAATAGCTTTGTCTGTATCACGAATTTCTTTTTTCAAAGCCGCATCTGACAAGCTTGGTAAAACCGGATGTGTGTAGGAATGACTGGCTACTTCGTGACCTTCTGCTACCACGCGTTTGACAATATCTTTATTTGCGCTGACATTTTCACCCAGCATAAAGAAGGTGGCACTGGCTTTTTTGTTCTTTAAAATATCCAAAATTTTTGGCGTTGTGGCAGGATTTGGACCATCGTCAAAAGTCAATGCAACGTATTTCTTGTTTGAATCGAGTTGGGGAAAAGCATCCTTAATCTTTTCGGGATTAACAAAATCCGTGTTCACATAAGCAGCAATATCTTTATAATCTAGTGTAATTTTATTAATGCCAGTTTTATTTTGTGCCAAGTTGATGGTTAATTCATTCGGTGTAAAATCAATTTTATTTTGATAATTAATTCGAGGCAAATCCAAAATGCTATCAATGATCGCTGCTTTATTTTTTGCTTGGTCAAAGATTTTTTGTTGGATGACTTGTTGAATACCCAATAAGTCGCCTTCTTCTGGAATTAAGTCTTTGACTGTGACAGCTTTACCAGTCTTGTGGCTAATATAAGCAGGGGTATTGGTGAATACTTTACCCCGAATAAATCGATTTTTTTCTTTATACCAGGTGTAGGGTTCTGCCACTAGTTCATACGTATCTAGCTGATCGCTGACAGGATTTACTTCTAACTTGGCTACCACCAAACCTTTTTTGTTTTTTAAACTCTTTTTGGCTTTTTGAGTAAGTGCTGCCAGTTCTTTTTGACTGTCTTGAACAGAGAAGACTTTATCTTCTTTTGGAATATACGTTACAGTTACCAAGTCATCTGTCTTCTTTTCTGTTTTTTCACTTGGAATACCACTTTGATTCCGCTCTTCTTGCACTTCTTGTAAGAGTGCCGTTGTTTTTTGTTCAAATGTTTTTTGCGCTTTTGCTTCAGCTTGTTTCATTTGATAAAACGTATAGGCAAAAAATCCGAATAAAACGACTAATAAAATACTAAGCAACGTGAAAACATTTTTACCAAGGTTGTTCTTTGGTTTTTGTAGGTGTCGACTACTGCGCGTGCCGTTATTTTCTTCCATTTCACTAGTAACTCCCTAATTATCTATGATTGCTTTCACTGTACCATTATTATTTTTCTCATTCAACATAAAAAGGTTGGCGAAGGTCTTACATTATCGTCATTTCAAAAAAAGTGTCTTTTTAGTCACTGACATTTGAAAGTCAATGCCTAAAAAAGGAGTAATCTTTAAAGACGAAGAAAGCTCGTGTTTTCTCTGTCTGAAGTTATAAGTAATTGTCTTTAATTTCTAAAGCATAAAAAAGCAGAAAAAATCTCTAATTAAAGATTTTTTCTGCTAGGTGGCTATTTCAATACTTCATTAATCTTTTTCGATTTTTTGTAAGCCTCCCATATAAGGGATTAAAACTTCTGGAATAGTGACAGTGCCATCTGCATTTTGATAGTTTTCCAAAATTGCAGCGACAGTTCGGCCAACAGCTAAACCTGAACCATTTAAAGTATGGGCATACTGCAATTTGCCTTGTGCATCGCGATAGCGAATCATCGCGCGACGGGCTTGGAAATCTTCGCAGTTGGAACATGAACTGATTTCACGATACGTGTTTTGCGCGGGAATCCACACTTCTAAGTCATACGTTTTAGCAGCAGAAAAGCCCATGTCACCCGTTGACAAAGCAACGACGCGATAAGGTAAGCCGAGTTTTTGTAAGATTTCTTCCGCGTTATTGGTCATTTTTTCCAATTCTTCATAAGAATGCGCTGCATCAGAGAATTTCACCATTTCGACTTTGTTAAATTGATGTAGACGGATCAAACCACGGGTATCACGACCAGCACTTCCAGCTTCAGAACGAAACGATGGACTTAAAGCAGTGAAATAGATTGGTAAATCTGCACCATCTAAAATTTCGCCATTATAATAGTTTGTTAAAGGCACTTCTGCTGTTGGAATTAATGTCAAGTCGGTGTCAGCTAATTGGAAGACATCTTCTTTGAACTTAGGAAATTGGCCGGTCCCAAACATGGCATTACTGTTAACAATATAAGGAGGAATGATTTCAGTATAGCCGTGTTCATAGACATGTAAATCCAACATAAAGTTATATAAAGCCCGTTCTAGTCGAGCACCTAAGCCGCGGTAATAAACAAAACGGCTACCAGAAACTTTGGCACCACGTTCAAAATCTAAAATTTCTAAGTCTTCTGCTACTTCCCAGTGAGCTTTTGGCTCAAAGGCAAAGTTGCGTGGTGTACCAAATCGACGGACCTCGACATTATCATCTTCATCTTTACCAATTGGTACTGAGTCATTAGGTAAGTTTGGCAAAGTTGTGGCAATTGTTTTTAACTCTTCATCAATTGCAGCAATTTTCGCATCGTATTCTTTAATTTGGGCGCCAACAGCTTTCATGGCTGCAATTTTATCTTCTGCGTTTTCTTTATTGCGTTTTAATTGCGCGATTTCAGCGGAAACATCATTGCGTTGTTTTTTCAATTCCTCTGACTGTACTAAAAGCGTACGGCGTTCTTCATCCAACTTAACAAATTCATCTAAGACGTTGGCAGGTACACCCCGGGTTGCTAATTTTTCTTTTACCATTGGCATGTTTTGACGAATCATTTTGATATCTAACATTATTTTCCCTCACTTTGTTTTTTTATCGGTAAGATTTTTTACTTTGGGCAATGACAACATTTCAACTACAACTAGAAATAAAAAAAACTATTTCATCCCAAAATGCTTGGGACGAAATAGTTTCTTCGCGGTACCACCCAAGTTCAGCTTGCGCTGCCCTTGTTGACTGGTATCGTCAGTCAGCCGCGCTTATTTGTCATAAGCGTACGTAAACAAAAACTGGATTCAATGGCTTGGCCTACTGATTTACACCACCATCAGCTCTCTTTAAAGTTACACCATTTACTAGGTTTTCTCGTTTCTCTATCAAGTTAGCTTTAGCATACTGAACTTTTTAAATTTCGTCAACTGCCTTTGCCTTCTCAGCAGAAAAGTGCAACAAATTTGTTTAAGTCAGCAAAAATCAATCAAATAAAATAGTTACTTTTATCTGGAAAATATCGTGTGACTTTTTACTGTTGAAAAAGTTAAAGGCTAATTTTTGGGATATAGATAATCATCTGCATTATTGCGCGCAGTAGGAGAAATATTACTCTTAACCGGCAAGTGGATAATAAATGAGGTCCACTTGGCATTACTTTTGGCGTAAATATAGCCACCATGTAAAGCAACGATACTTTGCGTGATCGCAAGACCCAGTCCTGTCCCGCCGGTTGCTTGGTTACGGGATTCTTCCACGCGATAAAAACGGTCAAATAAAGAATCCAATGCTTGTTTGGGAATCATAGCGCCGTTATTTTTTACAATAATAATCGCTTCTGTCCCAACTTGATCGACTTCAATCACAATTTTAGTAGCATCTTTACCATATTTAAAAGCATTCGTAAAAAGATTGTTGAAGACCCGCACAATCTTCTCGGTGTCTCCATCCATAATTAATTGTTCTTTTGGAGAAGAAACTTCTATTGTAATATTTTTTTTCTTTGCTTCTAATTCAAAGTCTGCGGCCAGTTGTTCAACTAGTTGGATCATGTCAAAAGAAGTGATATTAATTGGTACGCTAGGTTGACGTACCTTTGTATATTCAAATAAATCATCCACCAGCGATTTCATTTGTTTTGCTTTCACAAAAGCGGTGTGGGTGTATTTCAATAAGTCTTCTTTAGATTGATACTGTCCATCTTCAATTAATCCCAAGTAGCCAATAATAGAAGTCAAAGGAGTGCGGATGTCATGGCTGACGTTTGTGATGAGCTCGTCTTTGGATTTTTCAATTTTGCGCTCATCTTCAATGGCGGCAACAGTACTATCTACCAATCCATTAATACTAGAAACTACACGACTTAAATCGCCACTTAATTCAAAAGGAATTCTGTGATCGTAATTCCCATTGGCAATATAATGAAGTTCGCTAATAATATGACGTAATTGCATTTGGCGATAACGCCGAATTAACCGCCAGTACAATACTCCTGCGTCGATTAGTAAGAACAACGGTAAAATAAAGTTTCGCCCATTCCAGAAAAAATCAGAATCGAGACGACGGGCAAAAATATTTTTGGAATCCCAAATCGCATTTTCTAAAGAAGGCGAGTTTTTGATAATCGAAGTTAAAACTACTAAAACAGCAACGTTAATGAGAAGGAGTAAAATAATTGTAACAATCCCCTCAGCCAAAAGTTCACTAATTTCTTTGGAAGTTAGGGTAATTCGTTTCTTTTTTTCGACACTGCGTTGTTTACTTTTATTTTGCATCGATCTTATAGCCAACACCCCAAACTGTTTGGATTACTTTTTCTCCATCAGTTGCTTCTTCGATTTTATCCCGCAAATGACTTACATGTACCATAACGGTTTTTGCCGAAACAACACTTTCTTGCTTCCAAACGCGTTCAAAAATTTCATCGGCACTAAAGACACGATTAGGATGAGAAGCTAATAAATATAAAATACCAAATTCTAGCGCCGTTAACTGAATTTCTTTTCCATCAATTGTTTTCACTTCATGAGAATCTTTATTAATGATTAAAGAATTTACTTCTAAAATATCTGGTTGATCTGGTGTAATTTGCATTTTTGTTCGACGTAAAAGAGATTTAACGCGAGCCATGACTTCTAAAGGATTGAATGGTTTTGTGACGTAATCATCAGCACCCGCAACCAAACCTTTGATTTTATCCATATCTGTTGTTTTAGCAGTTAGCATGATGATGGGGATTTGTGATTCTTTCCGCAATTCTTTGACAACTTGCATCCCATCTTTTTCTGGCATCATAATATCTAAAATCATTAATTCAATATCAGGGTTGGTACGGATTTTGGAAAGTGCTTCTTTACCATCGTATGCTTTAACCGCTTCATAGCCTTCGTTGTGAATATAAATGCTTAATAACTCGACAATCTCTTTGTCATCGTCAGCAACTAAAATTTTCATCATAATAAAACCTCCTGTAAATAAAAGTGTTTTTTTCTTTCTATAGAAGAAAAGTTTTGTAATACAACGATTAAATTAAAAATTTAACGTACTTTCTAAAGATATAGTATCAAAAAAGTAGTAAAGAAAACACTCAGAGCACCTTTTTAACAATTATTTAAAAACCATGTCAGAAAAATTAACGAACAAAATTTCGTTTAACCTAGTTTTAAAAACGCTATTCACGAGAAAATAACGAATAATTTCTATCTGTTTCAAATTAATAGTTTTGAATTGTGAAAAATGTTGGTAAATCAATAACTTTTCATTGACTTAAAGTTTTAAAGTTGGTATATTATTACTTGTCCTTGAGGCGGATAGCCTTAAGAAATAAACTTAAAAAAAGTTTTAAAAAATTGTTGACAGTTGCCAAAACGACTGTTAAACTAACGAAGTTGCTTAGTGAGCAGCACATTTCTGAAGTATCGTTTCAAAAAGTTTTTAAAACTTTTTGAAAAAAATAGTTGACAAGAATTGAGCCAACTGATAAGATATAAGAGTTGCTGAAACATTTTTAAAAGCGACGAAGTAGACCTTTGAAAACTGAACAAAGCAAGCAAACGAACCAATGTGTAGGGCGCTTCTTTTAGAGAAGCAAACAACATGCAAGCGATAGCTAGCAGAATCAATTTTATTTGAGCTTAACAGTCATTTGACTGTTCAAACACTTTTTATGAGAGTTTGATCCTGGCTCAGGACGAACGCTGGCGGCGTGCCTAATACATGCAAGTCGAACGCTTCTTTTTCCACCGGAGCTTGCTCCACCGGAAAAAGAGGAGTGGCGAACGGGTGAGTAACACGTGGGTAACCTGCCCTCAAGCGGGGGATAACACTTGGAAACAGGTGCTAATACCGCATAACAATCATAAACACATGTTTGTGATTTGAAAGGCGCTTTTGCGTCACTTGAGGATGGACCCGCGGTGCATTAGCTAGTTGGTGAGGTAACGGCTCACCAAGGCCACGATGCATAGCCGACCTGAGAGGGTGATCGGCCACACTGGGACTGAGACACGGCCCAGACTCCTACGGGAGGCAGCAGTAGGGAATCTTCGGCAATGGACGAAAGTCTGACCGAGCAACGCCGCGTGAGTGAAGAAGGTTTTCGGATCGTAAAACTCTGTTGTTAGAGAAGAACAAGGATGAGAGTAAAATGTTCATCCCTTGACGGTATCTAACCAGAAAGCCACGGCTAACTACGTGCCAGCAGCCGCGGTAATACGTAGGTGGCAAGCGTTGTCCGGATTTATTGGGCGTAAAGCGAGCGCAGGCGGTTTCTTAAGTCTGATGTGAAAGCCCCCGGCTCAACCGGGGAGGGTCATTGGAAACTGGGAGACTTGAGTGCAGAAGAGGAGAGTGGAATTCCATGTGTAGCGGTGAAATGCGTAGATATATGGAGGAACACCAGTGGCGAAGGCGGCTCTCTGGTCTGTAACTGACGCTGAGGCTCGAAAGCGTGGGGAGCAAACAGGATTAGATACCCTGGTAGTCCACGCCGTAAACGATGAGTGCTAAGTGTTGGAGGGTTTCCGCCCTTCAGTGCTGCAGCAAACGCATTAAGCACTCCGCCTGGGGAGTACGACCGCAAGGTTGAAACTCAAAGGAATTGACGGGGGCCCGCACAAGCGGTGGAGCATGTGGTTTAATTCGAAGCAACGCGAAGAACCTTACCAGGTCTTGACATCCTTTGACCACTCTAGAGATAGAGCTTTCCCTTCGGGGGCAAAGTGACAGGTGGTGCATGGTTGTCGTCAGCTCGTGTCGTGAGATGTTGGGTTAAGTCCCGCAACGAGCGCAACCCTTATTGTTAGTTGCCATCATTTAGTTGGGCACTCTAGCGAGACTGCCGGTGACAAACCGGAGGAAGGTGGGGATGACGTCAAATCATCATGCCCCTTATGACCTGGGCTACACACGTGCTACAATGGGAAGTACAACGAGTTGCGAAGTCGCGAGGCTAAGCTAATCTCTTAAAGCTTCTCTCAGTTCGGATTGTAGGCTGCAACTCGCCTACATGAAGCCGGAATCGCTAGTAATCGCGGATCAGCACGCCGCGGTGAATACGTTCCCGGGCCTTGTACACACCGCCCGTCACACCACGAGAGTTTGTAACACCCGAAGTCGGTGAGGTAACCTTTTGGAGCCAGCCGCCTAAGGTGGGATAGATGATTGGGGTGAAGTCGTAACAAGGTAGCCGTATCGGAAGGTGCGGCTGGATCACCTCCTTTCTAAGGAATATTACGGAAACTACACAGTTTGTCACTTGTCTTTGTTCAGTTTTGAGAGGTTTACTCTCAAAATATTTGTTCATTGAAAACTGGATACTTGAAGAAAAAATCAAAACAAACCGAGAACACCGCGTTGAATGAGTTTTTTAATAAGTTCAATTGCTTATTTTCTTGAGTAAGCTTCTATCGCTAGAAGAACTGCTCAAAACCAGACCGTAAGGTCTTATAAGGTTAAGTGAATAAGGGCGCACGGTGGATGCCTTGGCACTAGGAGCCGATGAAGGACGGGACTAACACCGATATGCTTTGGGGAGCTGTAAGTAAGCTATGATCCAGAGATTTCCGAATGGGGGAACCCAGCATCTTTTATAGGATGTTACGTATACGTGAATACATAGCGTATACGAGGTAGACGCAGAGAACTGAAACATCTAAGTACCTGCAGGAAGAGAAAGAAAAATCGATTCCCCAAGTAGCGGCGAGCGAAAAGGGAACAGCCCAAACCAAGATGCTTGCATCTTGGGGTTGTAGGACTCCGATATGGTAGTTCTTTCAGATAGTCGAATGGCTTGGAAAAGTCAGTCAAAGAGGGTAAAAACCCCGTAGACGAAATTTGGAAGGCACCTAGGAGGATCCTGAGTACGGCGGAACACGAGGAATTCCGTCGGAATCCGGGAGGACCATCTCCCAAGGCTAAATACTCCCTAGTGACCGATAGTGAACCAGTACCGTGAGGGAAAGGTGAAAAGCACCCCGGAAGGGGAGTGAAATAGATCCTGAAACCGTGTGCCTACAACAAGTTAGAGCCCGTTAATGGGTGATAGCGTGCCTTTTGTAGAATGAACCGGCGAGTTACGATTGCATGCGAGGTTAAGTTGAAGAGACGGAGCCGCAGCGAAAGCGAGTCTGAATAGGGCGAATGAGTATGTAGTCGTAGACCCGAAACCATGTGATCTACCCATGTCCAGGTTGAAGGTGCGGTAAAACGCACTGGAGGACCGAACCCACGTACGTTGAAAAGTGCGGGGATGAGGTGTGGGTAGCGGAGAAATTCCAAACGAACTTGGAGATAGCTGGTTCTCTCCGAAATAGCTTTAGGGCTAGCGTCGAAGTGAAGAATGATGGAGGTAGAGCACTGTTTGGACTAGGGGCCCATCTCGGGTTACCGAATTCAGATAAACTCCGAATGCCATTCATTTATATTCGGCAGTCAGACTGTGAGTGATAAGATCCATAGTCGAAAGGGAAACAGCCCAGACCACCAGCTAAGGTCCCAAAATGTATGTTAAGTGGAAAAGGATGTGGGGTTGCACAGACAACTAGGATGTTGGCTCAGAAGCAGCCACCATTTAAAGAGTGCGTAATAGCTCACTAGTCGAGTGACCCTGCGCCGAAAATGTACCGGGGCTAAACATACTACCGAAG
>NZ_AP022822.1:2450000-2700000 GCF_011397115.1 Enterococcus saigonensis | reverse complement strand
CTCTTGGGCGCGTAGTCTTTTTATTTTTTTCGGGAAGTAGCTCAGCTTGGTAGAGCACTTGGTTTGGGACCAAGGGGTCGCAGGTTCGAATCCTGTCTTCCCGATTTTTTTATTTTAGGCTTTATTTTCAATTCAATTTACGTTATAATCTTGTTAGACTTAATTTAATATTTATGCGCCCATAGCTCAACTGGATAGAGTGTTTGACTACGGATCAAAAGGTTAGGGGTTCGACTCCTCTTGGGCGCGTTTTAACGAAACCAATATTGGTTTCGTTTTTTTGTATATAAAAAATGATTTTTTATTGATATAGAGAAATATCTTTTTGATTAGTGAAGAAAAATGATGATTTTAAAATATGTATGAATATTCATTATCATAGTTTTGTTAATTTTGGAAGAATTGCGATAAAATGAAATATGTGAATATTAACTCGTTAGCGTACTTTATTCTTCGTGGTGAATTCTTAAAGGAATATTGTGTTAAAATCGTGTTCCTTTAAATATCAAGCTAAGTTGGGTATAATTAAGGTCAGAATTAGTCAAGGGAGGGAAAGCGCGTTATGAGTCGTCACAATACTTCTGATTTAATTGAGGCTTATTTGAAAAAAATTTTAGAAGATAGCGAAATGATTGAAATTCGTCGCACCGAGATGGCCGATTTATTCAACTGTGTGCCATCCCAAATTAATTATGTTATTAACACACGCTTTACGATTCAACGGGGATATGTTGTTGAAAGTAAACGTGGTGGCGGTGGTTATATTAGAATTGAAAAAATTAAGATTTCTGACAATCACCGTTTTTTGGAACAAGTCGATCAACTTTTTGACGACACAATAGATGAAAAAAATGCTTTTGCCATTATTCAAAAATTGTATGAGGAAGATATTTTAACGAAAACAGAAGGTAACTTGATTTTAGCAGCCTTAGCGAAAAATACGTTAGGGCGTTTTAAAAATGAAGATGAAATTCGGGCTGGTATGTTACATGCGGTGCTGGAACGATTAAGTTATGAGGATAGGAAGTGAGTCAGATGGATGAATTATTTACAGAAAAAGCCAAGGCTGTCTTGACGATTGCCCAAGAAGAAGCAAAAACTTTTAAACACCAATCAGTTGGTTCAGAACACTTACTGCTGGCTTTGGTCATTGAACAAGACGGAATTGCTGGAAAAGTTTTGCGAGAAATGAGTGTTACGGAATCTGATATTAGAGAAGAAATTGAGCATTTAACCGGCTATGGCACAATGAAATCTTATCCGGCAGGTGTTTACTTGCCATATTCACCACGGGCAAAGCATATTTTTGCCTATGCTGGTGATGAAGCTAAACGCTTAGGAGCACCTAATATCGGGACAGAACATTTATTGTTAGGTCTCTTACGTGATGATGAAATTTTAGCTTCCCGTATTATGGTGAACCTTGGTTTGAGTTTAGCCAGAATGCGTCAGCTGCTAAAAAAGAAAATGGGAGTAAGTGAAAGTAAAGCGCCCAACAATGGATTAGGTGGACGCCGTCGACAGGCACCGCAAGGAAGCAAAGGAACGCAACAAGGTACGCCTACTTTAGACGGTTTAGCCCGAGACTTAACCAAATTGGCACGTGAAAATCGATTAGATCCAGTTGTAGGTCGTAGTAAAGAAGTAAAACGTCTGATCCAAATCTTATCACGGCGCACTAAAAATAATCCAGTCTTAGTGGGTGAACCTGGTGTAGGGAAAACAGCTATTGCCGAAGGGTTAGCACAACAAATTATTCGAGGAGAAGTTCCTGAAGATATGCAACAGAAACGTTTGATGATGTTGGATATGGGTTCTCTTGTAGCAGGGACAAAATATCGTGGTGAATTTGAAGATCGAATGAAAAAAATTATCGACGAAATTTATCATGATGGTCAAATTATCTTATTTATTGATGAATTGCATACGTTGATTGGTGCTGGAGGAGCGGAGGGCGCTATTGATGCTTCCAACATTTTAAAACCGGCATTGGCGCGAGGCGAATTGCAAACAATCGGTGCTACTACACTGGATGAATACCAAAAGTACATTGAAAAAGATTCCGCTTTGGAACGACGCTTTGCCCGGGTACAAGTAGATGAACCAACACCTGAAGAAGCCGAAGAAATCCTTAAAGGGTTGCGTCTGCGTTACGAAGAACATCACGGTGTAGAGATTTCTGATGATGCGCTTCATGCAGCGGTTCAGTTATCTGTTCGCTACATCAATTCTCGACAATTACCAGATAAAGCCATTGATTTGATGGATGAATCAGCGGCAAAAGTACGATTGGATAAAGCTGATGAACCTTCTGAAATCATTGGATTGCAAGAAGATATTGCAAAATTGATGAGTGAAAAAGAAGAAGCAATTCAAAATCAAGATTTTGAAGCTGCAGCGCGTTTACGTCAAAAAGAGAAAAAATTGAGTCAACGATTGGCAGAATTAGCTTTTGCTGAAACAAAAGAAGCGTCTGGTTTTGCTGATCGAGTGACAGCAGAAGATGTCGCAACTGTTGTTTCTCAATGGACAGGCGTTCCTTTGCAACAAATGGAGAAAAAAGAAAGTGAACGTTTGTTAGATTTAGAGAAAATTTTACATCAACGTGTAGTTGGACAAGAAGAAGCAGTGAAAGCTGTAGCTAGATCCATTCGTCGTGCGAGAAGTGGTTTAAAAGATCCAAATCGTCCCATTGGTTCTTTTATGTTCCTAGGACCGACAGGGGTCGGAAAAACAGAGTTGGCTAAAACGTTGGCAGAGGCGATGTTCGGTAGTGAAGATGCTTTAATCCGCGTAGACATGTCCGAGTTTATGGAAAAATATAGCACGAGTCGTTTGATTGGTTCTCCTCCTGGTTATGTGGGCTATGATGAAGGCGGGCAATTGACAGAGAAGGTTCGTTCTAAACCGTATTCGGTTATTTTATTAGATGAAGTTGAAAAAGCCCATCCAGATGTCTTTAACATTTTGTTACAAGTATTAGATGATGGCCATTTGACTGATTCAAAAGGACGAAAGGTCGATTTCCGCAATACGATTTTGATTATGACATCAAATATTGGTGCAACTCAAATTCGTGAAGAAAAAAATGTTGGATTTAATGTAACGGACTTGACAAAAGATCATGGGGCCATGCAAAAACGTATCTTAGAAGAGCTGAAAAAAGCTTTTCGTCCCGAATTTTTAAACCGAATTGATGAGACAGTAGTTTTCCGTTCTTTAGGAGAAGCAGAGATTCAACAAATCGTGAAAATCATGAGCAAGTCCATTGTAAAACGACTGGCCGAACAAGATATTCAGTTGAAAATAACGTCTGCTGCTACTGAGGTTATAGGTAAAGCCGGTTTTGATCCAGAATATGGCGCACGTCCAATTCGGCGGGCGTTGCAAAAAGAAGTAGAAGATCGCTTGTCAGAAGCATTATTATCTGGCCAAATTCATTTGGGAGACAATGTTACAATAGGTGCTAAAAAAGGCAAAATCACGTTAACTGTCAAAGAACCTGTAGAAGATAAAAAATTGCAAAAAGCCTAAATCCTCAATAAAAAGCCGTAGTACTACTAAAACAGTAGGATTACGGCTTTTTCATTTTATATTAGGGAATTTGCTAAAAATAGTAGGATTTTTGATTGCTACTTCTAAAATTACACGCCCTGTGATAAGATAATTGAGTTATCAAAGGGGGAAGAAGATGATTGAATTAATCACAACGGTAGCCTCAGTTGACCAAGCCAAAAAATTACTAGCAGCTGGTGTAGACACCATCTACTTTGGGGAAGAAACGTTTGGCTTGCGGTTACCTTATTCATTTTCACGAACAGAACAAAAAGAATTAGTAAATTTAGCGCATGCTGCTGGGAAAAAGGCGGCTATCGCTGTTAATGGTATTATGCATCCAGAAAAAATGAAACAGGTACCAGAATATTTAGCTTTTGTAAAAGAAAGTGGTGCGGATCAAATTGTAGTAGGGGATCCCGGTGTTGTTTATGTGATGATGCAAGATGAAAAATTAGCGACGCCTTTTGTCTATGATGGCGAAACGTTAGTAACTAGTGCACGACAAATTAATTTTTGGGCTAAAAAAGGTGCAGTTGGAGCTGTTTTAGCAAGAGAAGTACCTTTTGCAGAAATGGTAGAAATGGCGCCACAATTAACGGTGCCAGCCGAAGTTTTAGTATATGGCGCCACTTGTATCCATCAATCAAAACGACCACTTCTACAAAATTATTATAATTATACCCAACAAGATGAGCAGACGAGCCGTGAACGGGATTTGTTTTTATCAGAACCAAAAAAACCCGAAACTCACTATTCAATTTTTGAAGATAGTCATGGCACTCATATTTTTGCAGATAACGATTTAGATTTAATGAAAGAAGTCGACCAATTAGCACAAACAGGTTTTAAAACATGGAAGTTAGATGGCTTATTTACTGATGAAGAAAATTTTGTTGCGGTTACGAAGTTGTTCATTGCTGCTAAAACAGCCATTTTAGCAGGTACTTGGGATGAAGCACAAGCTATGGCCTATGATGAAAAACTTCGTAGTTTCCATCCTGAAAAAAGAGGCTTGGATACAGGTTTTTACTACTTAGATCCAAAAGCGATTCGCTAAAAAAGATTTCAAAAAAATGAAGCAAGCAAAATAGGCAAAAAGCGCAGTGAATAAGAACAAAAGCAAGCGTCTAAATTCCTATTTTAAGCAGGCATTTGTTTTAGTTTGTGCCTATTTTTAAGTTTAAATAAATTGCATTGCCACAAGCTCCATAAAAGAGCTGGGCAACTGTCAAAGCAGGAGTGACAAAAGGATATGACAAAGAAAGTTTTGAAACGGCCGGAGGTTCTAGCTCCAGCTGGGACATTAGAAAAACTAAAAACGGCGATTCATTATGGGGCTGATGCTGTTTATATTGGTGGCAATGCCTATGGTTTACGTAGCCGAGCTGGTAATTTTACTTATGAAGATATGGCAGAAGGGGTTGCATTTGCTAAAGAACACAACGCCAAAGTCTATGTTGCAGCAAATATGGTGACTCATGAAGGAAATCAAGAAGGTGCCGGCGAATTTTTCCGCGAATTGCGGGATGTGGGAATTAGTGCGGTGATTGTGTCTGATCCTGCCTTGATTGAAATTTGTGCCACAGAAGCTCCAGGCTTACCTATCCATTTATCAACACAGGCTTCTGCAACGAATTTTGAAACATTGGAATTTTGGAAAAATGAAGGCTTGGAGCGGGTTGTTTTAGCGCGAGAAGTTTCAATGGCAGAAGTAGCGGAAATCCGCAAAAATACCGATGTTGAAATTGAAGCTTTTATTCATGGCGCCATGTGTATTTCGTATTCAGGCCGCTGTACTTTATCCAATCATATGTCCATGCGAGATGCCAATCGTGGCGGCTGTTCCCAATCCTGTCGTTGGAAATATGAATTATATGATATGCCTTTTGGTACCGAGCAACATCGTAGTTTAACGGATAAAGGAAACGTGAATGAAGAATTTTCTATGAGTGCTGTTGATATGACGATGATTGAACATATTCCAGATTTAATCGAAAACGGTGTAGATAGTTTAAAAATCGAAGGACGTATGAAATCCATCCATTATGTATCCACTGTTTCAAATGTCTATAAAGCTGCTGTTGACAGCTATATTTCCGATCCGGAAAATTATGTGTGCAAACAAGAGTGGATTGATGAATTATGGAAAGTAGCGCAACGAGAACTTTCAACGGGTTTTTATTACCACACACCAACGGAAAATGAGCAATTATTTGGTCCCCGACGCAAAATTCCGCAGTATCAATTTGTTGGCGAAGTGATGGCCTATGATCCGACGACAAAAATTGCGACTATTCGTCAACGGAACCATTTTTCTGTAGGGGATGAAATTGAATTTTATTCTCCTGGCTTTAAACATTTTGAGCAATCTGTGACATGGATGAAAAATGATGAAGGTGAAATGATTGATCGGGCGCCAAATCCGATGATGATTTTAACAATGCCAGTTGCCCAAGATGTTGCAGTGGGGGATATGATACGCAAGAAGAAAGATTAAACAAAACAATCTAAAAGCCTGCCTAATTTTTTAGGGGGGCTTTTTTTGTAGATTAAGAGAAAGAGGTGTAGCATTTGGGTAACCATAATTGGTACTCTCTTTTTTGGGTATGAAACTTGGTTTTGAACACGCTGAATTTTCCTATAATAATAGAGAAAGTAAGTGAACTGAATTATCCCCTAGTAGGAAAATTTGGTCTAAGGAGAGATTTTTTATGAACAAATGGACAAATGCAGTAATTGAACGTTTAGAGTCGGCTTATCAAGTACGATTTGAAAAAGAAGCCGTTTTGATTTTCTTAAATGATGCGTATCAAAATGCACTGCAATTGCGAAAAGATTATCTGGGGGAATCCAATCCTTCTGTTGCAGAATTCTTGGCGGAATTTGATCAAACTCGTGATCTATTTATCAGTCAAGCTGTTGACCGTTATGCCTCCAATTATAATGAGGTAGAAAAAAAGATTGCGGAATTAAAAGATTTAAATCAACAGTTTGTTTTTTAAGTGAAACTAAAAAAAGAAAGGACGGGCTAGTTTGCTGTCCTTTCTTTTTTTGCCTAATTTTAATCACTGGAATTATCAGCATTTAAATGACTAATAATCGGCTAAATGCCTGGTTAATCTTTGATCTGCGTGAAGTTGTGCTTGAGTGTAATGAGTTACTTTTCCTTCAAATAACAACACTTCCACTGGTTCGTCTTGAAAACTACGATAGTCATGGGAAGCTAGTAAAATTGTTTTTCCAATGTGGTGCAAATTTCGAAGAATCTCTTTAAACAATTTTTCTGCATCTTTGGTTAAGCCAGTGAAAGGTTCATCCAGTAAAAAAACATCTGGGTTCATCGCTAAAATACTCGCAAAGGCGACTTTTTTCTTTTCGCCGCCGGATAATTGATAAGGAACACGGTGCTTCAAATGATCGATTTTCAATAGTTTTAGACAGTCTTCAACCCGTTGTTGTACTTCATTTTCAGATAGTTCCAATTGTCTTGGACCAAAGGCAATTTCATCATAGACACTGTTATTGAACAATTGATGGTCAACATCTTGAAAAAGAATACCGAGTTGGCGATAAAAGGCTTTTTTATTTTTTTGCCAAGCTTTCATTTCTTTTCCATTAAATACGATTTTTCCCGTTGAAGGAAGTTGAAAACCTGCGAGTAAATTCAAAAAAGTAGATTTTCCACTGCCATTATCGCCCATTAGTAATAAATAGGCACCGTTAGAAATTATGTCAGAATAAGGCTGAAATACTTCTAACTGTGTTTTTGGATAAACAAAACGAACGTCCTCTAATTCAAACATCTTCAAATCCTCCCAATCAAAAAGATTACTAAAAATAACGCAGCTTGTAATAAGATATACCAATAGTCTGTTTTTTTAAAAGGTATCTTCTGAGAATGATAAGTTCCGTCAAACCCGCGTGCTTCCATAGCTTGTTGCAATTTTTTCCCGTAATCGAGAGAACGTAAATAAACCAATGCAATGAGGTTTGTTCCCAGGTACATTTTTAAATGGTGATTACCCACGTGACGTGCTCGTATGCCTTTGACCATGTTTAGTAGAACTTTTGCCAATAGATAAATGTATTTGATCGTAATATCCAACTGAAATAAAACAATATTTGGTAAATGCCAGCGTTTTAAAAGTCCAAGAAGCTGATAGCTCGTGGTTGTCTCTGTGTAGTGGCTAATTACAAAAGCAATAAATGGCAACCGGATTATAAATAAAAGGTTTGCTTGGTGCAGCAATAAACTAGGGAAGTAGACAAACAAGGGCATGATTAACAGCACTACACTTTTACTTAGAATTTGTCGACTTTTTGCTGGTGGCATAAACAACAACATCCCCATAAAATAAAGTCCGCAAATCCATAATACCAGCAGGCTTTGCGTCAAGCTCATCACGAGTAGTAGCCCAATAGTTGAAAGAAAGGAAAGGGTCGGATGAATGGGAGTTGCCGCATTTTTTTCAGGAGATGCGTCAAATTTTTCAAGTATAAAAAGAAGCCCTTTTTGATTTTTAATCAAAAAGGTATCTTTTTTATCGGAAAGTAAGCTTTCATTTTGGTGGGTTAGCCATTCAGGCATTTTTGTTCCTTCTTTCAAACAGTAACCGATAGAGTAATAAAAAGACTAAGATTGCGGTGATTCCGCAAAGAATATAGCCGATGCTAATGGGCAAACCGGGGATAGTATAGTCGCTAAATAATGAGTGAAAAGATAAACCATGAACCATTCCTTGGGGTTTATGGGTTGGTAAATGATTATCTTTCAATGTTTTAACCAGCTCATTTAAATCCCATTCGCCCCAAGCAGTACCGCTGGCAAGTAGACCAAGTGGTGAAAGAAGTACAAAACCAATCAGGATAAATTTCAAGCGCCGCGTATTGACAGGCAACAAAGTGAAGGTATCTGTTTGGGTACTTCTTTTTACAAAACTTAAAACACTTAATGTAAAAATACCTTCCACAAAGCCAATTACGAGTAAATGGACACTCATCATGGCTGGAATAGTAATGTTTAACGGGTAAGGATTATAGAGTGGCTGGCGGGCAGCGTCGTGGAAAAGTAGTGGTTGTACACCAAGTAAGATAGCTGTTGCCAGAGCAGCCGCATTCACACCAACGTAAGCAGCAAGAAAGGCACCAATTTTTGGTGCATGTTTTTTTAGCAGTAAATAAATACCATACCCGACAAAAGGCATAACCACTGCCATGGTAAAACAATTTGCACCAAAAGCTAAAATTCCACCATCACCAAAAAGCAGTGACTGGAGCAGTAATGCTACAGAAACGGATAGACAAGCCGCCCATGGACCACTTAAGATGGCTAACAAGACTGCGCCAACTGCGTGTGCAGTTGTGCCACCAGGGACAGGCAAATTAAACATCATAATAAGAAAGGACAAAGAAGAAGAAAGTCCTAACATTGGGATTGTTTCTTTGTGTAGTTTGATTTGTGCATCTACTTTTTTGATAGATACATACCAAACCGGTGCAACAGTGGCTAACATAACGCCACAAGTTTGTGGACTAAGATAATTTTCTGGAATATGCATAACATAAGACTCCTTTTAGTTTGCGGTATAATCGGTAAGATACTCTAAATCAAGAACGAATATTTTTTGATTATGGATTTCAATTACCTGTTCTTGTTTTAAGTCATGTATGATTCGGTTTACACTATTTCGAGTGGAAATCCCGCAAAAACCAGCAATGTCTTCGTTGGTTACAGGAAAGTCAATTAAAATACCTCGTTGTTGCTGTACACCAAAGAGATGAATCAGTTTATTAATAAAGGCACAAACGGCTCCTTTTTTTCCGTTCATCGTCATATTTTGCAATGCTTCAATGTTTTCAGACAATTTTTTCCGATAATAGTCGCGTACATAATCTTGCAAAATTTGATTTTCTTTTACATATTCCCAAAATGTAGCACGGGGGATACGATAAAAACTGGCCTCCTCTGATTCAATTCGTACGTTGAAAGGAGCAGACGTATAATTGGATACTTCATCTTTTAATAAAGAAATAATATCTGGTGCAACAATATAAGATAAATTGAATTCACGACCGTCCTTTAAAATGATACTTGTTTTGACGATTCCTTCTTTCAAAACATAGCTATAAGCCTCTTCTAATCCATGATAGGACAAGTAAGTGTGCCTTCTTTTTTTTATTATGGTGGTTTGTTTTTCCTCTAAAAAAGAAACTAAGTAATCGGACTCCATCAAAAAAACTCCTTTTAAACCTTTTTTATTTCATTCTTGCGTTACCTATTATCTACGGGACAAAAAAAAGCATGTTAACAAATAATACTATCAATTGCGTCATCTGTGAATTTTTTTTTCAGTATACTAACCTCCGTAAGTAAAAACAAGGAGATGAACCATTATGGTAGAAATTGAATTACCATATGACAAACAATTGATTACAGCAAAAGTTCCAAAACAAAATTTTGCTGGTCTATTGGAATCAAAAGCAGAAAATTTTCAAAATCCACTTTCTGAACAAGAAACGGTTGAAAAATCTTTAGATAATCCAATCGGCAGTTCTTCACTAGAAGAATTAGCTCAAGGAAAAAAAGATATCGTCATCATTAGCTCTGACCACACACGACCCGTTCCTTCCCACATTATCACCCCCATTTTGTTACGCCGTATTCGCAGTGTAGCTCCAGATGCGAGAATTCGTATTTTAGTTGCAACAGGTTTCCATCGTCCTTCAACTCGCGAAGAACTAATCAATAAGTATGGCCAAGAAATTGTTGACCATGAAGAAATCGTGATGCATGTCTCAACAGATGACGCTTCTATGAAGAAAATCGGACAACTGCCTTCTGGTGGTGACTGTATCATCAATCGCATTGCAGCAGAAGCGGATTTATTAATTGCTGAAGGATTTATTGAATCTCACTTTTTTGCCGGTTTTTCTGGCGGGCGTAAAGCTGTTTTGCCAGGAGTTGCTTCTTATAAGACAATCATGGCTAACCACTCCGGTGAATTTATTGATTCAAACAAAGCACGGACAGGTAACTTAGACCACAATCCTATTCACAAAGATATGGTTTACGCTGCACGGACAGCCGGACTAGCTTTTATCGTAAATGTCGTTTTGGATGGTGAAAAACATATTATTGGTTCATTTGCTGGTGATATGGAAGATGCCCATAAGGTAGGCTGTGAATTCGTTCGCGACTTAGCGAGTGTAGAAAAAATTCCATGTGATATTGCGATTTCTACCAATGGTGGTTTTCCATTGGATCAAAATATTTATCAAGCAGTTAAAGGGATGACTGCCGCTGAAGCAACAAATAAAGAAGGCGGCGTGATTATCATGGTTGCCGGCTCTGGCGATGGACATGGTGGAGAAGGTTTCTACCACAATTTAGCAGATGTGAAAGATCCAAAAGAATTTTTAGAGCAAGCAATCCACACGCCCCGTTTAGAAACGGTACCTGATCAATGGACTTCACAAATCTTAGCTAGAATTTTGGTACATCATCATGTTATTTACGTATCTGATCTAGTCGATCCAAAACTTATTACAGATATGCATATGGAATTAGCGAAAACACTGGATGAAGCATTGGAACGTGCCTTTGAAATCGAAGGTAGCCAAGCACAAGTTACAGTGATTCGCGACGGTTTGTCAGTTATCGTCCAATAGTAGTTGTTTGGAGGAATAAAACAATGGACAGAAAAGAAATATTAAAAGGTGTTCAATCAGGAAAGCTAACCATTGATGAGGCAGCTGAAAAGCTGAAAGGCTTTGATGAATTGGGCTACGCTAAAATCGATACACAGCGAAAAGAAAGAAACGGCTATCCGGAAATCATTTATGGTGAAGGAAAAAACTTAGAACAGATCAAAGGAATTGTGAAAGTTTTAGAGCAAGAAGAACGCCCGATTCTGGCAACGCGCGTATCGATAGAAAAAGGCAAGGCACTAAAAACAGCCTTTCCGAAAGGTGAATATTTTGAACTGGCTCGTTGTTTTGTTCTCCAACCAATGGAAATTCAAACATCAGATTATATTGCCATTGTCACAGCAGGAACATCGGATGTATCCGTTGCTGAAGAGGCAGCCGTTACAGCGGAAACTTTCGGCAATCAGGTAAAGCGAATTTATGATGTGGGTGTTGCGGGCATCCATCGCTTATTTGCCCGCTTAGAAGACATTCAACAGGCTTCTGTTGTGATTGTAATTGCTGGAATGGAAGGTGCCTTGGTCAGTGTCGTTGGTGGACTGGTAAATGTTCCAGTGATTGCGGTTCCGACTAGTATTGGCTATGGAAGTAATTTTAAAGGTCTCACTGCTTTATTGGGAATGCTTAATAGTTGTTCTTCAGGAGTTAGTGTCGTCAATATTGACAATGGATTTGGTGCGGCTTATAACGCCAGCATGATCAATCAGTTAAGGAGAAAAAAATGAAGACATTGTATTTAGAACCTTTTTCTGGCCTGAGTGGTGATATGCTGAATGGTTTATTGATCGATTTAGGTGGAAATGTAGAGGATTTGAAAAAGGAATTGGCAAAAATTCCGGTAGCAGGCTACCATCTGCATGTGCAACGAATAGCCAAAAGTAGTATTTATGGGACTGATTTTGATGTTCATTTGGCTCATGGTGCAAAAGACCATGGGATTGAGAATGATTTCTCGCCAACAAATCAACCTGCCCACCTTGCACATCATCACCACGAGCACGATCACAATCATGCTCATGCTCGCAATTTGCAAGATATTTTGGCAATCATTGATAAAAGCTCTTTAACAAAGACTGTTAAAAAACATAGCCGCAATGTTTTCCTTGATATCGCGCAAGCTGAAGCAGCTGTTCATAATAAAGCAGTAGAAGAAATCCATTTTCATGAGGTAGGAGCAATTGACTCGATTGTGGATGTCCTTAGTTTTTTCATTCTTTGGGAACAATTGGAAATCTCACAAGTTTATTCTTCTTATATCACGGAAGGCTCGGGTACAATCGAAGTTGCTCATGGTGTCATGCCCGTGCCTGTGCCTGCTGTCATGCAATTAAGGAAGGGAACAAACCTTATTATCCGACAAGATTTTGAGATTCAGACAGAATTAGTTACACCTACTGGGATAGCAATCTTCAAAGAAATACAGCCGATATTTCGTCCACTTGAAGGCCAAGAGATTGAAAAAGTCGGGTATGGCTTTGGAAAAAGAGAGACAGGAAAATTCAATGCATTGCGAGGCTCTTTGTTAAGACAAGGACCAAGTAAAAAAGAAATACATCAGACGCAAGATCAGATTCTAAAAATCGAAGCAAATATCGATGATCAAACACCGGAACAATTAGGGTATGTTATGGAATACCTTTTGTCTAAAGGGGCGCTAGATGTTTTTTATATTCCAATTCATATGAAGAAAAATCGTAGCGGAATTTTATTGACACTACTTTGTCAGCCTGAACAAAAAGATGTTTTCACAAAGGAATTATTCCGTCAAACAAGTACAATCGGCGTTCGTTATACATCCATGGCCCGCACAGTGATGCAACGAACATTTGGTACAAAAAAAACGCCTTATGGTGCGATTCAAATAAAGCAAAATCGTTATGAAGAAATAGAAAAAAATACACTTGAATTTTCAGAGTGCCAACGTATTGCAAAAGAAAATGATTTATCAATTTATCAAGTCTACCACGACTTGGAAAAATATCTTTAAAAGAAAAAGGAGTTTTTTTAATGGTGCACAATTTATTATCAGAATTTATGGGGACTGCATTGATGATTATCTTTGGTGTGGGGGTTCATTGTGATGAAGTCTTAAAGAAAACCAAATATGCAGGGTCAGGACATTTATTTGCCATTACAACGTGGGCATTTGGGATTACGGTTGTCTTGTTCATCTTCGGTGGTGTATGTATTAATCCTGCAATGGCATTAGCACAAGCTATTTTAGGGATGATTCCTTGGAGTTCATTTGTACCTTATGTAATTGCTGAAATGCTAGGTGGTGTTGTCGGAGCTATTATTGTTTATATTATGTATGCGGACCACTTTAAAGCTTCAGAAGGTTCAGTTGATCCGATTGCGATTCGGAATATTTTTTCAACCAATCCTAATTTACGTAACTTACCACGGAACTATTTTGTCGAAGCCTTTGCTACTTTTGTATTTTTGACTGGTATTTTAGCAATCGCCCACAATGCAGAATCAATGTTACCAATTGGTGTCGGTTTACTTGTTTGGGCCGTTGGGATGGGATTAGGCGGAACTACTGGTTTTGCTATGAACCAAGCCCGCGACTTAGGTCCGCGTTTGGCTTTCCAATTGTTACCAATTGCCAATAAAGCTAATAACGATTGGCAATATGGTTTACTTGTACCTGGTACAGCACCATTTGTCGGAGCTGCCTTTGCCGCTTTATTCGTCAGATATTTCTTACACATTTAACATAAATTTCGACTATCTCTTATCTGACGCTTAAAGAAGTTAGATAAGAGATATTTTTATAAACCGCTAGAAATAACCAGCCAATAAGAAAGAGGAAATTTGTCATGGAATACTTAGAAAAAGTAGCTAAACTAAAAGAAATTTTAACTTCGATGGAAAGTGTAGTCATCGCTTTTTCAGGAGGAGTGGACAGTTCACTTGTACTAGCTACTGCAATTGAGGTACTGGGTAGAGAAAACGTGTTATCCGTTGTAGCAGACTCGGAATTGATTATGAAAAGCGAGTATTTAGATGCAGTTAAAAATTCAGAAAAAATCGGCGCGCAGACCAAGGGAATTTTTTTAGATGAGTTAAGTGTAAAAGAAATACAAACCAACCAACCTTCCAGCTGGTTTTATAGTAAACGTCTATTGTATCAGGAATTGACAAACTTAAAAAATACATTAGGTTTTAATTGGGTTGTAGATGGCATGATTATGGATGATGCGTTTGACTATCGCCCTGGCTTAAAAGCACGAGATGCGTTTGGTGTCAGAAGTCCGTTGCAAGAAGCAGAATTTTATAAACCCGATGTTCGCCGTGCTTCGAAAGGTTATGACCTGCCGACTTGGAATAAACCCGCTACCTGCCATGTTTTATCAAGATTTGAATACAATGAACGATTAACCAGTGAAAGAGTAGAACGAGTGAAAAAATCAGAAATCTACCTCCAAGAACTTGGCTTTAAAATTGTTCGTGTGAGAGACCATCGCACGGTGGCCCGCATTGAAATTGAAAAAGAAAAGTTTCCCGAGTTTCTTGCTCAAGCAAAAACAATCGAAGAAAAGTTGCTTTCCTTTGGTTATACCTTCGTATCACTAGATGTAAGAGGTTATACTTATGGTAAGATGAATAAACTATTAGAAAAAAAGTAACGGGATAAAAGAAGGAGACACGATGTCAGACTACGAGTACAAGACGGTTTTAACTTTTTGGTTTGAAGAACTTTCTCCTCAGGATTGGTTTAGTGCAAATTCTGAGGTAGATGACAAGATCAAGCATCGTTTTGGGGAATTTCTTTTGGCTGCAAAAAAAGGAGAATTGTATAATTGGCGAAAGTCAATGCAGGGGCGTTTAGCCGAAATTATTGTACTGGATCAATTTTCTCGCAATATCTATCGTAATGATTCTCGGGCTTTTGAAGGCGATCTTGCCGCTTTAGTCTTAGCGCAAGAAGCTGTGAAATTGGAAGAAAAAGCGGTACTAACCACTTTGGAGCGCTCTTTTTTGTACATGCCTTTTATGCATTCAGAATCGCGCTATATCCAAGAACAATATGCCATGGTCTATTTCAAGGAGCCAGGGTTAGAAAAGCGCTATCGCTATGCAAAGGAACATTACGAGACAATTAAAAAATTTGGGCGCTTTCCTTATCGTAACCATGCTTTGGGTCGAAGGAGTACCCCAGAAGAAAAAGCCTATCTGAAAGAAAATAACGAATAAAAAGTGCGACCGTACGCGGTCGCTTTTTTATTCGCCATTAAAGGGAATGCTTGTATTATTCATGTAATTCTAATGGCAAGCCGTCAGGATCAAAGAAAAAAGTCATTTTTTCATTGGTAAAAGTATCATAGCGGATTTCTTCACATTTCACGCCGTTAGCTTTTAAGTAAGCTACTTTGGCTTCAATATCTTCAGTTTTAAAAGCTAAGTGGCGCAATCCAGCCGCTTCAGGAAAACTAAGGCGTTTGGGCGGATTTTTGACAGCAAAAATTTCCAGTTCACAATTGCCCAATTGTAAATCAAGTTTAGTATCGTTTTTATCAGGGCGCCGGTGTTCCCGAATGATAGGTAATCCTAAGATATCAACGTAAAAATGTTTGGCTTTATCTAAATTTGAGACAATAATTGCAACGTGGTGAATTTGGGTAAATTGTAAAGACATCATCTAGCTCCTTTATTTTTTTATCGACTACCAATTCCTATGTGAAATCAGTAACGGATGGGGTATTTTTTAAATAAATCTAGTCTATAAACAGCCTACTAGCTTATCATATTTCTTTCAAGTACAATACAGATATTGAAAAATAGGAAAATCCTGAAGTGATAAAGGGGAGAATGACGTGAAAAGTTACGATTATATTGTCATCGGCGGCGGCAGTGGTGGTATCGCTTCTGCTAACCGCGCAGGAATGTACGGGCAAAAAGTTTTACTTATAGAAGGAAAAGCATTGGGGGGAACCTGCGTCAACGTAGGCTGTGTCCCTAAAAAAGTAATGTGGCAGGCAAGTGAAATGCTGGAAATGATTCACCGTGATGCACCAAGTTATGGCATTACCGCCAATTTGGAAGAATTTAATTTCACAGAATTGGTGTCTCGTAGAGAAAAATATATTTCCTTTTTACATGGCGCTTATCAAAGGGGATTGGATAGTAATAAAGTAGATGTGGTGACAGGATATGCAAAATTTATCGCTGCTGATGTTGTTGCAGTTGACAATGAAGAATTTACAGCTCCCCATATTTTAATTGCAACAGGGGGACGACCAAGTCAGATGAACATTCCCGGGGGAGAATATGCAATTGACTCTGACGGTTTTTTTGCTATGACTAAAAAACCAGAAAGCATGCTAGTTTTAGGCGCTGGTTATATTGCAGCAGAACTTTCAGGGATGGCACAACAAATGGGCATCAAAACAATGTGGGCTTATCGCCAAGGTCGGCCGCTGCGCACCTTTGATCCCATGTTAAGTGATAATTTAGTCGAGATGTACCAAGAAGCAGGCGTATCTTTGTATCCAGAACACATTGCGCAAGAAATTGTTAAAAATGCAGATGGCACCTTTACCGTTATTTTTGAAAATGGGGTAAAATTGGCAGCTGAAAAAGTCCTTTTTGCCGGCGGCCGTTTACCAAATACAAGAAATATCGGCTTAGAAGAAATTGGAGTGAATTTAGATGAACGTGGGTTTATTACTGTAGATAAATTCCAAAATACGTCAGTAGCAGGCATTTATGCCGTGGGAGATGTTATCGGTAAAGTGGATTTGACACCAGTTGCGATTGCGGCGGGTCGCAGATTATCTGAACGTTTATTTAATAATAAGACAGATTCATATTTGGATTATGATTTAATTCCGACGGTGATTTTCACCCATCCGCCAATTGCGACCATTGGCTTAACCGAAGAGCAAACATATGAAAAGTACCAAGGGGAAAAAGTAAAAGTTTATCGTTCCCGCTTTACGCCAATGTATTTTGCATTAAATGATTATCGGCAAAAATGTGAGATGAAATTGATTTGTGTTGGGGAAGAAGAACGAATCGTTGGTTTACATGCCATTGGTGTCGGCGTAGATGAGATGTTGCAAGGATTCGCAGTTGCAATCAAAATGGGCGCAACAAAAGCTGATTTTGACAATACAGTTGCCATTCATCCAACCGGTGCTGAAGAATTTGTAACAATGCGTTAAGAAGGCTAAAAAAAGCTAAAAAAGGCTGTGACGAAAAGTTGTCACAGCCTTTTTTTGTTATTGCCAAAAATTAATAGCGAAACTTTTCTTCTAGTAAATCGAGTAAAAGAAATAAGATTCCACCCAATACGCCTATACAAAAGATACCAGCAAACATTTCGGAGTAGGCCATCTTAGTCCATGCGTTTAAAATCAAATAACCCAGACCGTATTCTGTTGCGTAATTTTCGGCAAAGAATAAAGATGCCAAGGCAATGCCGATACTAACGCGTAAACTCGTTAAAAGGCTCGGAATAAGGGCTGGTAAAATCAAATAGTAAATCCGTTGTAAAAAAGTTGCCTCAAAATTAGACATGGTTTTTTGAAAATTTGCTGGAATAAGGCGAACACCATCGCGAATAGAAACGATGACTTGTAAGATGATAATGGCAAAAAGCAGCAGTACTTTTGAAAAATTCCCCAATCCCCAAAAAAGCATAAAAATTGGTAAAAAAGCGACTTTTGGTAACGGATATAAAAAATAAATAACCGGTGCTAAGATGCGATTTGTTTTTTCGGATAACCCTAAGATAATACCCAAAGGAATACCGACGATAAGGGCGAATGCCAAGGCAACGAGGACCCGCAAAAAGCTAGCCCCGCTGTGAAGGAGTAAGCTTTCTTTTAAAGCCCAAAATGTTGGCCCGGTTTCAATGGGAGTCGGGATGGCGTGATTATGCGTTAAAACAGCAAGTAACTGCCACAATACAAGATACATAATCCCTCCTAGTAACAGTCGTCTGATATGTTGGCGAAGAGTTCTCATTTGCGCACCTCAGTTCTTAGAGCGATACAAAATTGATAAAAATCTAAACTTTCCCTCCGGTTAGGATGGTTATTTTTGAAAGTTGGATTGTTAATGGCAAGCAGGTGATGTTCTTTAACAATTAAAATAGTTTCCGCTAAAAAAGCTGCCTCTTCAATATCATGGGTAACGACGAGTAGACTATTTTGTCGGCTTTGTTGTTGGCTAAGTAATAAATCTTGAATTTTTTCTTTGCTTTGGGAATCCAAAGAAGAGGTAGGCTCGTCCAGTAATAAAAACTGGGGATTAAGGGCTAACCCTTGGGCGATCGCTACGCGCTGTAACTGGCCACCGCTTAGTGCCGCAGGTCGCTTGTTTTTTAAATTTTCCAAATCCAGTTCTGTTAATAAGTGTTGAACGAGTAAGTGTCGTTCTTCTTTTTTGACACCTGCCAATTTTAAGGGCAATGCGATTGCTTCTGTGGTCGTAAGCCAAGGAAAAATTTGATTGTTTTGAAAAACGGTAACCAAGCGGGTATCTTTTTTTACAATCGTACCTGAAGTTGGCGTAATAAAACCTTGCAATAACTGCAATAGCGTTGTTTTCCCACTACCAGAAGGACCAATCACTGCATAGCGCTGTTTGCTGGCAAATGTATATGTTACGTTTTCAAAGATAATTTGGTCATCATAGTGAAAACCAACTTTGTTTAAAATAATGGACATCAGGGTATCCCTTTCTTTTTCTTTAAGTTTAGTAAGCAGATGTAAAAGATTTCCTAGATGTATCTCAAGAAGTAGGCAAGTGTTGAGCTGTTAATGATTCATTGACTAGTTGAAAGGTAGCAAAAATAAAAAGTTTTGCCAAGTAGTTTGTGCATTTTTTTTCAAACCGTGTGTTATACTAATAAAGGTTTTTTTACGAACAGACGAAAATAAAGGAGTGAAAAAATGTTTACCACTTTAGTATTTCACGAAATTAGACCGCTAGCAGAAATAAAAACGGGAATGCGGCCAATTGAAGTAGCAGATGGCTACGCCGATTCACTGCCCTTACCTTTATATAATGATTTGGCTAGTTTTACCGCTCAAATCGATTATTTAATCGCCCAGCAGTATCATTTTTTAACACTGGCAGAAGTGCTTGATTTTTATAAAGGCAGCTTTAGCCTGCCAGAAAAAAGTATCTTGTTAACTTTTGACGATTGTTATCAATCGCAGCTGCGCTATGCCTACCCAATTTTACAACAACGCAAATTAACAGCAGTCTCTTTTGTACCCACTGGCTGGATTTTTGCAACTCCTAGCGCATATACACCAGAGGTTTCTCGTCCAGTGAGCTTTCCAGAACTTTTAGGCATGGCGGATGTTTTTACGTATGCCAATCATACGCATCATTTTCACCAACGTAAAGGGACAATTGCAGCGCGGGCAATGTGGGAGTCAGAAGCAGATTTTATTTTAGATTTGGCTACGTGTAATCAATTTGTGCCGATAAAAGATGTTTTTGCCTATCCTTTTGGTTTATATGATGAAAAAAACGTGGCAACATTAGCCAAAGAAGGCTTTCAACTTGCCTTTACCACAATCAAAGGACCGAATACAAAAGAGACAAATCCGTTGGAATTGCGCCGCAATGTAGTGACAGCACAATTACCTTTGGCAGCATTTAAAGAAATAGTGGGGGAAAAATGATGAAAAAAATAGTAGCAAGTTTGCTTATGGCTGTAACTGTCTTAAGTTTAGCGGCCTGTGGTGACAATAACACCAAAACCACTCAAACCACAACAGCAAAGACAGCTGAAAAAGTAACCGGCAAAACGATTAATATGGGGATTTTACCAGCAGAATCGGCTATTCCGATTATTTTGGCGCAAGAAAAAGGGTTCTTTAAAGAAGCCGGGACCGATGTAGCAATTAAATCTTTTGCTTCACCTAACGACCGCAATGTTGCAGTCCAGTCCAAACAGCTCGATGGTACCATTAGTGACGTTATGACCGAAGCGACTTTTAAGAAAAATGGAATTGATATGAAAATTACTTCTGGAATTTTGGAAGATTTTAAAATCTTGGCTTCGCCGCAATCTAAAATTACGGAGATGAAGGGATTAGCTGGGAAAAAAGTTACTTTGGTTCCTAATTTTATTTTGGAATATATTATGGATGATTTTGCCAAAAAAGATGGCTTTACCTATGAAGTGGTTAACATTCCTTCTTTTTCAGCCCGCTCAGAAGCTTTATTAAGTGGTCAAGTTGATGGTGCAGTTTATACCGAGCCACAAGCCAGTATGTTGGCCAAACAAGGAGCAAAAATTTTAGGTAGCTCTAAAGATGCAAAAATTAACGGCGGGACGTTACAGTTTACCGATGCAATTTTAAAAGAGCGGCCACAAGATATTCGTGCTTTTTACCAAGGCTATAATCATGCAATTGATTATATGAATCAACATAAAGCGAGTGAATATGCGGATATCTTAACCAAATACCAATTCCCAGCTGCGATGAGTACGTATTTGGATAGCCAAGAAAAAGATTATCCTCATGCACAAAAAGTAGACCAAGATCAATTTGATGCGATTATTCAGTGGGCCAAAAATAAAAAACAAATTGAGAAAAAATACAGCTATGAACAATTAACGAATTTTAGTTATTTAACTAAATAATAGTTGCTAAACTTTGCTTTGTAGCAAATGATTAAAAAATCACCGAATTTCTTTTACAAGAAAAAATTCGGTGATTTTTTTCTTGCATATTATACAGTGGTACTATATAGTCTAACTATACAGTTTAACTATATAAAAACAAGGAGCATCTTCATGAAGACAGATCAATTACCTCTAACGGAAACGATTTTTTATTTGTTATTAGTTTTTTCCGAACCGACTTATGGTTATTTGGCGATTAAAAAAATTGAAGCGTTAAGTTTAGGTAATGTGCGTATTGCTGCGGGTACTATGTACGGTGCGATTGAAAATTTATTGAAAGCCAATATGATTGTTCAAGTTTCCCCACCAGAAGAACGTAGAAAGATTTACCACATCACCGATTATGGTCGCAAGATTTTGACAGACGAAGTAAATCGGATGAAGCACTGTACACGGCTTTTTGAAGAAATGGAGGAGAGATGATGAATCGCACAATTACAAAATTTAAGGTGTTTCTTTCGTTAGAAAAAGAAGAAGCATGGCTGAATCGTAAATTAGATGAAGGGTTACAGCTCTTTGACATTACTGGTAGTGGAATTTTTTATCATTTTAAAAAAGTGAGCAATATTGATAAAGTCATTCAATTTGATTATCGAAAATTTACCAATAAAGAAGATTTCACCGAATATCTGCAATTTATGACAGATGCTGGTTGGGAACATATTTTTGGTCGCTACGACAGCGGACAGCAGTACTTTATCAGTGATCGTAGCCAAAATTTACAATTGTTTTCAGATATTCCCTCTTTGATTGAACGGGAAAAAAGGATTCGTAAAGGTGTCTTTGGCTCATTGTCTTTTCTTGTTCCAATTTATATTGGGTTATTTATGAGTAGCACGGATCTTTCCGTCTTATGGCAGCCGCAAAAAGAATTTTTAACACCAGGTCTTTGGGAGAAGACAGGAAGCGAATTTTGGCGGGCATTTTTCTTTGAATTTCCTTTTGCTTTTATGCGGATTTTGGGTCATTTAATAGTGCCGATTATTTTGATTTTCATTCTAGTTATCTTCCTTAATTCTTATTGGCGCATAAAACGGTATGAGAAGTTAACCGAGTAAGAATCTTACCATTATAAAAAACGACGCAAAAATTCATTGACTGCTCTTATTAAAAAGAGACAGGTCCTGAACTTTTGCGTCGTTTTTTGTTTAGAAAAATTGCGCTATAATAAGCCAACGCTTTTTTTACAGTTTATTTTAAAAATAGCAGCTAATTTTTCCGGTCTAAGATTGTTTGCGTTAATTGTAATAATGTTTTTTTAGTATTTAAATCATTGTTAGGCAACTTTTTAATCCCTTTTAAGGCTTTATCAGTGTATTCTGTTGCGTATGCCTTAGCAGCCGCAACACCGCCAAATTCATGGACATAAGCATAAAGTGTTTCAACTTCTGCATCTGTAATTGTAGCTCTTTTTTCCAAAAGTGGCAGGAATTTTTGCGGAGCTTTTTGTAAGGCAAGAAGTAAAGGCAGGGAGTATACCCCTTGGCGCACGTCTTCTAAGACGGGTTTACCAATAGTCGTTACGTTTTCGGAATAGTCTAAGATATCGTCAATAATTTGAAAAGCCATTCCGATATTTTGTCCAATATCCCCACATTCTTTGGCAAAACGTTCGCTGGTACCACTTTCTAGGGCTCCAACAGAACAGCTTAGTGAGAATAATTCAGCGGTTTTACCAGAGATATTTTCCAAGTATTCTGCAATCGTCACATCTGTCGCATAACGGGTATCCATCTGTCCTAATTCACCGTTCAAGATTTTTTCCATACTACGGGAATTAATTTGCAAGCTGCGTAGAGAACTGGCGTAATCAGCCATTAATTTAAAACAACAGACAAAAAGAAAATCACCGGCATAAACCGCTACAGCATTACCAAATTCAGAACGAATTGTTTGAAGACCGCGGCGTAGATCTGCTTGGTCAACGATGTCATCATGGACTAAAGTTGCTGTGTGTAACATTTCAATGGAAGCAGCTAAAGAGACGGCTTTTTTGCGATCTTGTTCTGGACCAAACTGAGAAAATAACAATTGATAAGCGGGACGTAACAGTTTACCACCCGAATGAATCATACTTAAAATCGCAGCAGCGACCGGTTTGTTTTTTAACTTGATAGAATCTTCCATCAACGTCAAGGTTTGACGCAATTCAGGTTGTAAGGCAGGGTATTCCTGCCAAAGAGGATGTAACTTCATAAAATTCTCCTTTAAGTTTTAAAAGGCAAAAAATAAGGTCCTTCAATTTTTTAACTATTATTGCCGGCCAGCGGCATAAAAGACGAACGTTTCAGCGCCAGTTTTGGTTGGTTTCATGTTCATAGGCAGTTTGGAATTTTTGCAATGTTTGGACTCGCTGCAATAAGAAATTGGCAGCAATACCAATAGCAATACCAGATAAGATACCAAAAAAAGAAAGAATTGGTAAGTACAACATGACAGTCCACGATTGAGCAATAAAAGAAGCTGTTACTAGTTGCCCAACATTATGCATGAATCCGCCGGCAGCACTAATGCCAATAATACTGATACGTTTTGGACCTAGCATCCGTAAGAATGCCATTGCAGCATAACTTAGCATAGCGCCACTCATACTATAAAGAAATGTGGAAAGGGTACCGCCTAATAGCGTTGTTAGAATTAAACGCATCCAAACTAAGGTGAAGCTGTCACGCTTTGGCATGGTAAAAAGAGAGATAATGGTAATTAAGTTGGCTAAGCCAAGTTTTGCGCCAGGGGCAAAGGCAAATGGATAAGGAATCATATTTTCAATTAAGCCAATGACCACACCTTGTGCGACCAATAGTGCAATATAAATCATTTTTTGTGTTCGACTCATGTTGAGGACGTTTAATTTAATAAATTAAATCGTCACCGTCACCTCCTGAACTTTGACCTTGGACTTCAATGACAAGTTTATGAGGCAAACAGACGATAGTTTCACCGTTTTCTTTCGCCCACCCTCGGCGCACACAGACTTGATCGCCACAGTTTGCTTCTTTGATGCGAATTTGATCGTCTTTTACTTCGATTAAATTATAATCACCGTCAGGATCTTCGTAGCGATAAGTTTCTTTTTGGCCTTTAAAAAGTTTAAAGGACTTAATTTCTTTACCATCAACTCGTAAAACAGCTACTTTAGTAGTAACAGGGGTATCTCTTTGCTGTAAGCCAAAAATAAGTGTCGGGGTAAAAGAAGCAATAATCAAAATGATAACGATAATGAAATCCCACGGCTTTAATTTACTGGCTTTAATGAATTCTTTTAGTTTCAAAAAGATCACCTTTCTAAGTCTTCAAGCGTTAAACACGTGTGTCAAAAGCCCACGAATATACAAGTTTCTGATATTTTTTAAAGAGTGGAGGCGCGGATTATTATATCCGCTTAGTACAGGATTACCTTTATAGTACCTTTCTAACTATTAAGCCGACATTTCAAAGAATTTGAAAAATAATTTAGTAAAATGCTAGCTTAATACTTGAAAGTAAAGTGAGTTTTAAACGCTTTTTGTTCCGCCCTTTATTTTAACATAGGAAGTTAGTCGGTAACTAAGAAAAGACCCAGACAAAAACTGCCCGGGTCTTTTTTACATGCCTAACAGCAAGTCTATTTTTGGTTGTAAAGAGATTTCGGCTTGCCGTACCACCAGCCACCTAATTTTTTCTGAATCCATGGAATTACCCAACGGTCTAAACCAACCGCACGGCCAGAGCCATTCATTAAAGCAAAGGCAACAGGGATAAACCAAATATTAACCCAGTAAAACATACCAGACATACAAAACATTGCAACTAAAATGATTGTTGTTCCACTCATTAACCAAGTGAACAAACCAGCCATTAAACAAAGGGCAATCCCAATTTCAACAAAGACCATCATTTTTTGGAAGAACATTGCAACGTCCATATTTGGCATCATTATTTTCATAATATTACTAAACCAATCTGGCGCTTTATCTAAAACGGCCATTGGTTGTTCGCCGTAACCATAGCTTAAGCCAAAGTGTGCCGCATGAGCTGCCGCTTCTGCACCACCTGAAGAAGCCGCGTTGGTTGCAGCATCTGCTGCTCCAGAAGAAACAGTTGCAGAAGCACCGCCTACAGCATCTGCAACACTTGACGCTGTGGTCGCAGCTGTAGCAGAAGCACCAGAAGCAGCATCCGCACCAGAAGATGCTGTGGTTGCAGCTTCTTTAGCATATTCCCACGTCCAAGGGAAGACAGAATTGCCAGTAAACCATGAACCTTCACCAAACCAAGTAGATGGTTTTAAAACTTCGCCATTACCAACGATTTTTTTGAAGGCTTCAATAAACCAAACTAAACCGTAAAAGACGCGTAAGGGTACACTCCACAAAACATTACCATAACGAGAAGAGTGTCCTCGCGTTACGTTGCGGTCGTCTTTAATGTGGAAGAATTCGTGCATCATGTATTGGAACATATAATAGCCAGAACGAATATCAAAGAAGTATTTCAAATTGACGATGTGTTTCATAATAATTGCTAAGAAACCACTTAAATGGATTTTGCCGAATAATTCTGCAACCCCCCATTTAGCACCGACAGAAACCATGAATCCTTGATAGTTACTCTTGAATTTATGTTTTTGGCCGTCTCCTTTAATCGCAGATACAACGTTTGCCGCTGCACAGTGACCTGTTTGTTCAGCTGCTTGAACGATTTGTGGTGTTGGTGTATTTGGTTGTTCTTCGTAGTAAACCAAATCCCCGATAATATAGATATTTTTATCTTCGTAGCCTTTTGCTTCCATGTATTCGTTAGCCACTAAACGATTACCACGAGCGGCTTCTAAACCAAAATCAGCTGCATCAGAAGTTGCTTTGACACCAGCAGTCCAGATTAACGTGTGTGTTGGAATAGTAGAGCCGTCTTTTAATTTAATATGATCTGCATCGACTTCCACGATTGGCGCATTTAAAACAAGTTCAACATTTTTCTTTTCCAAGTAACGAACAGCTTTGTTAGCATCGTTACGGTTTAACATGTTTAAAATTGTTGGCATTGCTTCTACAACTTTTAATGTGAATTCGCTTGGATCTAATTTGTAGTCTTCAGCTAAGCGGTCTTTCCAGTCCACTAATTCACCAATCATCTCAATTCCGGTAAAACCAGAACCACAGACAACAAAAGTAAGCATTGCTTTACGTTTTGCAGCATCTGGTTCAATTGCTGCTTTGGCAACAGTGT
Source organism: Enterococcus saigonensis (assembly GCF_011397115.1). Lineage (NCBI taxonomy): Bacteria > Bacillati > Bacillota > Bacilli > Lactobacillales > Enterococcaceae > Enterococcus > Enterococcus saigonensis. The sequence continues at coordinate 2,673,869 of NZ_AP022822.1, read as the reverse complement.
GTTCGATGTGTTCGCGAATGCGGACAGAATCTTCAAAAGACCATAATGTAAAGCCGTGTTCTTTGACACCAGGGGTACCAAAATCATTTGGTTCGCCACCCATACCAATTATTAAGTGATCAAATGAATAGCTACCAGCTTGTGTTTTGACAACTTTTTGCTCTTTGTCGATACCAACTACGGTGTCTGTTACCAATTTGACGTTTTTCTTACGGGCAAACAAGCGTTGTAAGTCATATTGAATTGCAGTTGGTTCCACGCGGCCACCGGCAACTTCGTGTAGTTCTGTCATCATGGTGTGATAAGAATGACGATCGATTAATGTGATTTCCACATCATCTTTTTTCAGTTTCTTAGCCATGAATTTAGTAGCGGCTACACCTGCGTAACCAGCACCCACAACGACAATGTTTTTCTTTGTCATTGAAAATCGCTCCTTAAAATATAAAAATAGTATGATAATTATTACACAATCCACACCATTATACAGACTTGAATGTTATTTGTCTATCCTAAAAACTTCATTAGAATGAGGTTTTTAGCTGAAAATAAGCTTGTGAACATAGACCATTATTGTGAATTTTTCTCAAAGCTGTAAACGTTTGACTTTTACCCCACTTTAATTACAATGTAATGTGCATCACATATTTATTACGTGAGAAGAATAAGTGGAATGAAAAGGGGAAATATCATGTTAAACAAGAAATTAGTAGCAGGGTTTACAGTCTTGACTTTTTCTGCCTTAGTTTTAGGCGCTTGCAGTCCAGACAAAAAAGATGACAGTGCAGCAAGTTCATCTGCGAAAACAGAACAAACAACAACTTCATCAAGTAAAGCTGCAAAGGCTGACGTCAAAATTGCTGATGGAAAAACTGAAAATGCAGAGGTACCAAGAGCAGGTACTCTTGTTATGCGTCAATTATACACAGCACCTCATGGCGACAAATCATTTGCAGTTGTTAACGTAACATTAGACGGTGACAAAATTATTTCTGCACGCTTAGATGAATTCCAATACGTTGAAAAAGGGGACGACTGGAAAGGCGTACCAAATTCTGACGGTAAATTAGGCGAAAACTTCCCGAAAGGCAATATTTTAGTTGCAAAAGAAGAAAATAATGAAGCATACTCCGCAATGATGAAAGATCATGCTGGTGCAACTCAAACCTGGGATGCAAGTATGACTGCTATTACAAACTTTGTTAAAGGCAAAACAATTTCAGAAGTAGAAAAAGCTGTTAAAGATCTTGAAGCACAAGGCAAAGATGCAAAAGTTGCTGATGTTGTTTCTGGTGCAACATTTGCTGACACGAAAGGTTACTTACAATCTATCGTAGACGCTGCTAAATCTGGTATGGTTTCTGTTGGTGAAAAAACAAGCAATGCTGATTTGAAAGAAGCCATGATTTTAGCTGCACCTCACGGGGATCAATCATTTGCAACAGTCACAGTGGCTTTAGATGGTGATAAAGTAGCAGCAACATTTGTGGACGAATTCCAATACGTTGATCCAGCAGACTTTGGTGGTGTACCTAATTCAAACGCTGCCTTTGGTGAAGGTATTAAAGACAACCAAGTGTTAGGTTCTAAATATGCTAACAATGAAGCATACTCTGCATTGATGAAAGACCATGCCAAAGCTACACAAACATGGGAAGAAAATATTCATGCAGTTGATGCCTTTGCAAAAGGTAAGACAGTAGCAGAATTAGAAAAAGCTGTTAGCGACTTGAAAGGTCAAGGCGAAGACGGTAAAGTTTCTGATGTTGTTTCTGGTGCAACATTTGCTGATACAGCTGGTTACTTGCAAGCTATCGTAGACGCTGCTAAAAAAGCTGCGGAATAATTTTAAATAAAAATTTTTGAACTTCCAGTCTCTTAAGACTGGAAGTTTTTTTGTGAAAAATAAACAGCGTTATAACTTTTACTTTAAAGAACACAAAAAGAACAATAGTTGTCAGGACACAACATTGTCAGCTTTTACTATCAGAAGCAAATAGCAAATTTTTCATGTGAAATTTAATTCAAAATGAAACGAAAGTAAGAAAAGTAATGGAAGATGAATACAGTAACAGACCCTCTAATGCATGAAGAATCATGGAAACGTTTGACTTTTACCTAACTTTTATTACAATGTAATATGTATCACATACTTAGTGTGTGACAAGAATAAGTGAAATGAAGAGGGGAAATAAAAAATGAAATCGAAAAAATTAGTAGCAGGTTTCACAGTCTTGGCTTTTTCTGCTTTAGTATTAGGTGCATGTAGCCCAGACAACAAAGACGACAGCCAAGCAAGCTCATCTGCCAAAACAGAACAAACAACAGCATCATCTTCAGCAGCTAAAGAAGAAGCAGCTAAAGTTATTGCTGGTGGCGAAATGAAAGACGGTACTTACAAGTTAGAAGAAAAGAACTATTCAAACGGCTACCGTGCTACTTTTGAAATCACTGTAAAAGACGGTAAAATTACAGAATCTAAATATGACAACGTAAATGAAGCTGGCAAATCAAAAACTGAAGATGCCGACTACAACAAACAAATGAAAGACAAAGCAGGTATTGCACCAGAAGAATTTATTCCTAAATTCAACGAAGAATTAGTTGCAGCACAAGATCCATCAAGCATGGACGTTGTAACTGGCGCGACACATTCATTTGAATCATTCCAAAACTATGCACAACAATTAATCCAAGCTGCACAAGCTGGTAAAACAGATACAATTGAAATCGACAATGGTGCACAACTTAAAGACGGCACTTATGCATTGAAAGAAAAAAATGACAAAAACGGGTACCACGTTGACTTTTCAATCGTAGTAAAAGACGGTAAAATTACAGAATCTAACTACGACAATTTAAACGCAGACGGCAAATCTAAAAAAGATGACGCTGACTATGAAAAGAACATGAAAGACAAATCTGGCGTTGGTCCTAAAGAATATATCGAAGACTTGAATAAAAACTTCTTAGCTGCAATGGGCAAAGAAGACGGTTCACCTGCTGATATGGACGTTGTAACTGGTGCAACTCACAGTTCACACACATTCATCATCTATGCTGAACAATTAATCAATGCTGCTGAAAAAGGCGACACAACTCCAATCGAAGTTGACAACATTGTGACTGAATAATTTAGGCTTTTATGAAATCCCGACTGCTTGTAAAAGTGGTCGGGATTTTTGTTGTAGTGGCAGTCGATCGGTATAAAAAGAGCAATTTTTGATTAAAAATAATGAACTAGGATAAAATTTTAGAATAGCGCGATATTATCCAGTGGCAAAAATAATTCTACTGGAAAAATTAGTTATTAATTTAAGTTATTTCAAATCATGAAGAAATTACGGTTATGTTTTTTATAAACTTGTGACTTTGCAAACAAGGCAAAAACCGCTATGATGTAATCGTTGATTTTAAGGAGGAAAAAACATGAAAAAATATTGGCGCCTGCTGTTCGTTACTTTTATCGGTATTTTCTTTTTAGCCGCTTGTGGTAAAGGTGACAGTGATAAAAAGACGACAAAATTGCGGGAAGAACCCTATTACCAAGAAAAATTTCTGATGGGGACATACGTGAGAATTCGAATTTACGATGAAGGAAAAGAAGCTGCTTTAAAGCCGGCTTTTGACCGGGTGGAAGAATTGGCAGATAAAATTACGATTAATCAAAAAGGATCTGAAATTGATGCGATTAATAAAGAAGCTGGCATAAAACCGGTGAAAGTAACTTCAGATATGTATTACCTGTTAAAAGAAGCCTACAAATACAGTAAAGAAACAAACGAAGCGTTTAATATGACAATTGGGGCAGTTACACAATTATGGCGAATCGGCTTTGACGATGCGAGAAAACCTGCGCAAAGTGAAATTGACGCTGCTTTGCAAAAAATTGATTATCACAAAGTAAAATTTAATGACAACGATCAAACAGTTTATTTAGAAGAAAAAGGCATGATCATTGATCTTGGGGCGATTGCCAAAGGCTATATCACAGATGAAGTAGTAAAAGTTTTAAAAGACAAAGGTGTAACGTCTGCAATTGTTGACTTAGGTGGGAATGTGTATGTCTTAGGACACAGTAATCGTGGAGCAAGTGACCCGTGGAATGTGGGAATTCAAGATCCCAATAAGAGTCGTGGTTCCATTGTCGGCAGCATCAAAGAAAAAAACCGCACCATTGTAACTTCTGGTATTTATGAACGTTTCTTAGAAGTGGATGGAAAAAAATACCACCACATTTTTGATTCTAAAACAGGTTATCCTTACGATAACGATATTGCCGGAGTATCTATTATTACGAATAAATCCATTGACGGCGATGCTTTGTCGACCTCTGTTTTTGCTATGGGGGTAAAAGAAGGAATGAAATTCATCGAAGAACATGAAAAAGGCAGCGATGCAATTTTTGTTACGAAAGATGACAAGGTTTACGTCACAGATGGAATTAAAGATAATTTTAAAATCGGTAAAGACTCTGGTTATACCATGGGAAATCGTAGCGAACTAAAATAAAAAGGTGGGGCGGTCCTAAACGCGTTTAGTTATAGGTGATAAGCCAAAATTTTGCACCAGTTTTCTAAAATTAGGGAAATTGCGGCTAAATTTGGCTTATTATTTTGAATTGTTTATTGCCGCCTTTTAGATGCAAAAAGGAGTTTGTTGTATGTCTTTAAAAGTATTTTTGGAAATCGTGGAGATTAAGACTAAAATTGCCAGTGTTTTCCCCTTCTTAGTTGGGGCACTGTTTTCAGCTACGTTTTATCATTCATTTCATTTTGGGTATACGCTATTATTTTTTATTGCCATGATAATTTTTGATATGACAACAACGGCGATTAACAATTACATGGATTTTGAAAAAGCCCATTCACAAACCTATAAGTTTAACGAAAATGTGATTGGACGGGAAAACGTGTCGCCTAAATTGGTGCGACAAATGATTGTGGGAATGATTTTAACCGCGGCTCTTTTAGGTTTTATTCTGGCCTATCAAACAGGCTGGTTATTGCTTGTGTTAGGTTTGGTGTGCTGTTTTATCGGTGTATTTTACACCTATGGTCCGGTCCCGTTATCCCGGATGCCACTAGGAGAGATTTTCAGTGGCGTAACGATGGGGTTGGGGATTACCGCGATGGTAGTTTATATCAATACCATGAGTAGCAAAGTGATGTATTTACAAGTTGATTTTGCCAGTGGTAGATTCTCTTTTAACGGGAATTTTTGGCTGATTGCAGCCCTTGTGTTAGCTGCAATACCTTTAATTTGTACGATTGCCAATATCATGTTGGCAAATAATTTGCGCGATTTGGAAACAGATATTAAAAACCATCGCTATACTTTAGTTTATTACATTGGCCGCGAACACGGAATTCACTTGTTTTCGTATTTGATGTATATAAGTTACGTGGCAATTTTGGTTGGCGTCTTACTGCAAGTCTTTTCTTGGCCGCTACTTTTGGTCTTTTTAACTTTACCAAAAATCCGCCAAAATTTACTTGCCCACAAAAAAGAATTGCCTGCACCTCATAGTTTTGTTTATTCCCTGAAAAATATGGTGCTCTTTAATAGTGCCTATGTTATTTGCCTAGGCTTATCTTTAATCTGGCAATGGCTGCGCTAGTAAAAATATAAAAACTGCCCTTTTTGCAAAATAATGCAATGGGGCAGTTTTTTGTTTAACTTATTTGTTTAACTTATAAGAGGAGCTCTTTGATAGCTGCTGTGATTAAGTTTCACTCATCTGGTTAACGTGTTATTCACCAATGGAACTGAGACTAATTTCGCCAGAATTTAAGGTAAACGTTTTTTGTGGTGTAGTGACGACTAGCTGCCCTTCATTGGTAATATCTTTAGCGATACCAGAATACGTTTTACCACCTTGTGTAAAACTGACAGTTTGTCCTAAAACAAAAGAACGTTTGCGATACTCAGTTAAGAAATCTTGCTGGGGTAACTGCGCTAATAGATCAAAAAAGTGCCGCCAAATTTCATTGATTAATTGATTGCGCTCAAAAGGTGGCGTACCCCCTTCGGCAAAAAGGGAAGTGGCTTTTTGTTGCAAGTCATTAGGAAAGTCTTTCTGCGCAATAGCAAAGTTCAAGCCCATACCGATAATCACATGAGAAATAATGCCAGACTCAAAATCACTTTGAGCTTCTGAAAGAATACCGCAAATCTTACGACCTTCTAAATAAATATCATTAACCCATTTGATTTGTGGTTTTCGGGTCGTTAATTTTTCAATCGCCTGGCAAACAGCCACTGCTGCTAAAACAGTATATTGTGGCAATTCTGCAAAAGATTGGTTAGGGGTTAGTAATAAACTCATGTAAATGCCTTCGCCTTTTTGCGCGAAAAATGGGCGATTAAAGCGGCCATGCGCCGCCGTCTGCATATCGGCTACGACTAAAAAAGGTGCTTTAATACCACTAACTTGGGCAAGCTTGGCATCTTTCATTGTTGATTCTGAAGTAGCTTTTGTCGCCACTGCTAAATCAGGTAAACCAGCGGCAATGGCTATATCATCCAAGCGATCTTGTGGTAAGTAACGGTAGCCCGTTTTCAAATGATCAAAGGTATAACCAACTTTTTCTAATTCTTTAATTGCTTTCCAGACAGCTGTGCGGGAAATAGCTAGCTCTTGGGCAATTTTTTCTCCTGATAAGGTGGCATTACTTTGTTTTAAAAGTTGTAATACGCGGTCTTTTGTGGTCAAAAAAAAACCTCCTATCTATTTTTATGGTCATATAAAAGATAAAGGATTAATGCCAAAAAAGAAACAAAAAGACAGCTAATTCGTATGAATAAAATAGTAGTAGACTCAAAATGGCGGTGGTGCAACACTTGGCTGAAGAAGAATAACATCATGATTAACAAAAAAGCCAGTATCCTTTTGTGGCGATTCCACTTCACAAAAAAAGCGGCAATGATTAAAAAAAGCAGTACAGGTACCCAAAAAATGAGACCGCTAATCCGCTCCATACAAAACACTCCAATAAAAGATTTGATTTTTAGTACCGTAAAATTTTAAAATCTTCACTTTCAAGACGAAACGTCAAAAAATTGATTGAAATTCCATCTTCATGTTAGTGAGTTTACCGAGTTTCCTCAGTGTTTCTATTGAACAATAACTTTTTGTAGAAAGTCACGAAAAAATTGTTAATAATTGAACAATGGCGCCTAAGTTTTTTCAAAGGAAAGGACTTATTTCATCATTATCAAAAGAATCAAATAAAAAATCGAATCTTTAACAAACTATTAAGTAAAGCCATATACATGGGGAAAAGCCATTGACAAAACAGTATTTGGTCTGTATAATCGACAGAGCAAAAACTATCTGATGAAAAGAAGGAAGCAGGAACGATCTATTGTCCGTTTCGGCTTTGCCATAGGAAAACAAAAGTAGAAAGGTCAGTTTGAACGTTCTATCTTTTGGTTTTTTTTATGCCCAAAAGCCGCAAAAAATGCTTTTTGTTACGAAATTTTAATATTTGTAATCTTTTTGTAACGAAACTTGGATAGCCTTTTTGAAAGAAATTTTTGAGGGGTGAAGAGCTTGGCTGGACACGTAGTAAAATACGGGAAACATCGCGAACGTAGAAGTTACGCTAGAATCAGTGAAGTATTGGAATTACCGAATTTGATTGAAATTCAAACCGACTCTTACCAATGGTTTTTAGATGAAGGTTTACGTGAGATGTTTGAAGACATCTTACCAATTGATGATTTTAACGGTAATTTGTCACTGGAATTTGTTGATTACGACTTAAAGGAACCAAAGTACACAGTTGAAGAAGCTCGCGCGCATGATGCAAACTACTCTGCGCCACTACATGTTACGTTGCGTTTGACAAACCGGGAAACTGGCGAAATTAAATCACAAGAAGTTTTCTTCGGTGATTTCCCATTGATGACTGAACAAGGTACATTCATCATTAACGGTGCTGAACGGGTTATCGTATCACAGTTGGTACGTTCACCAGGTGTTTATTTCCACGGTAAAGTAGATAAAAATGGTAAAGAAGGCTTTGGTTCAACTGTTATTCCTAACCGGGGTGCATGGTTGGAAATGGAAACAGATGCCAAAGATATTTCCTATGTACGGATTGACCGTACGCGTAAAATTCCATTAACAGTATTGGTTCGGGCATTAGGCTTTGGCTCAGACGATACAATTCTTGAAATTTTTGGTGAAAGCTTATCATTACGCAATACAATCGAAAAAGACTTGCATAAAAACGCAAGTGATTCTCGTACTGAAGAAGGCTTAAAAGATATTTATGAACGTCTACGTCCGGGGGAACCAAAGACTGCTGACAGTTCACGTAATCTTTTGAACGCTCGTTTTTTTGATCCAAAACGTTACGACCTTGCCAATGTTGGTCGTTATAAAGTAAATAAAAAATTAGACCTGAAAACACGTCTATTAAACTTAACATTAGCTGAAACTTTGGTTGATCCTGAAACTGGCGAAATCATCGTTGAAAAAGGGACTGTTTTGTCTCACCAAGAAATGGACAAGTTAGCACCTTTCTTAGAAAATGGCTTAAATGCTGTCACTTACTATCCTTCAGAAGACGGTGTCGTGACAGAACCAATGACTGTTCAAGTGATTAAAGTATTTTCACCAAAAGATCCAGAACGAGAAGTAAATGTGATTGGTAATGGCTATCCAGATGCTTCTGTAAAAACAGTGCGTCCGGCAGATATCATTGCTGCTATGAGCTATTTCTTTAACTTAATGGAAGGTATCGGCAATGTGGACGATATTGATCACTTAGGAAACCGTCGTATTCGTTCTGTGGGGGAATTGTTGCAAAATCAATTCCGGATTGGTTTAGCTCGGATGGAACGTGTGGTACGTGAACGGATGTCAATTCAAGATACCGAAACATTAACACCACAACAATTAATTAATATTCGTCCAGTTGTAGCAAGTATCAAAGAATTCTTTGGTTCTTCTCAGTTGTCACAGTTCATGGACCAAACAAACCCATTAGGTGAGTTAACTCATAAACGTCGTCTATCAGCCTTAGGGCCTGGTGGTTTGACTCGAGATCGTGCGGGTTATGAAGTGCGAGATGTTCACTATTCTCACTATGGTCGTATGTGTCCAATTGAAACCCCTGAAGGTCCAAACATTGGGTTGATCAATAGCTTGGCATCTTACGCTAAAGTAAATAAATACGGCTTTATCGAAACTCCTTACCGTCGCGTGGACCGTGCGACAGGCCGCGTAACTGATCAAATCGACTATTTGACAGCCGATATTGAAGACCATTACGTTGTTGCCCAAGCAAACAGCCCATTAAATGAAGATGGTACGTTTAAAGAAGAATTGGTTATGGCCCGTGCAACTTCTGAAAACTTAGAAGTAACCATTGACAAAGTTGATTACATGGATGTATCACCAAAACAAGTAGTTGCCGTTGCGACTGCATGTATTCCTTTCTTAGAAAACGATGACTCCAACCGTGCTTTGATGGGTGCCAACATGCAGCGTCAAGCTGTGCCATTGATTAATCCTAAATCACCATGGGTTGGGACTGGGATGGAATATAAATCAGCCCATGACTCAGGTGCTGCTTTATTATGTAAAAACCCAGGTGTCGTTGAATTTTGTGATGCAGCCGAAATTCGCGTTCGTCGTGAAGATGGCGCATTAGATGTTTACTCGGTTACAAAATTCCGTCGTTCTAACTCAGGTACTAGCTACAACCAACGCCCATTAGTAAAACTAGGGGAGGAAGTTGAAAAAGGCGATATCTTAGCTGACGGACCTTCTATGGAAAACGGTGAAATGGCCTTAGGTCAAAACGTCTTGGTTGCCTTCATGACTTGGGAAGGTTACAACTATGAAGATGCCATCATCATGAGCCGCCGTTTGGTGAAAGATGATGTTTATACTTCAATTCACATTGAAGAATACGAATCCGAAGCGCGTGATACAAAATTAGGACCTGAAGAAATTACCCGCGAAATTCCAAACGTTGGGGAAGACGCATTGAAGAACTTGGACGAAATGGGGATTATCCGCATTGGTGCTGAAGTAAAAGACGGTGACTTATTAGTTGGTAAAGTTACGCCAAAAGGTGTGACGGAATTATCAGCTGAAGAACGTTTATTACATGCTATCTTTGGTGAAAAAGCCCGCGAAGTTCGCGACACGTCTCTTCGAGTGCCTCACGGCGGTGGCGGTATCGTCCACGACGTGAAAATCTTTACCCGTGAAGCCGGAGATGAATTATCACCAGGGGTTAATATGTTAGTGCGCGTTTATATTGTGCAAAAACGTAAAATCCATGAAGGAGATAAAATGGCCGGTCGTCACGGTAACAAAGGGGTTGTATCCCGCATTATGCCAGAAGAAGATATGCCATATCTTCCAGACGGCACACCGGTTGACATCATGTTGAATCCTTTAGGGGTGCCATCACGGATGAATATCGGACAAGTATTGGAATTACACTTAGGAATGGCTGCCCGTCAATTAGGTATTCACGTTGCAACACCAGTATTCGATGGTGCTAACGATGAAGATGTTTGGGCAACTGTTAAAGAAGCAGGTATGGCAAGTGATGCTAAAACTGTTCTTTACGATGGCCGTACTGGTGAACCATTTGATGGACGAATCTCCGTTGGGGTTATGTATATGATTAAACTAGCCCACATGGTTGATGATAAATTGCATGCCCGTTCAATTGGACCTTACTCACTTGTCACGCAACAACCATTGGGTGGTAAAGCACAGTTTGGTGGACAACGTTTCGGGGAAATGGAAGTTTGGGCGCTTGAAGCTTATGGTGCAGCTTATACCTTGCAAGAAATCTTGACTTACAAATCAGATGACGTTGTGGGTCGTGTGAAAACATACGAAGCAATCGTTAAAGGTGAACCAATTCCAAAACCTGGTGTACCAGAATCCTTCCGCGTATTAGTGAAAGAATTACAATCATTAGGTTTAGATATGCGCGTTCTTGATATCGAAGATGAAGAAATTGAACTTCGTGATATGGATGACGATGATGATGATTTAATTACAGTAGATGCTTTGACGAAATTCGCCGAACAACAATCTGCTAAAGAAGTTGAACAGGCAGCTGCTGCTGAAGAAAAAACTGCAGAAGAAGATTTAAATCAAGAAATTGAAACGGCAGAAGACGTAGAATAAGCTTTCATTTAACGGAGCATTTGACACTTTTCAGTCACAGACTGTTAAAGTGTCAATACTCCCTTAAAAGCTTACGTTTATATTCAGTTGCAACCCGCTAGAAATGAAATGGAGGGAACCCCTTTTGATCGATGTAAATAAATTCGAAAGCATGCAAATAGGTCTGGCATCTCCTGAGAAAATCAGAAGCTGGTCATACGGGGAAGTAAAAAAACCTGAGACCATCAACTACCGCACGCTAAAACCGGAACGGGAAGGTTTGTTTGACGAACGCATTTTCGGTCCTACTAAAGACTGGGAATGTGCTTGTGGTAAGTACAAACGCATCCGTTACAAAGGCATCGTCTGTGACCGTTGTGGCGTGGAAGTAACACGCTCAAAAGTACGTCGTGAACGTATGGGTCACATCGAATTAGCTGCTCCGGTTTCACATATTTGGTATTTCAAAGGTATCCCATCACGGATGGGCTTAGTTTTAGATATGAGCCCACGGGCATTAGAAGAAGTGATTTACTTCGCTTCTTATGTCGTAATCGATCCAGGCGATACTTCATTAGAGAAAAAACAATTATTGACTGAAAGAGAATACCGTGAAAAACGGGATCAATACGGTCAAACATTCACTGCTGCGATGGGTGCTGAAGCAATCAAACAATTGTTAGACAGCGTTGACTTAGATGGCGAAGCAGCTGAATTAAAAGAAGAATTAAAAACAGCTTCCGGCCAAAAACGGACACGGGCAATCCGTCGTTTGGATATTTTGGAAGCATTCCGCAAATCTGGCAACAAACCAAGCTGGATGGTGATGGATGTTATTCCTGTAATTCCGCCAGACTTACGTCCAATGGTTCAACTAGAAGGTGGCCGTTTTGCAACGAGTGACTTAAATGACTTGTACCGTCGTGTGATTAACCGGAACAACCGGTTAAAACGCTTGTTGGACTTAAATGCACCTTCAATTATTGTGCAAAATGAAAAACGGATGTTACAAGAAGCCGTTGATGCCTTGATTGATAATGGTCGTCGTGGTCGTCCTGTTACAGGACCTGGTAACCGTCCATTGAAATCACTTTCTCATATGTTGAAAGGGAAACAAGGTCGTTTCCGTCAAAACTTGCTAGGGAAACGTGTTGACTACTCTGGTCGTTCCGTTATTGTTGTTGGACCTTTCTTAAAAATGTATCAATGTGGGTTGCCAAAAGAAATGGCAATCGAATTGTTCAAACCATTTGTTATGAAAGAATTGGTTCAAAGAGAAATTGCCTCAAACATCAAAAATGCAAAACGTAAAATCGAACGTATGGAAGATGAAGTTTGGGACGTTTTAGAAGATGTCATCAAAGAACATCCTGTCCTATTGAACCGGGCACCTACTTTACACAGATTAGGTATCCAAGCTTTTGAACCAGTTTTAGTTGAAGGTCGCGCAATCCGCTTGCACCCATTAGTGTGTGAAGCTTACAATGCCGATTTCGATGGTGACCAAATGGCGGTTCACGTACCATTAAATGACGAAGCACAAGCAGAAGCGCGGATGTTAATGTTAGCGGCACAAAATATCTTAAATCCAAAAGATGGTAAACCAGTTGTAACCCCTTCTCAAGATATGGTCTTAGGGAACTACTACTTGACGATGGAAGAAGATGGTCGTGAAGGCGAAGGTATGATCTTCCGTGATATGGATGAAGCTGTCACGGCATGGCGCAATGGCTATGTGCATTTACACTCTCGGATTGCGGTTAATCCAAGAACTCTAGGCGACAAACCATTCACTGAAGAACAAAAAAATCGTTTAATGGTAACAACGGTTGGTAAAGTTATTTTTAACTCAATTATGCCACCAGAATTTCCTTACTTAAACGAACCAACTGATTTTAACTTGACAATCCAAACACCTGATAAATACTTTGTGGATGCAGGAACAGATATTCCAACTTTCATCAAAGAACAAGAACTAGTTGGACCATTCAAGAAGAAAAACCTAGGAAATATCATTGCGGAAGTCTTCAAACGTTTCAAAGTTACAGAAACTTCTAAAATGTTGGACCGCATGAAAGATTTAGGGTATAAACACTCTACTCATGCTGGTATCACAGTAGGGATAGCCGATATCATGGTTTTATCTGAAAAACATGACATTATCGAAGCAGCCCACAAACAAGTAGAAACTATTACCAAACAATTCCGTCGCGGTTTAATTACAGATGATGAACGTTATGAACGCGTTATTGGTGTTTGGAATGCAGCCAAAGATGAAATTCAACAAAAATTGATGGAATCTTTAGATGCGAAAAACCCAATCTTCATGATGAGTGACTCTGGTGCCCGTGGTAACATCTCAAACTTTACCCAGCTTGCTGGTATGCGTGGTTTGATGGCCGCTCCAAATGGTCGGATTATGGAATTGCCGATCATCTCTAACTTCCGTGAAGGGCTATCGGTCTTAGAAATGTTTATCTCTACTCACGGTGCCCGTAAAGGGATGACGGATACCGCCTTGAAAACTGCCGATTCCGGTTATCTTACTCGTCGTTTGGTTGACGTAGCCCAAGATGTTATCATTCGTGAAGAAGATTGTGGAACTGATCGTGGTTTAGATATCAGTGCAATTCGTGAAGGTAATGAAATTATTGAATCACTAGAAGAACGTCTAGTAGGACGTTACACACGCAAATCTGTTGTTCATCCTGAAACTGGTGAAATGATTATCGGTTCTGATGATCTCATCACTGAAGATATTGCCCGTCAAATCGTCGATGCAGGAATTGAAACTGTTTCAATTCGTTCTGTCTTCACATGTAATACAAAACATGGTGTATGTAAACATTGTTATGGCCGTAATTTGGCAACTGGTGCTGAAGTTGAAGTTGGTGAAGCAGTTGGTACAATCGCTGCTCAATCAATCGGTGAACCAGGTACTCAGTTAACTATGCGTACATTCCATACCGGTGGGGTTGCCGGGGACGATATTACCCAAGGTTTACCTCGTGTCCAAGAAATTTTTGAAGCCCGTAATCCAAAAGGGCAAGCTGTTATCACCGAAGTTACAGGTGAAGTCATTGAAATTACAGAAGATGCTGCAACGCGTAGCAAAGAAGTGACAATCAAGGGTACGACTGATACACGGACATATACCGTTCCTTATACAGCCCGTATGAAAGTAGCAGAAGGAGATTACATCCATCGTGGTGCACCTCTAACTGAAGGGTCAATCGATCCAAAACAATTACTACAAGTTCGTGATGTTTTATCTGTTGAAAACTACCTATTGCGAGAAGTACAACGTGTTTATCGTATGCAAGGGGTAGAAATTGGCGACAAACATATTGAAGTTATGGTCCGTCAAATGTTACGTAAAGTTCGTGTTATGGATCCAGGTGATACAGAGATTCTACCAGGTACATTACTAGATATTGCCGACTTTAAAGACCAAAACTACAACACATTGGTTGCCGGTGGCGTGCCTGCGACATCTCGTCCAGTGTTACTAGGGATTACAAAAGCATCACTAGAAACAAATAGTTTCTTATCTGCGGCGTCATTCCAAGAAACCACACGAGTATTAACAGATGCAGCTATCCGTGGCAAACGTGATCCATTACTAGGCTTGAAAGAAAATGTTATTATCGGGAAAATCATTCCTGCTGGTACTGGTATGGCTCGTTACCGCAATATGGAACCAAAAGAAGTTACAGTTGCTTCTGAAAATGTTTATAGTATTTCAGACATCGAAGCCCAAATGGCGGCAGAAGATGCATTAAACAATCAAGACTAATAGATTATTAAAAAACCTTCCGCAAATAGCGGAAGGTTTTTTGTAGTTTCCAAAAATTTTGTGGGTTTATAGGGATAAAAGCTTTTAGAGAATAAATATAAAAAATATGCTATACTCGTTGTAACGATTTCGTGACAAAGAGGAGGCGCTTCAATGTTTATTTATGTAGGGTGTTCAGGCGGTGGAACGTCTAGTATTTTTTGTCAGAAAATGGCAAATGAAATCAGTCAGCAACAGAATTTAACGGCAGTCTTTACCGATGTAGAGACAGTTTTTCAGCAACAACGAGAATATGGAAATGCGTATGATTTAATCTTTGTCTATGGGGGAATTGGCGCGATTGCTCATCACAATGCTTTTGACTTTGGCCAATTATTTGATGTGGTATTTGTTGCGCCGCAAGTTCGATTTTTGACTGCTAAAATTAAAACTTTACTTGCGGGCTTTCCTACAATTGTCAAAGATATTCCAATGAAAATTTTTGGGCGCATGAACACAAAAGAGGCTTGCGCTTTACTGTTAGACGAATTGATTGTCCTAGATGAAAAACGCGCTTATCATTCCGATATAGTAGCGACAACGAAAGCCCAGGATAAAGATATTGAGATTATGATAATTGGAGGGAGTAGCCAGGACAGTTATTTCCAGTACTTTTTTAAACAATGGGAAGCCCAAGAAATCTTTTATCATGTACAATCTTATAGTTTGGAGAGCCTCTATCATTTTGACATTCAAAAAGAAGTCGGATTGCGGGTTCTTTTTGCCAGTAGTGGCCAATTGAAAGAAGCCGACTTTGCCAAAGTAGCTCGCCGAATAGATGGTTTGTGGCTCATGCCTGCTGCTAAATTGGGCTTTGAAAAGAAATTGAAATGGTTTAATGATTATCAAATTCCAGTTTTTCAGCCTACTTTCAATGAAGTTAGTTTGAAAGATCAAGCAGGAGTAACTGAATTTTTATTGTCAGTTTCGTACTATACTGAAGCAACAAAAGAAAATAGCATTCCCTTGTATGAAGCACCCCAGATGAAGAAAAGGAAATCATTTTTGAACATCTTCGTGTGGGAATGAAGGTTCTGTTAGTTTTAACCACTGCAAAAAATCTTTTTCGTGTTGAAACAAATACAAAATCCTTTCTTTACCTAAAATATGTTCGGTAATTTGCAGTTGCTGTTTGTTTTTAAAAGATTCATGGATTTGTCTTAATTGTAAATTACGATCTTGTTGTAAGCCTTTGGTTAAATTAGGAATTGATAGTTGAAAACTTGGTTGTGATGGTACACCAAAAACACGTACCATAGCATCATAAGTTGTAAGCCATACGGTACCGCTTTTTCGCACTTCACTTTCATGAAATTTGCCCCGCAAAGCAGCTTGACGAATACTATTTCCACTGGCTAATCCCCATTTTTGAGCTGCCTCGGTGAAAGTTAGTACTTGATTTAAATCAATCATTGTCTCACGTCCTTTCCTGTCTATTTTAACGTAAAACAAAGCAAGAAAGAAGAATTACAAAGCACATAACTGTAGTGTAAAAACTGCAGTAAATACTGTATCATGTTAAAATAAAGGTACAACTGGTGGGGTGCAATGGGTAATAACAAGCAAACCACAACTCAAATAGGGAATAAAAGGAAGTGTGGTTAACTTTTTTTGTAGTAGTTTTGCTATCAAAAAGGAAACTAATCCCAAACTGCTACTAATCAGTAAGAGTAGACAAAACTGGGTTAAGCTTAACCAGGGACTCCAAGCAAGTAATAAATACAAATCGCCAGTTCCAAACTTATTTTTGTAGTAGTGATAAAAAAAGCAAATAAATACTAAGCAATATAACAGCGTTTCCCAATGAAAGGTAGTTTTTAAATGAAGTTGAAAACCCCATAAGAGTAGTGTTGTACTAAAAAAATACCGAGATCTAATAATTGGGAGTAAATATCGACAATACTCAAAATCCAGGCAGTATAAAGCCAAAATAAGGTGAGTAAACTTGTTGGTAAAATCGTATCTTTCAAACAAAGGACAAATAATAGACCACAAGTTAACTCTGCTACTAAGTAACCAAATGGTAATTTAACCTGGCAATGGCGACAGCGGCCTGCCTGTAGAGTAAAGCTGATAACAGGAATTAGTTCATACCAATGTAAATGGCTTTTGCAAGTTGTACAATGAGAAGCTGGAAATATTAAGGAAAGCCCGCTTAGTTGTCTCGTGGCAACTAAATAGCCAAAAGAGCCAAAACAGCAACCAATAATAAAAATCATAAGAATTCTCCTTTCAAAAGAAAGTACGCCAAAAATGAAGATCTTATTTTTTATATTTTATTTTAAGAAAGATGAGGTGCGCTAAAATGAGAAAATTGGGAATACCGCTTTTGTTGGTGCTGCTATTTTTTTTAGCTGGCTGTAGCAAGGCTATTCCAGCAGAAGATGCCGCAAAACTTTTTGTTGACCAAGTTGTTTATGATAAGGATGCAAAAAAATTTACAGCAAACTTTGCGAATGGAGACGAGTTGAACAAAGGTTTTAAAGAAAATGAAAAAAACTTTAAGGATAATTTCACTGCTGGCTTAATCAGTGTGGGAGATGCTGTTTCAGAAGATGAAGCTAATGAATTAACAGAATTACTAAATCACCAAATTAAAGAGGTAACCTCCTATAAAGTAGCGATAAAAGAAGCAGGTAAAATCTCTAATATCACCTATGAAGTGAAAGGGCTAGATTTTGCAGCAATTATGAAGGAAACATCAAAAGGCATTACGCAAAAAATAATGGCAGACAACAAACTAGCCAGTGATCAAAATAAAATTATTGAAGAGACGTTACAGTTATTACGAGAGAATATTAAAGTTGCCAAAGCAAAAGAAGAGGCAGTCCCGATTATGATTGAGATGAAGCCAGAAAAGGGCAAATGGACAATTGTCAGAGGACAAAGAGAACAGATTAATAATTTATATTTTGCTTTTGTAGCGGGTGTCAAAGATCAAGAAACATTAACCAATGACTGGAACAAAGCGATGGAAGAAGTCGCAAAAGAAGTTCAAGCGGAATTAAAATAAGAAAATGACCTCTTGTTAAAAAACAAGAGGTCATTTTCTTAAACGAGGGATTTTCAATAAAGAGTGTATAAATCTACTTATTTTTTTATTAGTTACAAAGAAATTGAAATAACGAAAAAGTGTATTTTATTGTACTTTTTATTGATTTCATACTATCATTTTAATGTAAACAATTTGAAGGAGGATGAAAAATGAAATTTGCAAAAACAAAAGAAGTATTAAACCAATTAGTGGCAGATTTAAGTCAAATGTCAATGGTTATTCACCAAACACACTGGTATATGCGAGGACCTGGATTCTTGACATTACACCCAATGATGGATGAATTCATGGACGATGTGAATGCGCAATTAGATGAAATTTCTGAACGTTTGATCACATTAGATGGTTCTCCTTTTTCTACATTGAAGGAAATGGCTGAAAATACTAAAATTCCAGATGAAATTGGCCGTTGGGATCGTTCTATGGAAGAACGTTTAACTACTTTGGTTGAAGGTTACCGCTACTTAGCTGACTTATATCAAAAAGGGATTGAAGTATCTGGCGAAGAAGGCGATGATCCAACCCAAGATATCTTCATCGAATTTAAAACGGCGACAGAAAAACGCATTTGGATGATTCAAGCACACTTAGGTAAAGCACCTGAAATTGATGCGTAAAATTGGATAAAAAAGGATTCAGCATTAATGCTGAATCCTTTTTTTGTTTGTAAAGAAATTTCATTTTTACATAAAACGCTGCTGTTTTTCAGTATAAATTGCATTTCTTTCATCTTTTTTACAAAAATTTAATCTTATTTTGGTATAGCTAGAATTTTCTGAATTTTAGTCTGAAATTTAGTTTTATCTATTGTTATTTTATTTTTATTACTCTTAAAATAATAGGAAAATATATAAGATATATTACCTATTTAGGTTTGAAACAGCAGTAATATAACTTTTGTAATCAAAATGATTTTATCAAAAGAAAACAAACTTTGGTTTTTATGTAGTTAAGTTGTTTCAACATTCGTTATAAGAAAAATGTCATTTTAAATAAAAAAAAATATAAATATAGAAGAATTGCTGTGATATTATTTAGAAAGTGAAGGAGGTGAATGAAAAAGATGCGGAAGAAAATGAAAATTTTATTATTGTTTTCTATTTTGATTTCTAATGTCTGCATTACTCCGCTTAGCTGGGCAGCAACGACCACCCAAAATTCAAAAACAAATACTACAGCTTCTACTAGTGAAAAAGAGGTATCGACATCTAGTAATCTTACCGATGAGACAACGACAAGTTCCAATGCGTTGGATGTGACAAACACCTCAGAAGGCAATTCCGCGTTAGATACTACGAGTCCAACTACTGAAAAAACGACTTCTTCTACTCAAAGTGAAACCAGTGAAAGTAAGGTAGTAAAACCTAAAACAGTAGCACGCTTAGCGGCAAATGAAGCAGAAGTGAATAATTGGGCAGATTTTGTCAGCGGGATTCGGAATGAGAACATTACAAAAATCATTTTAACAGCGAGTTTTGATAATCCTAGTTCATCGGATAGTTCTTTATCTGGCTATTCCCGTAAAAACGATTTAGAAATTGATGGTCAAGGTTATCGCGTCGATTTTAAAAATTCATCGATTCAATTAGGTGCACCACAAAATACGATTGGAAATTTTCATATGCACGATATTATCTTAAATCAACGATACGTAGGGGCATCTTCAGAAGATATTGTTGGAACTCGGTTGAATTATACCAATGGTGCTAAATGGAAATATCGCTTTGGTAATATCACGACTGAGCCCGGTGTGCAACGTTTAGCCCGAGCCTCTCATGCAGAAGTTCGTGTTTACGGCAAGATGGATATTGATACACGAGCGGAAAATTTTTATTTAGGTAGCTTCATTATGGAAGATGGAACGGAATATAAGGGAAACGTAAATTATTATAACTTTTCTGTTTTTTGGTACAACGTGACCGCTAGCAGCACATCAACAGGTGCCTCACGAGAATTTACGATTGGCAAAAATTGTCATGTTGAAGCAGGCCAAACGCAGACGTCAGGACGAACTTATCCCGCTGTTTATAGCCATTACTTAGCGCTAACGGTAGGAGAGAATAGTGTCTTTAACGTTGATATGCCAGGAAATGCGGTGCGCTTTGACGATAATGGCGCAGGGATGACCATTAAAAAAGGAGCGATAGTGAATTTAACGAGTAAACAAGCTTCTGGTTCTGTGGTGGCCTTTAGTAATGATAATACGTATTTAATGGCTGAACCGGGAAGTTATTTTTATGTTATTGGTACGAGTAGCCAGCCTTTAATTAATTTATCAGCAAATGGTTTAGGTACCGGTAATATAACACGTTCGGGGAATAGTTTTACTTTGAATAGTCCGGCGCAATACGATTTGCGTAATTTGAATAATAGTCAAAGTGCGGTAAACGTAGCCAATGGTAATCGCAGTGAAAATAGCTTTAATATTTTGGATTCTGATATTGATCTGTGGAAAGTTGGGGTACCGGTTTTAGGGCCTTCAAGTGAAACGTATGCCAAAGTCCAAAATCTAAATGTTGTGGGGAGTGGAACAAGGGAAGTTATCACCACCTCAGATACAGGGTTACAACAGTTCAAACAAGCCAACTATCGCCGCATTTCAGGGATGAATCAAAATCCTAAAATTGAGTGGACACCAGTCACAGATGCCGATCGTACGATTAAAGGACGGGTGGTCATAGGGGAAGTACCAGATAATAACGGTTTAGTAAATGGGGAGATTCATTATATACCAGTTTATGCTTCAGAAAATCAAGCGAATGTAACGTTAACTGATACTTACGGTAATGTACATGGAAATTTAATGACAGATTCCGAAGGGTATATTACGTATACAGACGTGAGCAATCCCGCCCAATTTCAAAAAGCTGGTGAAAAAATAACGGGCATTGCGAAAAGAGGTCCGTGGGTAACACCTGCGGCCATCGCGACGACAGTCTTAGATGTTACACCACCAGAACCCGCTAACGTCGATAATTCGGACGCCATCCAAAGTATTACGACAAAATTAACGGGTACTGGAGAGCCTAATAGTATTATAACACTAACAGTAAATGGTCAGCCACAAACAATTCCCGCTCAGGTAGTAAATGAAACGGGAAAATGGGAAATTGACATTTCCAGTCTCAACCTTACACGGGGAGATGTGATTCAAATTTTTTTACAAGATCAAAGTGGTCCCGTGACACAGCTTAGTGAATCCGAAAGACCAAGTACCAATAATGCGATTGGAAATATTAATCCTGTTGCAGATATGAATTATCGGGATGCAACTTTTAAAGCAGCTACAAAAGTTACCGTCGTTGGTTATCTATCTCTTGCGGAAGTACCTGATAAGTTGGAATTTGGTACCAACCAAGTTTCCAATCAAAATCAGCTTTATCAGCCGACTGTTGTAGGCAAACTGATTGTTTCAGATACAAGAGGCGGGGCCAAAAAACCTTGGCGCCTAACTTTACATCAAGCAGAAACGTTAAAAAACGGGACGGTATCATTAGAAGACGCATTATCTTACACTTCTTCACTGGGAAAAAAACAAATTACAACAGCTACCCAAGTAGTAGAATCCGGTGAATTCACAAGCGATGGCAGTAAAGAAATTTCTGCAACTTGGACCGGTGATAGAGGGTTTGAACTAACCGTTCCAGTTGAAAAACAACGCATTGGGGAATATAGCGGAAAATTATCGTGGCAGCTAGAAGATGTTCCAGGAAATTAGGTGAGTAGATGAAAAAAATACTAATTAGCAGCGTAATCGTAATTTGGTGGTTCTGTGCTGCCTTACCTGTTTTTGCCAGTGAGGTTAACTACGATAGTAATAGTGTCACTTCGTTTTATGGGCAATATGAATATCAAAATGAGGAGCCAAAAAAGCCAGACCAAGAGGAAAATCTGACACCTAGTAAGCCTGCTCCCAATTATGCCAGTGCTTTGCCAACTTATAAAGGACAAGATGTGATTATTCCGTTGACGGGGGATACTTCCTCTCACGTTACCTCAGGAATAGGAGTAGGGTTGTTGGTATTAATTTTTTTCAAATTAAAAGGAGGCGGGAACACTGAAAAATTTTCAAATCATTAGTTTTCTTTGTCTCATCACTTTTATTTTGATTAGTGGCAGTAAGGCTGAAGCGTCAGATACAGCTACCCACTTGAATTATGAAAGTAGTGGCGGCACGCTGATAAAACCACTAGATCCACTGTTACCCGATCCAACAAAACCAGTGGCACCCATTGATCCTACTGATCCAAGTGGTCCAGCACCAGGAACTGGTGGCAGTCTTTCGTTAGATTTTGCTTCAAGTTTTCAATTTGGTCAGCAGGCCATTTCCACAACAGATGAAATATATTACGCCAAGACCCAAGAATATATTACTTCTGATGGCACAAAGGCAGTTGGTCCCAATTACGTTCAAGTGAGTGATATCCGTGGTACTGGTAGTGGCTGGCGTTTAGCAGTTAAACAAACGACCCAGTTTCAGACGACAAATGGGCAATTACTAAAAGGTGCAGAACTTTCTTTTCAACAAGGGAAATTGGTTTCAAATTTGTCAGCTGATTTAGCACCAACTGCGCTTTTAAGTTTTACTTTACCGATTAACAGCGAGATAGATGTTATCACCGCTCAATCAGAAAAGGGAATGGGAACATGGCTTTATCGTTTTGGTAGCGATGCTACAACTGGCGCAAAAGCTATTTCATTACACGTTCCGGGTAAAACAGTTAAATACGCTAAACAATATCAAACGCAATTGACGTGGACGTTGAAAAATGTTCCATAACGAAGGGTTAAATTTGGCATTAAGGAATTAAAAAGGAGTAATGATGATGAAAAATATTCGTTTTATGACTGTTACAGCAATTACAGCAGTTTCACTTTCTTTAGTGGGAGGCATCGCTTCTCAGGCAGCAACGACAGCTGAATATAACTCAAATGGGGTTGTCGAATTTATCCCCAATCCAGATCCAACCAAACCCGTAGATCCAACTAATCCAGATCCAACTAATCCAGTTGAGCCCGTGGATCCCACCGATCCGAATGGCCCTAATCCCGGTACAGATGGTCCATTGTCGATTGACTATGCTTCAAGTTTAGATTTTGGTGTTAATAAAATCACTAACAGTGATCAAGTGTACTATGCTCGGGCACAACAATATAAAGACGGCCGTAGTGCAACGCCTAACTATGTTCAAATTTCAGATAATCGCGGGAATAATGCCGGCTGGACTTTAAAAGTAAAACAAAACGGTCAGTTCAAAGCTAGTAGTACATTAAATGACACTTTAACTGGTTCAGTTGTAAAATTTGTTGCACCAACTGTCGCTAGTAATTCAACAGCAATTCATCCAACGGCTGCTAATGAAATTACTTTAAATCCAGATGGAAGTGAAAGTTTAGTCATGGCAGCAAAAACAGGTGAAGGTGCTGGAACTTATGTTGATCGTTGGGGAACAGTTGAAACAGTGAAAGAAAAAGATAAAGATGGTAATGAAGTAGATAGTGAAGTGACAAAAGCTATTACGTTATCAGTTCCTGGTAGCACGCCAAAAGATGCTGTGAAATATAGTACGACATTGACGTGGAGTTTATCAGACGTACCTGCAAATTAATTAAAAGGAGTATACAATGATGAAAAAAATGGGTTATTTATTTTTAACAACAATTATTTTAGCTGGAATGGCAGTTAGCGGTGTCACTGCTTTTGCTGCAGATGGAGCAAATTATGATTCAAACGGTGTTATTACCTTTACACCTAATAATGATATTACCGATCCGGTTGATCCAATCGATCCAACTAATCCAGTTAAACCCGTCGATCCAACTGATCCAAACGGTCCTAATCCCGGCACAGCGGGACCTTTATCGATTGACTATGCTTCAAGTTTAGATTTTGGTTCTCAAAAAATTACTTCAAAAAATGAAGTCTATAAAGCAAAAGCTCAAAAATATTTGGATAAAGACGGTGTAGAAAAAACTGGCCCTAACTTCGTTCAAGTGACCGATAATCGCGGAACAGAAGCTGGCTGGACGCTACAAATGAAACAAAATCACCAATTTAAAACCGCCGATGATGAAGTGTTAACAGGAGCGGAAATTACGTTTAAAAACGGGAATGTCGTTACGGCTTCTGATTCGGCTAAACCCACAGGAAAAGCGACAATTGTTGCAGATCCGGATGGAGCATTACAAGATGTTATGGCTGCTAAAGCAGGTCAAGGGGCTGGAACGTATCTATTAGATTGGGGTACAGATGCCGCAACTGCCGCTGACAGTATTGAACTAAGCGTACCTGGTTCTACTACCAAATACGCTAAAGAATATACGACAACATTTACTTGGGTTTTAACGGATGCACCGGGTAATTAAAAGCATTAAAAAGTAATATCTAACACAATGGAATAATTATTCCCGAATAAGGGAGAATGAAATGAAGCCTACAAGAAGTTTACTTGTTTAAAGGGGTGTCTTTCTTCTACCTTGTTCGGGTCTTCTGTGTTAACTATCACTTTTTTACTGAAAGGATTAAAAGAAATGAAGTTTAAAAAGTTAATTTTACTGATTACCGTCGTTTTTTGTTGTGGCATCTTTCCTCAGACAAGTTTTGCTTCGGAATTTAATTTTGCCGTTACACCACAGGCTTCGGCTAATCAAATTGATAAAAATAAAACATACTTTGATTTGTTGTTAGCACCAAACCAAACAGACGAATTAACCGTGACCTTACGCAATGATACGGCTCAAAAAGTTGTCGTTGAAGCACAAATTAATAGTGCCACAACTAACAGTAATGGCGTAGTGGAATATAGTCAAAATGCCATTAAAGACGATCAAACGCTTCAATATAATATAAAAGACTTTACAAAAGCACCAAACGAAATAACACTAGCGCCTCATTCTGCTGCGGAATATAAAGTGAAAGTCCAAATGCCCAATGAAAAGTTTTCCGGTGTCATCGCTGGTGGGATTACTTTTAAAGAAAAAGTAGCAGATGAAAATAAGGATGAAACCAAAAAAGCAGATAAAGGTTTAGCCATAAAAAATGAGTACTCGTATGTTGTAGCACTTTTGATGCGCCAAACAACGAAAAATGGCGCCCCGGATTTAAAATTAACGCAAGTAGCAGCTAATCAGCGTAACGCTCGAAATGTGATTGAAGGAAATTTACAAAATCCAAAGCCTACTTATTTAAATCAATTGGCAACCAAAACGACCATTACAAAAAAGGGTAGTGACAAAGTACTTTTCGCCTCAGAACAAGTTGGAATGCAAATGGCCCCTAATTCTAATTTTGATTTAGGCGTCGCTTTAAATGGTGAGCCATTAAAAGCAGGTCAATATACGATGAAAATAGAAGCCTTCGGACAAGAAAATCCAAATGGCCAATACCAGTTGAAAGGTGACGAAGCCAAAACCAAATATGAATATCACTGGGTGCTAGCAAAAGACTTTGAAATTAAAGCAGAAGTAGCCAAAAAATTAAATGACACCGACGTTACGATTAAAAAGGACTACACTTGGTTGTATATTCTCATTGGTTTACTGCTATTACTACTGATCATTTTAATCGTTTTGATTTGGCGCAGAAAGAAAAATAAAGAAGATGATGAAGCCAAAGATCCGGATTAGTCTAATCTTATTGTATTGTGTGGCGGTTTTGTTGCTTTTTTTACCCTTTTTAAAGCAAGCGTTACTGATTTATCAAACAGAAAATACTACAGTTACCACAACTTCTGTTACGAAAGTGGCAAGTCCTGTTTCCATTGAAGCAGTGCAGCCACCGGATTTGGCTGATGTTTTGACTTTCAAAAAAGATACTGTTTTTTTGGCAACAGGAAATATCCTCATTCCGGCTTTAGAAATGAGTGTCCCCGTTTTTAATGGCATTACAAACCAAAATTTACTAATTGGTGCTGGTAGTCTATTTCCGGAACGCCAACCGCAAAACCATAATATGGTGTTGATTGGTCATCATTTAGGTCGCGATAATTTATTATTTGGTAAATTATTGCAAATTCAAGTGGGCGATATGATTTATTTACGTTATGAAGGGGAAATTTATCAATACGTGGTAAAAGAAACCCAATTGGTGCATCAAACCGAACTACAAGTTTTAGAAGATCACCAGCAAACAGAAATTACGCTAATCACTTGTGATAAACCTACACAAACGCAATGGCGTTTTGTCGTACGAGGACAACAAGTACAAAAAAGCACGTCAAATCTTGCGCAAATAAAGCAACAGGAAAAAGCGATTGTCCAAAAAAATCAGTGTTACAATCAAGGTTATGTACTTTTTGTAGTTCTGTCACTTTTGCTTTGTCTTTTACTGGGGATTATCACGATTAAAAGAATTAGTTCCAAATGAGGGGGGATAGAATGAAAAAAAGGACATACTCTGTATTTTTAGCATTGGGTGCGTCGGTTTTCTTGTTTTCTGAACACGCTTTGGCGCAAACAGTGATTTATGATCCCTTAGATCCTAAAAATGCGATTACGCCGATTGCAAATGAAGAAGCGCGACAAGAAGATAATCAAGATCAGCAAAATGACCAAAAAACTAGTGGACAACTGGAATTGGAGCATAAAAAAGACCAAACAGTTAAACCCCCGCCCAAAAAAATAGTGTCACAATCAGGAAAGAATAAAGAAGTATTAGCAGAAAATAGTAGGTATGCTACGTTAAAAAATCCGACACTAAAAAGTAAAAGAACCCCCAAATGGGCAGAAAACCCTGCGTATATACCACCTTATCATGCTCAAGGGAAAAATAATGTTTTAATTTTAGATGATGAGTTTTTTGCGCCCAAGGCAATTGCAACATTGCCACCAGAAGGCAATCCTCAAGCTGGGAGTGCCATAAATGAGTGGACTGAAATTGCGCAAAGCGCCTATTTATTATCGGGATTAGTATTATACGGCGATCAAAGCCTGCAATTGGTAACAAGGGGGAATGAATTTGCTGGCTGAATTTTTAGCAAAAGAAGAATGGCGTAAATATCAGCTCTTAAAAAAATTGGAACGTAGCCCTTATTTTGCCATCCCTAAAAAAGAGTTGATGGAGGACTTAGGAATATCAAATTATGTGTTAAAAAGTTTGATTGATCAACTTATCTTAGACTTGGAGCACTACCAATTAGCTGAAGAAATTCATATTTTTATTGAGGAACCCTTTTTACAGATGGAAATTACCGGTGCTGCTAGTTCAGAGAGCTTGTTGGAAAAGTATGTCGCGGCTTCTATCAGTTTTCAAATACTGGCTGGTTCTGCTTTAGGACAATTCAAATCCTTGAATGAACTTTCTGAAAAAAAGATGATTAGTTATCCGATTGCCCATAGTAATTATAAAAAATTAAATGGTTATTTAAGTAAATTTGGAATGACGATTGATAAGAAATTTCGGTTAAGTGGTAACAGTGAAAAGAATGTGCGGTTATTTTTAACTGAAATTTTTGCCCGTATTTTTAAAAATTTGCAAGATTGTTACACTTCAGCCGATAAAAGCATCATTGAAACCAAGTTAGCCACGTTAGAAAAAGCCAACATGACAATTCATCAAAAAATTAAGTTGATGCATTATCTTTATGTGACGAATCTGCGTATCCAACAAGAACGTTATGTAGAAGAACAGCAAATAGAACTACTACCGACTGAATTTATAAAAAAAGAAGAAGCGACACCCTTTTTTTACCGTTTACCACCAGCCGTGCGGACCGCGGAAGCTGCGGCTTATATTTGTTATTACGGCACATTTTTAAAAGAAGTAGGGATGTCATTTCATTTGGAAAAGAGTGCTAAAATTACGCAGTGGAGTCAAAATTTAAGGCAGCAATTGTTAGCCTCTTTTCCCAAGTTACAAGCAGAAAAAGCCAGTCAAGCTGAATTTATCGCCCGTTGTAATTTTTTGCATTTTCAATTATTGGAAACAAGCGCCGCTTATGAAAGTATTCAACCAGAGATTAATATTATTTACTTTCAGCAAAACTATCCTGGTGTATTGGCATTTTGTCGGGATTATCTGACGAGTATTCAAAACGTATTTCCTGAGTTATATCAAAAGAAGAAAAATTTGCTGCTTCAGTATTTGTTTTTGATTTTAGCTGTATTTCCCAAGCATTTGTTGTTAAAAGCTGTCAACGTATACGTTGATTTTTCTTATGGACATTTGTATAACCAATTTATTACCCAAAACCTCGATTTTTTTCAACAAGTCGGAGCGGAAATTACTACAGATATTGACACCGCGGATATTTTATTGACGGATTCCCGAGAATTAGGGGCAATTTGTCAGAAGGATTGTGTGGTCTGGCTTGCGCCCCCACGACCGTTAGATTGGGCGAACTTGGCTCAAAAAGTTATTCAAAAAAGAGAAGCAAAATACAATGGGGATTATTTTGCCGCCAATCAAGTTAAAAACAAATAATAGTAGCAAATTTCAGTGGGGAAAATTTGTTACTATTATTTATTTTCAGCTTTTTGAATAAAGCGCTATGTTATTAAAAGAAATGACATGGTATAGTTGATTTAAACTAGTGAGAAAATTTAAAAAAGAAGGTGAGTAGATGGAAGTCAAAACTCATTTGGCAACAGCAAAGGAAAAAGCAGCAATAGTAGCTTTTTTTAACAAAGTGATGCCTCAAATTGATTATCCTGTAGTTAGTTGGGTGCCGGCGGTTTATCCTGTGGTTGAGGATATAACGAAAGCTTTAGCAAACGAAGAACTTTATGTCGCCACAATTGCCGATGAAATTGTTGGTAGTGTAATTTTGAATCATACGCACGAAGAGGAGTATAGGGAAGTTGCTTGGAAGAATACAAACCTTCAAGATGAAGATTTTTTAGTCATTCACACTTTATTGGCTGATGCGGACTTTAAAGGCCAAGGAATTGGCAAAAGATTATTGGCTTGCGCCAAAGAAGTTGCGCTAAAAAAAGGCTGTCAGGCTATTCGTCTGGATGTTTTTGCAGATAATTTGCCGGCAAAAAGTCTATATGAAAAGTGCGGCTATCAGTGTAAAGAACGTAAGGAATTACGTTCTTTTGATGATGTGGACACGGATACGTGTGATTTGTATGAATTGGTACTCTAAATAATTTACAAACGGCGTCTTTTGACAGACGTCTTTTTTCTTGTTAAAATACAAACATACGTTCGGTATTTCATTTGGGAAAGAAGGGGACAAAATGGATTTGACGAAAAAAATCGGTATTTTAGCCGATGCAGCCAAATACGATGTATCTTGTTCTAGTAGTGGCATCAGCGATACCAATCGTAGCGGCACCCTTGGGAGTACGGAAGCATCTGGAATTTGTCATTCTTTTACTGCCGATGGTCGCTGTGTTTCATTGCTAAAGGTTCTCTTTAGTAATGCTTGTATTTTTGATTGTCATTATTGCGTCAATCGTCGGTCTAATTTACGCCCGCGAGCTACTTTTACGCCCGCAGAACTTGCCAATTTGGTTATTGATTTTTATTTGCGGAATTACATCGAAGGCTTATTTTTAAGTTCGGCGATTGTAAAATCCCCTGATTATACCTGTGAGTTGATGATTAAAACATTGGAAATTTTGCGCTTTGAAAAGGGGTTTCGGGGCTACATTCACGTTAAAGCCATCCCAGGTGCAGATAGTTTGTTGATTGAACGCCTGGGGTATTTGGCCGATCGTATGAGTGTCAATGTTGAATTGCCTTCTAAAGATAGTTTACAACTTTTGGCGCCAGATAAAGATCCCTACGAACTTTATAAGCCAATGAAACAAATTGCCGTAAAAAAAGAGCAAGAAAGCTTATTACCAGCGATTAGACAAAAAACGACACCTTTTGTTCCGGCTGGACAATCTACCCAGATGATTATTGGTGCTAGTCCAGAGACAGATCGTACAATTGTCAAAATTTCCGGCAACTTATATCAAAAATATCAGCTTAAACGCGTTTACTACTCTGCTTATATTCCCATGAACCAGGATTCTTTACTACCTGCCATCACGCAAAAACCGCCATTACTGCGGGAACATCGGTTGTATCAAGCTGATTGGCTAATGCGATTTTATAACTTTACGCCAGATGAAATTTTAAAAAAAGAACAGCCTAACTTTAATTTATACTTAGACCCCAAAGCTAATTGGGCTATTCAAAACTTGGATTATTTCCCTGTTGATGTACAAACAGCTAATTTGGATACGCTCTTACGCATTCCTGGTGTTGGTCCAAAAAGTGCTCGTAATATTTTACGGGCTCGTAAATATTATCAACTGCATTTAAGTGATTTAAAAAAATTAGGCGTTGTCGTGAAACGGGCACAATATTTTGTGACGTGTAATCAAGAAAAGTTTCCCGGCTTAGTCCAAGATCCCCAGTGGATTATTGAAGCCTTAATTTCAAAACGCCAATATAAACAACTACAAGCCCTTAATACCCAAAGTTTTGGTGAACAGATGAGCTTATTTGATGTGGAACGATTTGAAAGGCAAAAAGGGGAGCAGAGACAATTTGCCCTGCAATAGCTGTCCATTACTAAGAAAGAATAAGAAAGAAGGGAACTGCGATGGTGTGGATGAAAGAAACCATCGACATTTTGGAATACGACGGGACACTGGCGGGCTTTTATACCATCATTGACCTGTCATTTCGCCGCCATCAATTTCCGGCCGTCGTATTAAATCCTGTTACAACAGAAAATAATTTATTTCCACCAGAATGGATTAAAACCGATAAGAAAAAAGCGGAAAAGATTGACCAGCGTTTGCGAGAAGTTTTGACACCGAATAATTACGTTTTTTTTCATGATGGCTTTAATACATGCCTAGAAAATAAAGAGACTTATTTACTTCATGCGTTACATATTGCTCTTGATACCAAAGACAATTTGCAGAATTTTATTGGAAAACCAGAAATTTTAGCGTTGGATACGGCGATTCGCGCTTTATATGGCGAGGCACATCAGTACAAAGGCTTTGTCCGATTTGAATATGTAGAAGATGTGTTGTTTGCCAAAATTGTCCCCAAACATTATTCACTGCCGTATATTTGTCCGCATTTTGCTAAACGTTATCCTAGAGAAAAAGTTATGATTTATGATGAAACTCATCAACTGTTAGCCTGGATAGAAAATGGGAGTTATCAACTATTGGAGAATATTACCTTGCCAAAAGATAAATTCTTACCAGGCAATGATATAGTAGGTACACAGTGGCGGGCTTTTTTAGAAGGGGTAACGATCAAAGAACGAATGAATCCAGTCGCCCAACAAAATCATTTACCGTTGCGTTTTCGCTCAGAGATGACAGAATTTCAGTAAAATTCTTATCGTTAACTTTCACAAAAAAAGGCTGTGGCATAAACCTTGCCACAGCCTTGGGCATACTTTTTAAGAGACAGTTAAAAGAAATATTGTTGCTTTAATTTTAAATTATAAAAGGAGAAAGCATCCATTTATTTAGTGTGTCAATTTTAATTCTTGCTGGTTAAAGGTGATACTTTTAATTTCTTTGTTATCTTTTAGACCGAATTCATAGCGATAATTTTCAGATTTATGGTTATCTCGTTGGTCGGCATATTCAATAGTTGTCGTAAATTTGGTGCCATCTTGATAATTTAACGTAATTTTAGTGCCATTTAACTTCCCGCTGTAACTAAAATCAAGTGCAATAGGAGAAAGTTTGATATTATCCAATTTCACCTTCTCTTGTTGATTTTTGATAATTTGAGGCGGTAATTTTGTTAAAGGCAGTTCTTTGGTTTTTTTCAATTGGATAGTCCAATCTCCTTCTTGGTAAGTTTTCCATTGCCAGCCGTCTAAAACCAGTTTTGCCTGCATTAAATCAGCTTTTTTGACAGGAAAAATGTACTCTTGATAATCTGGGCGCCCCGTTTTATTGTTATGGGTACCGTAATCGACACTAAAATCTGCGAAGGAAGCAATTTTTTTATTGTTTATTACAAGATAAGGAAAAATTGCTGCCATTTTTGGTGTATTTGGTATTTTTAGTTGCAAGTGTAATAAATCGTCGCGATAGGCAATATTTGAAATTGTAAAAGAATGATCTAATTTGGCATTTGCTTGTAACGGCTTAAGGCCGGTTTTTATTAGTTCATTCCAATTTATACCGTAATTTTTAGCTACTTCTTCGTTTAGTCCGCCCCCTTGTGCTTTTTGGTTGGTTAAATCAATCCAGTTTTTTTTAGATTGAAGTAACTTTTGCCAATCTGGATGATAAGTTGTCGTAAAGTCTTTTTTACCACTGACAAAGGCTGTCAATTGAAAACCTGAACGAGGGGTATCAGTAGCGCCAATTGCACTAGTTAACAAAGTCGCCGTTTTTGTGCTGGCATCATAATGGGTCATTTGGGTGTTCCCGCCACCGAACATTTCCCACCGATCAATTATAGTATCTTTATCCAAACGTTCACCGGTTAAATCCGTTAATTGGCTGACAAGGTATTGATTACTCCCATCTTTAAAAGATGCAACTGCCTTTAATTCTAATCCTTGATCGGTAACTGTTTGACTTAATTTATCTGAATTTAGTAAGAGTAATTCGGTCTCGTTGCCAAAGCGTTTTTTATACGCTAAAGATAGGTCGTCACGAAAAGTAAAGCCGACTAATAATAAAGCAAAAGAAGCAGTAGCAACGCTGACTAACCAGCGTTTGCGGCGCTTGTTTCTTTTTTGTACGCCTATTTTTTTTGCAGCAAATTTTTGGTGAATATTATTTTTATTTTCGTTATCAAAAGGTTGTGCATTGTAGTTTAACAATTCGTCTAGCTGCGTTTCATTTAAGTATTCTAAAGGATGTTTTTTCATGTGTTTTCCACCTCTCTAAAAAAGGAATTGCGTTCTACCAAACTACGTAATTTCTTTCGCCCTCGATACAGCCGATTGTCAATTTCTTTTGTCGGCAATCCAGAGCGTTTGGCAATTTCTTGTGGTGTCAGTTCGTAAAAAATCCGCCAAAGTAAAATTTGACG
This sequence comes from Enterococcus saigonensis, assembly GCF_011397115.1. Taxonomy (NCBI): domain Bacteria; kingdom Bacillati; phylum Bacillota; class Bacilli; order Lactobacillales; family Enterococcaceae; genus Enterococcus; species Enterococcus saigonensis. The sequence goes on along the minus strand of NZ_AP022822.1, from coordinate 2,640,865 downwards.
CGTTGGCTCATCAAAAGTCATAATTAAGGTATAAATTTCTTGCCAAGCAGCTTTTTCTTCCAGTTCATTGCTAACTAAATTTGCTGAGCTTTCTTCCGTATCTACTAGCGTTTCATGTTGACGTCGCCGAACTTGCTGCATTTTATTTTTTGCCATGCTTTCTGTCATGATACACAAATACGTTTTTAGACTCCCTTTTTTTTCATCAAATTTTTCCGGCTGTTCCCACAGACGTAAGAAGACATCGCTAATCACTTCTTCTAAATCCATACTATTTGTGGCGCCACTGCGGCTCGCCACGGCCCACAATAATTTACTATAAGCGTCAATCAACCTATTAAAAGCTGCTTCATCCCGTTTTTTTATTCTGCGATAAAAGAGGGGATTTTCAATTTCTTCCATTTCTTCACCACCTTGTTAAGATAAGTTGCGGATTAAAACGAGTTTGTTCGTTTTTTGTATTTCGTAATTTCACTTATACTACAAATGCAAGACAGGAAATTCCTCACTTAAAAAATATGTATTTGCTTATTTCAATGAAATTCTAAAAATTACGACTTACCACAGCGAAAAAAATTGATTTGTTGCGCCAATGTGGCGTTAGGTTCAGGTACTTTCCTTACTTTGACCTCTTTAAGGAAGTGATATAAATTTAGATATTTTCCCATAAAAAAATACCTGTATTAAGAAGTTCAGCCGTAAATCTTGCAATTCTAAGAATGCGACGGCGACTTTTAGTCATAAAGGAAAAGACGAAAAGTTTTCTTCTATAATAATACAGGTATTTTTGATTATCTTTTTAAAACTCAAATTTTGAGGCTATGTTATACAGTTTGTACTGTCATCTAATTGGCAGCTTTTTCTTTTTGTAATTGACTTTGGGCAGCTTTGATTTGAAATTCCACTTGATCAAAACCAGTTCCGCCATAGGAATGCCGATTTTTAACAGCATTGTAAGAAGACAGTTTTTCATAAATGTCTGATCCAATAACGGATTTAATTTTTTGATACTCTGCTAGTGGCACATCTTGCAGGTAAATGCCCCGTTGAATACAAGACAAGACTAACTTGCCGACAATTTCATGAGCTTCACGGAAGGTTACACCATGGCTGGCTAAGTAGTCAGCCAGCTCCGTTGCATTGGAAAAATCAGATTCAGTGGATTGAGCCATAGTTTCTTTGTTGACTTTCATCGTATCAATCATGCCCGCCATAATATCCAGGCTTGTCAGAATTGTTTCTGCGGTATCAAACATACCTTCTTTATCCTCTTGAAAATCCTTATTGTAAGCAAGGGGCAAGCCTTTCATCACAGTCAAAAGGCCAAATAAATTTCCATAAACGCGACCTGTTTTACCACGAATCAACTCCGCCATATCAGGATTTTTCTTTTGCGGCATAATCGAGCTGCCGGTAGAAAAGCTGTCGGTTAATTCTACAAAAGAAAATTCATGAGAACACCACAAAATTAGCTCTTCGCAAAAGCGGGAGAGATGCATCATCATAATGGCGCTGTTGCTTAAAAATTCCAAAATAAAATCACGATCACTAACGGCATCCAAACTATTGGCATAAATAGTGCCAAAATCCAGTTCATTAGCAACAAAGAAGCGATCAATTGGAAATGTCGTACCCGCAAGCGCTGCACTTCCTAAAGGCAGGACATCAATTCGCTGCAAATTTTCAGTAAAACGTGTTTGATCCCGGGTCAGCATCTCATAATAAGCTAGCAGGTGATGGGCAAAAGAAATGGGTTGTGCATGTTGCAAATGCGTATAGCCGGGCATTATCGTATGCACATTTTCAGCAGCTTTTTCTACTAAAACATTACGAAAATGTTGGATTTTTAAAATTAATTGGTTGACAACCTCTTTTAAATACAAATGCATATCTGTTGCCACTTGGTCGTTACGACTGCGAGCAGTGTGAAGCTTACCGGCAACTGTTCCGATTTCGGCGGTTAAATAAGATTCTATGTTCATGTGGACATCTTCGTTTTCAACGGTGAATTCTAATTCACCTGCGGTTAATTTAGTCTGCAATTTTTCTAAGCCCGCACTAATTTGCTCTGCTTCTTCACGGGGAATAATCCCAGTGTGAGCTAACATTTTAACGTGGGCCAAACTTCCCTTAATATCTTGTGCTGCCATTTTTTGATCAAATAAAATTGATGCGCCAAACGCGTCAATCCATGCTTCATTTTGACCGTCAAAACGGCCGCCCCATAATTTTGCCATTTTTCTTCCCCTCATTTGTTAGTTAAATAAGCTGTGACATAAGTTGTGAGTGAACTCTGTGATAAAACCAGTCACGTTTCAAAATGAAACTAACTGGTTTTAAATCAATCTGCTCTTCTTTTTTAAGAAGAGCAGATTTTAGAGTTTGTCGCATGACTTAACTTATGGCACAGCCAATTGTTTTAAAGTTGATTATCAGTAAAATAAATATCCTGTTTGTCTTTATTTTACCAAATTTTCTACTTGTATTTGTGTTTGAACTTCAGCGTGTACTTTGCTCGGTAAGCCCCATAATTTAATGAAGCCAACTGCTGCATCTTGATCAAAGGTGTCAGCAGAGGTGTACGTTGCCAAATCTTCTGAGTATAAACTATTTTCAGATTTACGTCCTTCCACAATAACATTGCCTTTGAATAGCTTCACACGAACAACGCCAGTAACGTATTTTTGCGTTTCTTTTAGAAAAGCAATTAAAGCGTCAGTTAGTGGATTGAACCACAATGCATTATAAATAATATTGCTTAACTGTTGCTCAATCAAAGGTTTAAAATGAGCTACTTCACGAACAAAGGTTAAGTCTTCTAATTCCTTATGGGCCTTCATTAACGTCACGGCGCCAGGACATTCGTATACTTCACGAGATTTAATTCCAACCAGACGATTTTCCACATGATCAATACGCCCTACACCGTGTTTGCCGGCAATTAAATTTAATACCATAATAATGTCGGCAAAATTATACGTTTCGCCATTTAAAGCAACAGGCACGCCTTGCTCAAAGGTAATTTCTAAAATATCTGGTGTATCCGGGGTGTCTTCAATGGCAGCGGTGATTTCGTAAGCTCCTTCTGGCGGAGTCGCCCAAGGATCTTCGAGAATGCCACACTCACAGGCACGACCCCAAATGTTTTGATCAATCGAATATGGATTATCTAAATTTGCTGGAATCGGTACGCCATTTTGGGCAGCATAAGCAATTTCTTCTTCACGAGACCATTTCCACTCACGGACAGGTGCAATCACTTTTAATTCTGGCGCTAAAGAATTGATCGCAACTTCAAAACGCACTTGGTCATTTCCTTTACCAGTACAACCATGTGCAACCGTTGTAGCGCCAGTTGATCGGGCGAGTTCAACTAATTTTTTCGCAATTAACGGTCGGGATAGTGCTGATACTAAAGGATAAGACTGTTCGTAAAACGTGTGACCTTGTAATGCAATCAAGGCATACTCTTGGGCGAACTCGTCTTTGGCGTCGATAGCATAAGAGGCAATAGCACCTACTTGTAATGCTTTTTCTTTAATAAACGCCGTATCTTTTCCTTCTCCAATATCTAAACAACACGCAATAACATCATATCCTTCATCGGTTAGCCACTTAATGGATACCGAGGTATCAAGTCCTCCTGAATATGCCAATACAACCTTTTCTTTCATAGTAAATACGCCCTTTCTGTTGTGCTTTTTTAATGTGAGTAAAAATGTGTTGACGCTATCGTATCAAATTGAAAATTAAAAAGCAAGCAGAAATATAAATATTTATACACAAAAACATATATTAAGTATAATATATGCATTTTAAAGTGATTTATAAGTTTTTTTTGTATAAATGGTTTGTGTTCAAAATAAAAATGAAATTCGTTTTCTGAAAAAATGATGAATGGAAGAAAATAGAATCTATTGTTAAAAAAGGGTGGAATCGGAAAAAAATTATTAATAGTAGAAAAAAGCTGTAGAAGAAAAATAAAGTTTAAAAATACTTTGAAAAGCCGCGACTTTTGATTGACTTTGCGCGATTTTACCGTTATTATGTTAAATGGTATTGTTTACCCCACAAAGAGCCCCGGAAACTCAAGTGATTGTAAACATTCGAAATTGAAATTGGAGGAAAAAATCTTGCGTACAACATATATGGCCAAACCAGGCGAAGTAGAACGTAAATGGTATGTAGTGGATGCTACTGATGTTCCTATGGGACGCCTTTCAGCAGTCGTTGCTTCAATCTTACGCGGTAAAAACAAACCAACTTTCACCCCCCACGTGGATACAGGTGATTTTGTAATCGTCATTAACGCTGACAAAGTGAAATTAACAGGTAATAAAGCATCTGATAAAATTTACTACCGTCATTCAAATCATCCTGGCGGCTTGAAACAAATTTCAGCAGGTGAATTGCGTGCTAAAAATTCTCGTCGTTTGATCGAAACTTCTGTAAAAGGTATGCTTCCTAAAAACACTTTAGGTCGCGCACAAGGCATGAAGCTACACGTTTACGGTGGCGCTGAACATCCACATGCAGCTCAAAAACCAGAAGTATTAGACATCACAAACTTAATTTAATAGGAGGGAATTTCATTGGCACAAGCTCAATATAGCGGCACAGGCCGTCGTAAAAATGCAGTAGCTCGCGTACGTTTGGTACCAGGTACTGGTAAAATTACTATCAATAAAAAAGACGTTGAAGAATATATCCCACATGCTGACCTACGTTTAGTTATCAACCAACCATTTGGCGTAACTGAAACAACTGGCGCTTACGATGTAATCGTAAACGTAAACGGTGGGGGCTATGCTGGACAAGCTGGCGCAATCCGCCACGGTATTTCTCGTGCATTATTAGAAGTTGACCCTGACTTCCGTCTTGCATTAAAACGTGCTGGTTTATTAACACGTGACGCTCGTATGGTTGAACGTAAAAAACCAGGTCTTAAGAAAGCACGTAAAGCTTCACAGTTCTCTAAGCGTTAATATCCTTTATATATCAACGTTTCTGGCACTTTCCGATTTTGGGGAAGTGTCTTTTTTTGTACGCTTAGGTACGAAAAAATGTACGAGATTTTGAATTGGCTGTTTTTAAGACCTAGGTCGGACACTATATAATCGTTCTTTTTAGTTTGTTTGATTGTTATTTTAAATAGTTATTTATTTTGCTTTTCGAGCTTCATCTAGGCGTTTCTCGAATTTTTCATAAGTGGAAAGATCGACAACATTTGGGGTATTAACGTATATTTCTGTCGTTTTGATATCCGAATGGGTTAAGGCTTGAGAAATTTGCGCCATTGTTGCACCGCCTTCACGAGCTAACGTACTAAAGGTATGGCGTAGTTTGTGAGGGTTTGTCTGAACCAGTTCCTCATGTCTTCGGCGAATGGATTTTAGCCGATAATTTAAGTAATCCACATGAACCGGAATATTTACTTCGCCACTTCGATTGGCATAAGTGAAAAGAAATTGTTCTTTCGTCTGTTTAATGCCCAACTGTAGCAGTTCTTCCTTTTGTTTTTGCTTCCATTCTTTCAATAGTTTAATAAGGAATGTCGGAATCTTGAACTTCGTGGCTTTGCGCCCTTTTGTGGATTTTAAATTGCCAAACTTATCCTTACTTTGAATCAAACTGACATAACCATTTTCAAAATCAATATGCTTCCACTGAAGGGCATAGGATTCGCTCTTGCGGTCCCCTAGGTTCAACGTTAGCATCAAGAGAACATAGTCTTGCATGATTAGAGAACCATTGCTGTAATCCTCATTCGCTGCGTCTAGCCAATCAATCAATTCTTCGGCTGTCAGTGCTTCACCGTTTAGCTGACGTTCCGCCTTTAGTTGCTGTTTCTTAGGATCACCCACATACCGAATCACTTTTTCAATCCGATTGTATTCGATATACTCTAATAGCTCCGCAATATCAAAAATCTGGTTGACGTAACTTTTGATGATTTTGATATTGGCATAAATTTGGGACTTTTTCATCAAAGCACGAAGCACAAAGTCTTTATTGTCGTTTAAGAACTTGATGGAATATTCACCAAACATCGGTAGAATATGAAGACGGAAGACATCTTTCGTATTGCTAATGGTTGTGGCAGTTGGTATTTGCCTAGATCGTCCAGTAGAACCAGCGATATACATATCCAACCAAACTGTTTCATAAAACTCTTTGAATTTGATATGCCCGTTTAATTCAAATGAACGAGCACTCTTTTCATTAAGCACACGTTGAATTTTTTGAGACAGGTCTTTTTCAGCTTGTTCCGCTTCTTTTTTCGTCCTAAATGTTTTGCGGTAGCGTTCGGTAGTGACACCTAGAATTTGTCGCACCTCCTTGGGGTAAAACACCTCCAATTTGTAGTGGTTGTTTTTCAGTTTAGTAATTGCCATGTTCCTTCCTACTTTCTTATACGCAAACCAGAACGTAGGAATGACTACGTTCTGATTATAAACCGCTTCTAGCGAGTATAGCAATGGAGCCATTCGTCTATAGCTTGCCGATCAAAACGCACAACACCTTGAATCGTGATTTTTGGCAGTCCTTGTTCGACCCATTTATCCAAAGTGTTGTTCGCAATATGGAGATATTGGCAGGTTTCTTTCTTGGTTAAATAGCGTTTGTCGATCGCAGTATCTTGTCGTACTTGATTCACATTGTTTAGAAGAAGTGTGTAAACACTATTTCCTAGCTGTTTCATCTGCTCATCGTTCAGTAAAAATTGAACTTCGTGCATAGGTAACCTCCTTTCTCTAGTAAGAATCTTCATTTTCCAATTCCAGTATTTTTTGTTCGATAAAGGTCTGATCTGTTTCCGTGAATTTTTCTTTTCCTTTGGCTAGTAATTCTCTCAAATAAACTTCTGCTTGTTCTGGGCCATAGGCTTGTAGAAAAGCTTCATAAATCATGGCGAGCGATTTCGAAGTGGCATTTTCTAACCATGCTTTCTTCTTGGAAAAGGTTGGCTTTTCACGAACTACACGTAAGGGGATTTTGGGAATACCCCCCACAAATTTATCCCACCATTTCATGTTCGGCCAACGAGCTTTGTTGTGATAGTTGACGGGGCCTTTGGGTTTGGTCTTGAAGCTGTAGTGGGAAGCTAAAATGCCACGAATTACCGTATTGAGTGGTATTCCTTTCGCAAGCTTTTCTACGGCTTGCCGAGCTTTTTGATCGGTTAACTCCAATTCCCAGCGAACCCACTCGTTGACTTGGGCAATTTCTCCCGTTTTATCGCGTATTTCTTGCTTTTTGTCATAAATCCGCAGTAGTTGTGGCTGAGCGCCAATGTAAAGCGTATGACCAGTCAGAATGCCTTCCTGTAGTTGCCCACTGTTTACTTCCCGAAAGTGGCGGCTTTGAGAGCTGAGTTGGCCGTTCCTCACGTATTTTTGCAAAGTAGATACAGGAGGAGAGGAGCCGTCAAATAAATCCATTGCCAAGTCGGCACGAGTAATGGTTCCTTTGGCTTTTAAAATGGTGGCTAAGAATTTCTGCCAATGCCAACCCTCCACACTAGACATATATTCTTCGTATTGGCGACACCCTTGACCCGATAAGTTTACTAAGAGATTGTTGTGGTGGTCACTTTGGTGAATGATAATATCTGCAAAGGAATAGTGAGAATCGTAAGTGGGAAAAGGACTCCCTTTCTTTTCTGAAGTAAAGTCAGAAAGGGCAATTCCCAGTAAGTCCGCAACTTTTTCCATCGAAGCATCCGGTAATGAAAAACGCAGAAAATCGATCAGACATTCGTTACTTTGCCGGTGTGTTTGGTTCATTCACTTCTCCTAGTTGATAGGAGGTGGCACTGATTTTCAATGCTGCAAATTGCCAGGTGTCAATCATTGGTTGACCTTCTCCCACAAATGACTTTTTCTGAATTTTTCGGGGATAGACATTTAAACCATTAAAACGAATGGGAATCAACTCGCCGTCTTCATAGTTATCTAAAATGGGTAATTCTTCTTGATGCTCGACCACAATGGTAATCGGGGAGCCGAGTTCTGTTCCGCCGTTATTCAGAACCAGTTCGACAAAAGCCCGATCATAGACTTTGAAGGTGAGGGTCATTAGCCCGGTTTCTACACGTTCGCCCACATGGTTCTGTTCACGTTCCATCCGCATTTGAATATCACTTTTGGCTACAACAAAACGTTGCGGGAGTTTGAATTGTTTGAGATCGAAACGTAGACTGGCTAGATTGACAGTTTCTGAATCGTTGAGTGAGATACTGGTTCCTTTTTGGATCATTAATTTTTTTGACATGTGTATTTCTCCTTTGATTTTGAATTTAGTCTTTGTTTTAATTGGTTGAAACAAAGTAGAGTGGGTGCACGAATCAGTTGCATAAAATTTCCTCCCTTCACTAACAAGAACAATTTGGAACCCCCTATTTTCCAAAAAATGTGGAATTTCTCATAATTTTCTTTATGGATGATTTCTCTTCCATTACTACTACAATCTGAGTAGGGCAATTTTTCGAAACAACAGGCAATTGAATTAACTTGTAAGAGATTCTTAAACTATTTGCTCCTTAATCGCCTCATTTCGAAAAAGTTTCTTTTTTGATAAAACACAAAAAAGACGTGTAAACGAACTCGGCTCTGCCGCTGGCAGCCGGTCCGTTCACACGTCTTTTGGTTTTTTATTTAGCTAATTTTGACAAAAATCGAATCTTTGAAGAATGCTCGTGAAGCCTTTTGTAGCAACCATCAGAGGGATTTCCAATGAGTTTGGTACCCCCGTGTTACTAGCGGGGGGAGAAACGTTGCGAGATTGATTGGATTTAGTTAGAAAAAATCTTTTTACTTCTTACTATATTTTTTGTCTTTTTGAATTATTTCTTCAATGTTTTTCTTCGTAACAACTGTTTTTCGAACTTCGCTATCGTACTTAGAGTCAGGATGTGAAATTGAATATCTTACTATATCTAAGTAGCTGTTAACTTGAATTTTTTCACCCTCAAGAGTGTTAATTTCTACACCATCTCCTGAAAGATAGGAAATATCTGCAACATTATTTAGATTAATTTCTTTATTCTCATCACTATAAAACTGAAAGTAGAACTTAAAACCAAAAAACATAATAATCATCGATAAGATTATTAGAACCGATAGACAATGAATATTATGACGCTCTTTTTAGACGTAATAATATTTATTCTAATGATCCATCCAAATTGAAAAAAGGATAAGCGAACTCTCAGCAAGTTATTCAAGATGCTATTGATGATGTACTGAGAGATAAAATGATTACCTCTTTTGAAAAATTTTCAGATACTTTAGCGAAAAATCATGACATAGAAGTTTACAAGTTTTCTAAAAACAGCAACAAATTAGGTTATGTTTTGTATAAAAAAGAAGCAAACTTTTATGAGAATAGAGAAAGATTTATTTTTCTAGGTAAAGACAAAGCGTCACGAAAAATACGTGAACCGTATGTTGAAAAAACATTTAGTGCTAAAAAATTAGGTAAGAGTTATGAGTTAGAGTCGATAGAAAAAGAGCTTGATTATAAGAAGAACAGTTTATTATTTTGAATCAAAGAATTAATAAAACAGGGGAACTAGAAGAACCCTTTGTAGAATTAGATGAAATCGCACAACGTCAATTTAATCGAAAAGGTGCGCATCATTTTATGAAGTATGACGATTTTTTAAAGTCAGTTGATAAACATTTTGCCACATCACTTGGTTCACTTGATGATCAAGAGTACGAAATAAAAGTACATTTGAAAGTGAACAAACAGACTTTAAAAAGTACTGAACATAAAAAAGTTGCAGTCAAAAAGACAGAAAAAAAACAGTACACGTCCCTATATTTTGGTGCAGGGAGTTATACTCATACGCCAAATGCACGAGCCTTGCACCATCAAATTAGTAAAGCTATTAATGATGATGTGAAGATGTATCGTGCTAAAAAAGACTATGAATTTATGCAACATAAAATCGAAATGGAGCAACAAAGAAGACAAGGATTTGAAATGGATTTTTAAAGTATCTTGCCAGGAATTAAATTAGAAAGTTTAATATGGTGAGATTATTTTTTTAGACATACGCGAGCTACCCACTGTCTTTCCAGATAGAGTAGCCATGCTGTCGCAGGCTACTCTATCTGGAAAGGTCAATGGTGGCTCTCAATTCCTGAGGGAGCACGCTCCCTACAGACTCCCTGAATAAAATGAAGAGGTGGACAATATGAAAAAATCAAAAAATACCGAAACAAAAAAGATAAAACGAGAATTAAAAATAAAAAAAGAAGCAAAAATTTATGAGGATATTGAGCAACGTGTTGCATGGCTATATGAAAATAAATTTACAAAGATTGATTCAGAAGTTGTATTTGAAATTAATTTTTACGAGGATGTTTATCAAGAAGATATTGACGAATTAATGTTGTTTCATGCAAAAAAAGTTTTTATGGTGGAAAAAGATGATGAGTATTATTGTGGAATAAGAGCTAATCATTTTGTGATTGAAGTTGGTTATTCTGAAATGAGAGCCGGACTAATTTATTTAGTAACAGCTAATCATAAGGGAAATAGATGTGTAACAATGATAGCAGAAGAGAATGAAAAATATTTAGAAATATGTTCAATGGAATAGATAATAAAAAATGAAGCTAGTACTTATGCTACCTTAAAGGAATCGAATACTGACAACCGTTATTCAAAAAAATATCTTCTTTTGCTTTTTAATCTAATAAAAATAAGTATCTTTTGATACCTCCCCAAAAACCTATGAAAACAAGCAGAGCAATGGATGTTTCGTTAAAACCATCCGTTGCTCTGCCTGTTTGTTATGTATAATAATGCCATAATTTTTTTAAATCACGTATACTAGATAAAAACAAGTGGGAGGAAATGACGATGACTTCAGTAATGTGGTTTCGTAAAGATTTACGACTTTCAGATAATAAAGCACTAGCAAAAGCTTGTGAGGAATCAGAGGAATTGATTTTATTTTTTCAATTAAATCCAGAACAATTTATCGAAGGCAGTCCTAACCATCAGGCCTTTTTTTCAAGTGTAGCGTATCTAAAAAAACAAATCGATCAACATCGCCACTTGCATGTTCATTTTGGAAATCCTAAAGATTCATTTAAAGAACTATTGAAGGCTGTGCCAGAAATTACAGATATTTATTTTAATACTGATGAAACGGGATATGGTGCTACTCGTGATCAAGAAATGCGTACTTTTTTTAAAGAACAAAAGATCCAAGTCCACGAATTTATGGATGGGTATCTGCATGGAGCAAGAGAAATTACACGAAATGGTAACTATTACAAAGTCTATACACCGTACTATAAAAAATGGATCGAGCAAGTGAAGGAAAGTCCAATCGAAGTGAATTTAAGCAAAACGACAGTAAAAAGTCAGCTGATTTTTGAAAAAGAAGAAGCGCGATTCAAGACGTTTTGTGAGCAATTACCTGTGCTTGACGATCAGCCTTTAGGTGAAGCCTATGCAATAGAACGACTGAAGAAATTTGTCAAAGAAGATCTTAAAGTATATGATCAAAAGCGCGATATTCCTGAAGCAGATCAAACCAGTCGCTTGTCTCGTCACTTGCGTACCGGTGAAATTTCGATTCGTACAGTTTGGCAAGCAGTTCAAAAGGCACCGAATTCGACCGGTAAAACGACATTCGAAAAAGAATTGTGCTGGCGTGATTTTTACCACATGATCTACGTAGCTTTTCCAAAACAAAAAGAAGAAAGTATCCAAGAAAATTATCGATATGTCGAATGGGAAAATAAACGAGCTGACTTTAAAAAATGGCAAGCTGGTCAAACGGGGTTTCCAATCGTGGATGCGGCGATGCATCAGTTGAATGAAACCGGCTGGATGCACAATCGTTTGCGGATGATCACAGCTTCTTTTTTAACTAAGGATCTTTTAATCGATTGGCGCTGGGGTGAAAAGTATTTTCAGCAGATGCTAGTTGACTATGATCCGGCAAGCAATATTGGCGGCTGGCAATGGGCGGCTTCGACAGGTACCGATGCAGTTCCTTATTTTCGAATTTTCAATCCGACTACGCAATCCGAAAAATTTGATCCAAAAGGAGACTTTATTCGAACGTTTGTACCAGAGTTAAAAGCAATACCAAATAAATTTATCCATCAACCTGAAAAAATGACCGAAGCACAACAAAAAGAATATGGGATTCAGTTAGGTGAAACGTATCCGTTGCCGATAGTGGACCATAAAGAACAACGTAAAAGAGCACTTGCAAAGTATGAATTTAGTAAAGAAAGAGCACAAGAATAGTATTGCGAAAGGACTTACAGTACTGTAAGTCTTTTCTTTTTGTTTAATTCTTGACTTCAAAAAATAGTTCGATTAGAATAATAAATAAGAAGTGACGAAATGTCACTTTTGAAGGAGCGAGTAAAATGCCAACACAAACTTTTTATAATTTAGCCGATGAAAAACGTATGTTGATTGAAGGAAGCTTAATCGATTTGTTCAATGAATTCCATATTAGTCAAGTCAAAGTAGCGCAAGTCGTAGAAACGACTGGAATCTCACGAGCAGCGTTTTATAAATACTTTGTCAATCTAGAAGATGCTCATCGGTATATTGTCCAAAAATTTGCCAATCAGATCCATCATGATATTTTAGATGCAGTCATGGCGACACCAGAAGACATATTCTTTGGTTTGAAAGAATATTTGATAACCAGTCTGACGCTCGATCGTTTGAGCCAAGAATTCAAAGGATTACACTTATTGCTTAAAGGAGAGACGACGACTTTATATAAGCGCACAACAGTCGACGAGAGTAAACACTTCATCGGTCAGTGGATGCGTTTATTAAAACAAAACCAATTTAACATCGAGACGAAAGAAGAAGCACATGCGTTTTTATTCTTTTTAATGGATCTGGTGACAGATTCCATCACTTCAGCGCTCGTCAATGAATGGACTGAAGATGAACTAGTAGCTGATTTTGATTTTCGAACACAATGGTTAATTAAAGGCTTAAGATAAAATTGGAGCGATAAATGATGTTTTTAGCTTTAAACGAAATTCGACATTCAAAACTACGATATAGTTTAGTGATCGGTGTGATGTTTCTGATTGCTTACTTGGTCTTCTTTTTAACAGGCCTATCTTATGGGTTAGCGCAAGAATTTCAAATGTCGATTGATAAATGGCAAGCCGATAATGTTATTTTAACAAGTGTTTCAAATGATAATTTAAATATGTCGATGATTACGCAAAAAGAATTCGATGCTATTAAAGCAAGTGATAAAGCAGGCTTAGTTCAAAAACCAGGTATTTTGGTCAAAGGTAATGATCAAGATGATAAGGTAAACGTTACGTTTTTTGGAATCGACAAAGAGCAGTTTATTGCGCCAAATATTATTGAAGGGAAAATGTTTAGCGAAAAGAATGAAGCAGTGGCCGATGAAAGTGTGAAAAAACAATATAACATCAAACTGGGGGATACAGTCAGTGTAGCTGGGACAGATGAAAAAGTAAAAATCGTTGGATTTACAGATAAAGCAAGTTACTCTGCCTCACCTGTTCTTTATGTATCGTATGCCACAACGACCGATTTAGGTGGTGCACCCACTAAAAATAACGAACAAATATATAATGCAGTTGTGACCAGAGGGACTGTCAAAGATCTACCAAAAGGTTTAGAAAAATTAACGATCGCAACATTTATTAATAAACTGCCAGGATACAACGCACAAGTATTAACATTTAGCTTTATGATTGGCTTTTTAGTCGTGATTGCTGCTGTCGTGATTGGGATTTTCGTGTATGTACTTACGATGCAAAAAATCAATATCTTTGGTGTGATGAAAGCTCAAGGGATTTCAAGTGCCTATATCGCACGCTCCGTAATTGCCCAAACGTTCTTTTTAGCTGTCGTAGGAGTCGTTGTCGGGTTGCTTGCAACACTAGGTTCTGCATTGTTATTGCCTCAAGCCGTACCATTCCAAGTGAATACGATGTTCTTTGTAGGTATTAGTGTCTTGATGGTGGTCATTGCGATCTTAGGTGCCGTGTTCTCAGTACGCACGATCGTGAAAATCGACCCGTTGAAAGCCATTGGATAAGGAGGAGATTAGATGAAAGCTATTGAATTAAAAAATGTAACCAAATATTTTAAAGACGGCGACGAAACGATCGAAGCCTTGAAACCCACTGATTTTTCGGTTGAAAAAGGCGAGTTTGTTGCAATCATCGGTCCTTCTGGTTCGGGAAAAAGTACCTTTTTAACGATCACTGGAGGCTTGCAATCACCTTCTGAAGGAGAAGTATTGATCAACGGACAACCATTTAGTGATAAAAAAGAAAAGGAACGTGCTAAATTACGATTTGATGAAATTGGTTTTATCTTACAAGCATCAAATCTCGTTCCATTTTTGACGGTCAAACAACAAATGAAGCTTGTGGATAAAGTGACACGGGCAAAATCTAAAATCGATGTTGAACAGTTATTCGAACAATTAGGCGTAGCAAAATTAAAAAATAAATATCCAGAAGAATTATCTGGAGGAGAGCGTCAACGAATCGCGATTATCCGAGCGCTTTACAATGATCCAACGATTATTTTAGCCGATGAACCAACTGCGAGTTTAGATACAGAGAAATCGTATGAAGTGGTTAAAATTTTAGCAAAAGAAACAAAAGAAAAAAATAAAGCAACGATTATGGTTACACATGATATTCGTTTAGTTGATTTTTGTGATAAAGTATACGTGATGAAAGATGGCGTATTGACACAAAAAGATCATGTAAAAGCCGAGGAAGTTTAGGGGGAAATGATGAAAAAACTAGTCAGAGTAAGTATGTCGTATATGATCATTGGATTATTATTTGGGGTTTATTATAGAGAATTGACTAAATGGTTTGATTTTAGTGGGAAAACACAACTAAGTACCCTACACACACATACGTTAGTCTTGGGGATGTTTTTCTTCTTGATTGTGTTATTATTAGAAAAAAATTTCCATATTACAGCACATAAATGGTACAAGCGATTTTATATCACGTACAATATCGGTTTGGGAATCACCTTATTACTTATGTTGATCCACGGAACAATGACCGTGATGGGGATTGAAAGTTCAGCAGCGATCTCAGGTATTGCCGGTCTAGGACATATTATCATGACGATCGGGTTAGGTTTTTTCTTTGCTATATTATTTGGTTCAGTAGAAGAGCATGCGTAGAGCATGTTCTTTTTTTGTCATAAAGGTTCTTTGTCAAATGGTGTTGTTTTAATCAAATCGCACTTTAGGAAATGCTTCGGCATTTCCTTTTTTGCGTTATTAAATGATTTCACAGATATTTTGTTGGATGAGAATACGCATCCGAAGGTGACGGAAAGTCCGAAATCCAAAAGCTATTCTTTTGATTACTTTGATAAGATTGTTCTTTCCTTCTAGTTTTCCGTTTGAATAAGGATATTTTAAGGAGTTTGTGATGGCTTCTTCGTGCTTTCTCAGGTAACGAATCGCTTTTTTAAACCCATCGTTCAAGGAATGTGGTAATGATTCAATCAAGTCAAAGAACTCGGTGAAATCTTTTGCATCAAAAGCAGCCAACAGTTCTTGATAGACCTCATAGCTTTGCCGTAGTTGGTCGTCTATAGAAAGCAGGTAATCTAACACCTCAGATTCTGTTAAGTATCTTCTTTGAAAAAGAGGAAACTGCTTGAAGGAGGTGTAGTTTATCTTTGAATTTTTCTTCAAAATTGTTCGCCAATACTTTTTCAATTTTCGGTAGTCTTTTTGAGCTTGTGGATCGCTTTTCTTCAGCTGATTCATTGTCTGAATCCGTTGTTTATTAAAGGCGCGTGTCATTTGTTGGATGATATGAAATCGATCAATGGAGATTCGGGCGTTTGGAAAGACTTCTTTGGTCATCGCATCGTAAGAGGCGTTCATATCCATTACAATATGTGTGACCTGTTTTCTTGCTTTTAAGGTAAACCGCTGAAAGTATGCTCGTAATTTAAAGTTTCGTCGATCATCTAGGATATCAAAGATTTTACCAGTATCTGCATCACTGACAATAAAGCACATCGCTCCTTCACAATCGCTAGTTCCTTTAAATTCATCAATCAGAAGATGCTTAGGAAGGTAAGTTAGCTTTTTACGAGGCTCTTCAAAGAAACTATCTAAGACCCGCTCAACGGTTTTTGTGGAAACGAAGTATCGTTTGGCGATATCTTGCATTGAAATCTTTTTCTTCAAATCCACAGCTATTGCAAATTTTAAAGCTTGTGAGATGTAACAATTCTCCGCTACATAATAGGTTTTGGCAGAAAACGTATGGTGACACTGGGTACAACGAAAACGCTGTTTATATAGATGAAGGTAAGTAGGTACTTCTTGATAAGGAATCAATTGGATCCAACTATCTTGGTAGGCATGACGAATAATTGAATCAAAGCCACAATATTCACAACGATTCACTTCTCCAGTTAATAAGCCGGTAAATACATTGGCCATCCGGCCATGAACAATCTCTTTACTAATCGCGTCTTTAGAGAAAGTAATGTGAGAATCCTTGATATTCAGGATTTGTTTGATTGATTTACTTGTATTTTCATCAGTACATTTGATATTCTTAGCTATGGACATTTGGTTATCCTCCTATGATTGGGTTTGGCGATTTAATTATAGGTCAACCAAATGTCTTTTTGTTATAAAAAAATATTTGGTGTCCTTACTCGGTTGAGAGTAACAACACAAAATATCATAGAACCTAAAAGTAACGTGTTATTTAATTAGTAGAAAAAAGCGCTTGAATTTGAGCGAAAATCTAGGCATGAAAATGGAGATATGCTACACTTTGCTTATCAAGTGATAAGGGGGAGAAAGGCATGTCACAATTTTTCAAATTATTTTTAACAAGTGCGATTGTCTTTTTGATTTTTGACTTATTTTGGTTGTTGGTGGTATCGAAAAAAATGTATCAACATTTTATTGGACAACTAATGGGAGAAGTAAAATTGGCTCCAGCAGTGAT
Source organism: Enterococcus saigonensis (assembly GCF_011397115.1). Lineage (NCBI taxonomy): Bacteria > Bacillati > Bacillota > Bacilli > Lactobacillales > Enterococcaceae > Enterococcus > Enterococcus saigonensis. The sequence continues at coordinate 2,623,856 of NZ_AP022822.1, read as the reverse complement.
TTTTTATGTGCTTTATGTGATAGGTGTTGTCTTTTTCGTATTATTACCAGGAGTCGAAAAACAGAGTATTCTTTATACAATCGGTGCGGGAGCATTATTTGGGTTGATTTGTTACGCAACGTACGATTTGACAAATTTAGCCACGCTTAAAGATTGGCCAGTGAAGATGACGATTATCGACCTTGCTTGGGGGACTGGTGTAACCGCTGTGACGTCGGCAATTGTTTATATGATCCAAGCGAATTTTTTTAAGGGAATGTGAATGAAATGAAAGAATCAGAAGGAACCAAGTTACTCGAAGGTTTTTTGAATGGGGCTAAAGAAGTTGTCAATCAAAAACAAGAATTGAATCGAATCAATGTATTTCCTGTAGCTGATGGAGATACTGGGAGTAACTTGGCTGCTTTGATGCAAACGATCTTAGACCAAGTTTCCATACAAACAAACAGCATCAAAGATGGATTGAACCAATTATCAGAAGCGGCAATGATGGGTGCTAGAGGAAATTCGGGTATGATCTTTGCTCAATATTTTTATGGGTTAAGTACTAGCTATGATGATGCACTCGTAGCAGAAAAAGCACTTGTTTATGCAGCACAAGAAGCGTCAAAAAAAGCATATCAAGCTGTCTTGGAACCAAAAGAAGGTACGATTTTATCAGTTATGCATGTGTGGTCAGAACATCTCGTTGAGCAGATCGAACACGGAAATACCCTGATTGAGGCGTTGACGGTTGCAAAAAGACAGACTAAAGCAGCGTTGGAACAGACACAGTTCCAAATGGCTGTACTGAAAAAGAATAAATTAGTCGATGCAGGTGCAAAAGGATTTTATTATTTTATTGCCGGTCTAACCGAATATTTTTGTAATGGGGATGTCTCTCACTATGAAAAGATGCAAGTAGATCAACAGGAAGCAATCGAAGAACATTTTCTAAGCGAGGCACCTAGATATCGTTATTGTTCAGAATTTTTAGTCAAACAGTTGACGATAGAATTTGACACATTTAAAGCACAACTGGCACACTATGGTGATTCTTTGGTTTTGATTGGTGATCAAACACAAGTAAAGATACATATCCACACTAGTGAACCTGCACGATTGATGTCTTATTTAGTATCTAATGGTCAAGTGACGTATCAAAAAGTCGACGATATGCAATTGCAATATCAAATTGGACAAAACGCAAAAGCAAAAATTGCGATTGTAACCGATTCGATCGCAGACTTACCAAAAGATTTTAGCTTGGAACATCAAGTACATGTGTTACCGATGAATCTTTTACTAGATGAAGAAACATTTTTAGACAAATTGACTATCGAACCAGATTATTTACAGCAACGACTAAAAATAGCTAAAAGTATGAGTACTGCGCAACCGAATATAAAAACGGTCGATACCTTGCTTTCGTTTTTAGAAGGGAAATATGATCATGTGTTGGTTATCAGTGTAGCGGCTAAATTAAGTGGAACGTATCAATTGATCACCCAACGCATAAAAGAAAAACAGCTCTCTTCTAACTGGATTCAAGTAATCGATTCGAAGCTCAATTCGATTGCCCAAGGATTACTTGTCAAACGAGCCGTAGAGTTAGTTGAGGCAGATAAATCATTTGAAACAGTCGTGAATGAATTGCAGTCCTTGCGTGAACGTATTTTTATATATGTAGCAGTAGCGGATTTAGATCCGATGATTCAATCTGGCAGAATTCCCCAATTCTTAGGAAAAATCGCTCAAAAAGCCTCTGTTCATCCAATCGTCAGTCTAAATGAAGAAGGCGATGGCAAGTTGATTGGCGCTTCTTTGAGTCAAAAACAAAGTTTGAAAAAAATCACAAAAAAGGTCAGCGGATTTGCTAACAAACAGCGTTTAGAAGCAGTTTATGTCACACATGTGTTTAATGAACAAGCAGCACTTGATTGGAAAACGAGCTTAAACGCACGAGCGATACCAGTCGATGCGATCGTAGAAAGCTCAGCAGCGATTGCGATCAGTGCGGGACAATCAAGTTTAGCGATTGCCGGGGTATTAAAGGAGGAAGAAAAATGATGTATGGGATTGTTGCATTTGCATTACTCATCTATTTTATTTGTTGGTTTATTATTTCAAAAGGTAAACGCAAGTATTCGTTAGTCGATATTGCTTGGGGTGGGGGGTTCGTTGTAGTAGCCTGGGTCGGTTTGATTGCTACAGATTTGATTACATTACAACAATTAGCCATTTTAGTACTCGTGACATTATGGGGTGGAAGATTATTTACCCATCTTGCTCGTCGCAATTGGAACAAGCCAGAAGACTATCGCTATGTGAACATGCGTAAACGCTGGGGGACAAAATATGTCGATATCAAAGCGTTCTTAAATGTATTCGTCTTGCAAGGCGTATTATTATTTATTATTGCGCTACCGATCACGTATACATTTGCTAACCCAAATGAATCCATGATGTGGTGGCAATGGCTTGGCGTTTTGATTTGGTTGATTGGCTTTATTTTTGAAGTTGGCGGCGATCGTCAATTAGAACAGTTCAAAAAAAATCCACAGAATAAAGGCAAATTACTAACAAGTGGTTTTTGGTCGGTAACACGTCATCCAAATTACTTTGGTGAAGCCGTTTGTTGGTGGGGTGTATTTTTAGTTGCGCTGACCAGTTGGTCGACATTATGGCTGATTTTAAGTCCAATCTGTATTACATTGTTGTTATTATTTGTTTCAGGAGTTCCATTATTAGAAAAGAAATACCATTATCGTCAAGACTTTAAAGAATATGCAGCACATACTGCAAAATTCTTTCCAATTATTGGGAAAAAAGGGCTATAAGTTTAGCCTTTTTTTTCTACCAAAAAGGGGGAAAATCGATGTTTTTAGCATTAAATGAAATCAAACATTCTAAATTACGTTACACATTAGTCATTGGTGTGATGTTTTTAATTGCCTATCTGGTCTTTTTTTTGACAGGATTAGCTTACGGATTAGCCCAAGAAAATCGAATGGGAATCGATAAATGGCAAGCAGATAATATTTTATTATCCAGTGAAGCCAATGATAATTTGAATATGTCGATGATCGATCCTAAAGATTTTGATAAGGTTGATGTCAAAGACAAGGCTGAATTGTCACAACTTTCTGGTATCGTCTATCGTGAAGGGGATAAATCAGAAAAAGAAAATGTCAGTTTCTTTGGAATCAATCCAGATCAGTTTATTACTCCAGAAGTTACAGAAGGAAAATTATTTACAAAAGATAATGAGGTCGTTGCCGATGAAAGTTTAAAAATCAATGCAGGGTATAAAATCGGCGATACGATCATCTTAGCAACAAATGAAGAAGAATTAACTATCACAGGATTTACAAAAAATGCAAAATTTAATGTGGCACCAATCCTGTACACAACGCTAGATACGGTCCACAAACTAAAATACGGTGAACGTGCGCAAATGCAACCGATGAAATTAAATGCCATTGTGACAAAAGGGAAACTAACGGATGTACCAAGTAGTTTACAACGTTTAACGATTTCAACATTTATCAATAAACTTCCGGGATATAATGCCCAAGTGTTGACTTTTGGTTTTATGATCGGCTTTTTAGTCGTCATCGCTGCAGTAGTTATTGGGATCTTCATCTATGTTTTAACGATGCAAAAAACGGCGATTTTTGGTGTGATGAAAGCCCAAGGAATCTCTAGTAGTTACATTGCCCGCTCTGTTATTGCCCAAACGTTCTTTTTAGCGGTTGTGGGTGTTGGGATCGGGTTGCTTGCTACGATCGGCTCAGGACTTGTATTGCCAGAAGCGGTACCGTTTCAAAGTAATGCGTTATTTTTTGCCGCAGTCAGTATTATGATGGTTGTCGTTGCAATCATTGGAGCCTTTTTCTCAGTTCGTACTATTGTCAAAATCGATCCATTAAAAGCCATTAGTTAGGAGGAAAATAGATGAGCGCGATAGAAATGAAACACGTGACCAAGCAATTTCAGGATGGTGATGAGACGATTCATGCGTTAAAAGAAACGAATTTTTCAGTAGATAAAGGAGAATTTGTAGCTATTATTGGACCATCGGGATCTGGAAAAAGTACATTTTTAACCATTATCGGAGGCTTACAGAGTCCAACTTCAGGTGAAGTTTTGATCAACGGCCAACCATTTAGTCAGAAAAAAGAAAAACAACGAGCGGCTTTACGTTTTAAAGAAATCGGCTTTATTTTACAAGCATCAAATTTTGTTCCATTTTTGACCGTCAAAGATCAATTGAAATTAGTCGATAAAGTCACGAAACAAAAAGCACGGTCAGTTGGAACAGAATTATTTACTCAACTAGGCGTCGAAAAATTAGTTTCAAAATATCCAGAAGAGCTTTCAGGAGGAGAACGTCAACGAATGGCTATCATCCGTGCTTTATATCATGATCCTACGATTATTTTAGCTGATGAGCCCACTGCAAGTTTAGATACGGAAAAAGCCTATGAAGTGGTCAAAATTTTAGCAAAAGAAACGAAAGAAAAACAAAAAGCGACGATCATGGTCACGCATGACCTCCGTTTAGTCGACTATTGTGATAAAGTATATATAATGAAAGAAATAGCTTTTTAGTTATTAATAATAAATTTATTATCGTTAGAAGTTTCATCTTTAGAAAAGTTTGGATCAATTTTTCGTCTAATAATCTTTGCTTTTCCGGTACCAACAACCTTTCCGTCTTTAACAGTCTTCATTGTTAACTCATCTTGAAAAAATGAACTATTAGGAGAATTATTCGAGGACCGCTTCGGATCATCCATGGAAAGATTCTTCTTTAAAGTAGTTTGATTGTAGATTATGCTTAAAGACAAAATTAGGGAGACGGTAAGAATAGAAAAAACAGTTGCTTTCTTTTTTTTCATAGTAGGTACCCCCTATTTCATTGGCGTGGATAATAGAGCTGAAGATTGCTTGTACATTGTGCCTGAGTAGTATCCAGTGTTTCGATATTGTTTGTAAATTTTCAATCTTCCTGCATAATGATCGTAAATCCATTTTCCTTTAAGTCCGTCGTAGTAGTTTTTTACGTCAGCTGTTACATTGATATAGGTAGGCATTGGTTTTAGTGGATCTGCTCCCCAGTCAATATAAGTATACGAACTTACATAGTATGATGAGGGATTAGATCGTAATCTAGAATCTGGTTCTGGTAGTAAAGTATTATCAATCAAAGTGTCACTGTTACTCTGATTTTATCTGGTGAATCCGTTGATCCGTTAGAATCAACAGTAAAATTACCAGTTAGACCTGAAATATCTGAATTTTCAGCAGCAGAGGCTACAATTTGTCCAGTCCCGCAGAGAAGACAAGTCATAGCTAAAATACCAATAATTACTTTTTTCATGACAAAATACTTTCAGAATGTTTTTACTATTTGAAATTTTGCTATAATTTTTTGTGGTCAATTTCACTAGATAGTACTAGAAACTTCATGTTAAACTTTTAAAATCTTGTATATTTTATCGTATTCTTGGAATCTTACCAGCATAATGGCAATTATATCCGCCGTGAGTCCCTCCGCTTTGAACAGATTTTAATGGAATATTTCCTGCATATAACCATATCTTACCAGACATATTTTTTGAAACCTCACGATATACTTGGGATGGGTAATTCGAAGTGTAGTACGTGATAGTAGTAGAGGTTGATAAATAATATCCTCCAACTGCTCTCGTAAGATTTCCGTCAGGTTGTTCGATAATTTGATTGACTACAAAGTCGACACCTTCAGTACCAACATAATCTTTCAATACTAGGAAGCTTCCATCAGATAATTCAATTCTTGTATCTGTAGAACTAACTGAATCACTTTCTTCTGTCGCAGCAGAAACAATTAGCGGGGTGTAAATCCCACTACCAACGAATAAGCTCAAAGCAAGTACTGAACCAAACATAATTTTTTTCATAGCAATTCTCCATTCATTTAAGAGGACTCAATGCTAATACTGAGTGAGTAACTTAGCAACTTTTTGCTTGATATGTTTTGTAACTAAGGCTGATTTTATTCTGCTACATACTGTAGCAACCTTGATATAGCAAGGTTGCTTAGTCGATACTCCAAATCTTATTTTGTTCAAAATCATCGAATGTTTTGTTTGGCGAACCAAACTCTCCATTAACAACCACTATATTTTTCAATCTGTTTAGCTCATTATTGCTGTGTTCTGAAAGATTAATTTCTATGTTTTCTGATTGCTTTTTATTGCCCTTTTCGAAATTAGCTAATAATGAAATATATAAAGTATCATTTTCAATTGCTTCAGTATAACCCTGATATTTGAGACCTTGAGGAACATCAAAGGATAGCTCAATTTGCTCTGTATTGGTTAATTCGTCTGGGATACTAGCTGCGGTTACTATGTTGGGAGACATGTAGGTTATCTTTTGCTCTTTGTATCTTTGACCTGCTAGAAAAGAGATAGGAATGCAAATGATTAATACTAGTGCGATTATCCATTTTAAATTTCTACCCTTCCTAATATTTTTGCTTAAATCTTTTGTCATGGTGTTGTCCTCCCTTAATAAAGTATCAAGAGAAATTTCGAAAAGATCGCTTAGTCGAACAAGAGATTCTAAGTCTGGGTAAGTTCGCCCTACTTCCCAACTTGAAATTGTAGACCTAGAAACTTGTAGTTGAGAAGCAACATAGTCTTGTGTCCATTTCCGTTGTATTCTTGCTTCTTTTAGCTTAACTCCAATCTTCATGTAAAATCCCTCCTGAACTTTATTATCACTGGATGAACATTATAATCCTAGCGCTGAAATTAAGAATTCATCATATAATGTGCGACAAATCTACACAAATGATTTTTTCTTTATTATTATGACATTTTGTTCCGATTAGATAGTTCTTCTGCTTACTATAACTCTATCCTAGATGATTTAAATTGAACAGAATAATTCTAATTTTCCAGTAATCTGTTTTTACTTTTAGTTATTATAAAATTAACAGACACGAATTATCAAAACGGTTGTAAATTATCAAATTCGGTGATAAAATTTGCTTATCATGATAAAACGGTAGGTGAGTTAGATTGAACGAAAAAAAAATCTATAAAGTATTTGAAAAGATTGCATTGCCAGTTCAACTAAAAAATGTAGTTGTTAATTTGCCTATAGCTTTTGAGTATCGATATGATTATCTAGAAATGACGATTTTAAATGAAAACAAACGATTTGTATTAGTTAAAGAAAAAAGGACAGGGTCGATTGAATCATTTATAAACCAGGCGGATAAAATAGGTGAAATTATCGGACAAAAGATTATTTTAGTATTTACGGAGATACCTGAAAAAACTAGAACATTATTGTTAAAAGCTCGAATTCCTTTTGTGGATTATAAGGGGAATTTGTTTATCCCGGATCTTGGAATGTCCCTTAAGAGAATTCAAAATATAGAGCTAGGCTTAAAAGATAAATTATCTCCTAGTGAACAAGCAGTACTTATAAGTATTTTACTTAGAACAGGAAAAGGATTTACACCAAATGAAATAAGTGAAATAACCGGCGTGTCTATTCCGACCGTCTATCGAGGTTTAAAAAAATTTAGTTCGTTTAAATGGATTGAATCAGAATATGGAAGTTATTCGTTCTTACTTTCCAAAAATGACGTTTTTGAAAAAGCTGCTTCTTTTTTTACAAACCCTAAAAAGCAAAGTGTATATTTGAAGCACAAAGATATTAATCAATTAAGTGAAATAGAGACAACCAATACTAGGTTAAAAGTTGCTGGACTACCGGCATTGAGTAGAATATCAAATTTAGCAAATACCGAGGAAGTATATGCCACTTCACTAAAAGTGTTTAAGGAGTCAATTGAAGATTCAATAATGAGTAACAAGGAAGTATTTGAAGTGAATATTGGTAATAGGGTTGAACTAGAATTATGGAGTTATTCCCCATTTTCCCTTAGTAATGATCGATTCGTTGATCCAATATCGTTGTATTTTAGCCTTAAAGATAGCGATGATCCAAGGATTGAGATGGAACTGGATGAACTACTTTACAAAATAAAACAAAGTTTGGAGTAATTGAGATGCCGTTAAATAGTAATGAAAACTTTCTAGAAGCCTTTAAAGATTATTCGGATCGTTATGTGATAATTGGTGGTACCGCTACATCACTTGTTTTACATCAAAATGGATTGAATAGTCGTTCAACAAAAGATTATGACTTAGTGGTTATCGAAGAAAAGAAGGATCGGTTGTTTTATCAGGCATTTGTTGACTTTATTTATGCGGGTGGGTACACACCAAATAAAATGGATGAGAAGGGAAAACTATATCGCTTTAAAACAGATAATCCAGATTATCCAGCAATTATAGAGCTATTTTGTGTAACGCCAAATTGGTTCAGTAGTACATTAAGAACTGCTCCGGTACATTTTGATGAGGATATGAGTTTATCTGCACTATTACTTGATAAAGATTATTATGATCTTCTCGTAAAAGGAAAAATTATTGTAGATGGTTATTCAGTGCTGGATAGTAAATATCTTATTGTGTTTAAAGCAAAAGCCTGGTTGGACTTAACTAAAAAACGTGAACAGGGAACCATGCGAGTGGATAGTAGAAACATCAAAAAGCATTTAAACGATATAGCAAGACTATTAGGTTCTTTGAAAAATCTCGATTCGTTGCCCCTTAATGAACGTGTGCAAGAAGACATGCTGGAGTTCTTAGATGAATTACAGACACGAATAAATGAAATTCCTCAAAATGAGGATATTCCTTTTGATAAAACGCAGACATACGAGATGTTAACTGTATTGTTGCAATCTAAATAATAATCCCACCCTCAAAGGATTTATTATAGCTTTAATTACTTTAAACTACTATGTAATCAAAAAGGAGTAATTTTATACAGAAAAAATTGATATGAAGTCGCTTTGTATCAGCATTTTATTAGTAAGCAACCTCTAAGTAGTCATAGGGTATGAATGATGACAAACATTATATAAAATACACCACAAAAATTGAGCGAGAAAAACTTCGAGATACTGCTTTGGCATACTCAGCATTAGATGCAGCAATGCCTTCCAAAGATACGATGAAATTAGTAGAAGAATATGTAGATGGAAATATTGAAATTATTGAGATATTAAAAATAGTCATTGAGAAATATCGCTCGTCTGAATTTGAACGCGAATGAGATATGATGTTGTTCACGGTGACAGTAGATATTCCTAGGTACGATATGTCAAATATAAATAATTGTTGATTTGTTATTTATATTGAGTAGTCTTGTTCTGGTTTGCGTATTTTTTTGATGTACGTTTTGATGTACGTTTTGATGTACGAGTTGCTTGAAATCAGTTGAAATTGATTGATATAAAGATTTTTAAAAAATCTATAAACCCCTTTAGATTAAACGATAAACAATCGATTTGAGTTATTTATAAGCAAAACCAGGTCTTAAGAAAGCTCGTAAAGCATCTCAATTCTCAAAACGTTAATCAATTCCTTATTGTATCAACGTTTACAAGAATTTTTTGGTTCAAGTTGGTTCAAATTATAAATTTGACAAAGAATTTAAGAGGTTTAAAGCATCAGCATCTTGCTGGTGCTTTTTTTCTGGCATCAATTCAAGATAATAGTTCTGCGTTGTTTGAATATTGATATGACCTAAGCGTTTTGATACATAGGCAATATCAATATCTTGTGAAAATAGAAAAGAAGCATGAGTATCTCTTAGGCCGTGGAAGGTAGTTTTTGGAATATCTAGTTTTTTCAGTAATCTGGCGAGCTTAGCAGATTGTTGAAAGCCGTCAGGATCAAAAAAATATCCATTATCTTTAATCGGGACAGATTTTAGAATATCGTAGACTTCTTGATTAATGGAAATATCTCGTCTTGAATTTTTTGTTTTTAACGAGGTATCTTCAGAAGTTGGACTAAGGGAACGTCTGACATGGATACCATATTCAAAGAGGTCTTCGGGACGTATACCTAAAAGCTCTCCGCGTCTCATGCCAGTTTCTAAGGCAAGGAGTACAAGAATGTTAAACTCATTTTCTCGATGATTAATGACATAAGTACGCAGTTTCTTTAATTCGGTAATAGAAAGTGCACGGTTTCTCTTATCTAAAACTTTCCCTCGTGTTTTGACTAAATTTGCAAAATCGGTAGCAAGATAGCCACGAGCATAAGCATCACGTAATGCCGTTTTGATTTTCAATAGTACTTCATGAGTGGTTTTACGAGAATGAGTTTCTGCATACTTATCTATTTTTCGTTGTACTACAATATCGTTCAAATCCTTTAACTGTATATCGCCAAATAATTTCTTCACCACTTGAGAAGTCCTTTGATAATTTTGAAAAGTCGTTTCTTTTACATCGTTTTTCTTTATGATATGAATCCAGTTTTCAAAGAAGTCAGCAAATGTTGTTGTACGCTCTGCTAATTGTTTTCCATTTCCTTTCTCCAATTCATTTTCCAAAGCCCAACGAGTTGCTTCCTTTTTAGAGCTAAATGATTTTGTCAATTTCTTATGTTGACCATGATTGTAAAGTGAGATCTGAGCTCTATATGAGTTACCACGTTTAATTATACTAGGCATTTATAACAAATCCTTTCACTGAAAGATGGTTGATAAATGCTAGTTGAATACACCGTCATTCTACATGGCGAAAAGCATCTAATCAACCATCCTACGATATTTTAGCTAGATAGAGTGCGTCTTAATAAAATTAATGAGGGAAGTGACAGTGTATCGTTCTTGTCTTCCTATCATAAAACGCTCTAACTCATCGTTTGCGCGAACGAATTTATCAAAAGATTTTGGATCGATCCCTAAAAAATGAGAAGCTTGTTCTCTAGTAAGTAGATAGGGCAATTCATAAGTAGTTATTGTATTTTTCATAGTTTATTTCCTTTCCAAAAATGTTTTTTGGCTGACACAAGGAAATGTGCTATACTCAACTTGTCTAGGGCGGAGTACGTTTATACATTTTAATGTGTAAGCTGTGCTTTGCTTTTTTTGTGTATTTTTTCTGCCTTCATATTTTGAAGACACTGGATATAAAATTCTACTTCTTCCTGATAATAATCAGGCTCAGCAATCAAATTTTCTAATATTTTTTGCTGCCTTGAACTAAGTTCCCCACAGCTAATAATCTCGTTAATCAAATTTGAATCAAAATGATTATCTACCTCTTGAATAAATGCGAGGGTGGGAGAAACGCTGTGAATTAACCAATTCATACTTTTCTCAAAGCTTTGAGGAATTGTTTCTAAAGAAATGGTGGTTGCGCCATGATTGCCAATAAAGGCTGCCCATTTGGCATCGACTTTTGCACCTGGATCATTTGGAGCACGGTCATAAAAACAAATTGCCCCATTAAGTAACTCAAAGAATAGTTTGGTTAAATCATGGGTTTTTGAAATAATCTTTGCCAAGCTTTGCGCTTTCTCTTTTCGATACCGTAGTTCAAAGCGATTTTTTACTTCTGCTTCTTCTAAAGAAATTCCTCGTCGCTTTCGTTGTTCATAATCCTTCTGATAAAAGCAAAAGCGACACTGACTCTTCTTTGAGCCTAAATACAAGGTCTCACCATTTGATTCATTGTTTATGATATCCGTACCGCCATGAGATTCACTCACTTGAAAAGTGGTCCACACATGGCCTAGTGTTACCTTACGCTTCAGTTCTGGAATGCTGAGACTTCCCACAAAATCATCTAAAGTAAAATCAATCCGTGTAAAATTTCCCTGATAAGCTAATACCTTACGGAAGAACTCTTGCCAGTTGGATTTTGCGGTCTTCAAACGCATGGCAAGATGTTTACAGCCTTGACCTGAAAACTCCATTACGGTTCCTTTTACCGTATCGTCAATGGAATACCGAATCGTGATTACTTGATTCCACACATATTGCCCAATATAGCCCTTTGGTGCATAATCCAGTTCCTCAAAGCGTTCAATGGGCATGCCAATGATTGCCTCAATCAGTTTTAAATGTTGATTCGAGAAAAAGTGAATGGTTAGATAATCAATCAGAACACGATTAACCGGAACAAGCTCTTCTTGCAAACTATCCAATACAAGATTCAATTTTTCTGCACTTAATTGTCTCGTTCCTTTTTCTACTTTCGATAATAACGATCTCGAAATCCCCACTTTTTCTGCTAAATATCGCTGGGTCCACCCCCTTTCTTCTCGAGAAACTCGAATCGATTCCCCGAGATCATGTTGATTCACTTGATTCATAGAAAAACCTCCTTCTGCTATTTACTTGTCAAAGAACTACCGGACTTATTTTAAGTACATATTAATTGTACGCTTGTATTTATTTTAAGTCAATATGTTTTGACTTTTTTTAAGTACGCACGTATACTAAATTTAAGAATTCATCCTGAGGAGGAGTTTTCATGGAGATAGACAAGCAAGCAGTGGGCAATCGAATTCGGCAGATTCGCCAAGAGTTAAAGTTGAGTATGGAGAAATTTGGCAAACTAATTGGTGATTTACCGCGAAGCACTGTCAATAACTGGGAACGTGGAATTAACCTTCCAAAAACCGAAACCCTTCACCAAATTGCAGAGGTGGGGCATGTCACAAACGAATATCTTTTGTATGGTGATCAAGAAAATCAATACATTTTAGAAATGCTTCAAAAAAAGGCTGGTAAGCTTGATCCTAAGATTGAAGGACTGATAGTAGACGAAATGAAACAAGCCGGTCTTGTTAGTGAAAAAGAAATGGATCGGATGATTGAATTTTTTATTACAAACCTCATTCTACCAACCGAACAAGACCAGTTTACTTTCCAATGTATCGATGAGAAAAAGCAACTTTACCTTGGTTCAACTAATTTTGGTAAAGAAGCGCAACTCTATTTACAACATGATAATCAAAATCATATTCTGCACATAATGCCCTTTACCTTCTCCAACTTTAGTGTGGATCGCTTACTCGTCTATTTAGCAAATCAAGAATCCTATTCCTATTTTGGGAAACATTTGCCCAAGAAACTTGTTGAAAAAGCCATCCTTCTATACTCGATCAATCAATCAACCGGGGATGTGCGAATTGCCCCGTTGGTCTATTCAAAAGAAACCGCTTCTTATCAGTACACAGAGGACAATCAATATCTACTAGAACAACGATATCTTTATCTACCATTCGTGATGGAAGTCGAGAAAGAACGTCTGTTAAACGCAGCGTATCCATCATCAAAATGAGGTGACAAGATTGATAAACATGTGACAAAGAAAATACTGCTAGGACACTCCCCAATGGGTAGTTGTCACAGTTTCCTGTTCTTTGTTAGCCCCCTGTTAGAACCGGGGGCTTTATTCATGCAGTCCGGCTACGCCGTCCTGCAACAGCATTAAAAAGAGGAAAGACTAGCTTATACGGCGCTGCCGTCGCTAGTCTTTCCTCTTTTTATGCTACTACTTGTCTATTTAGATTTAACTTTCATCAGTCGTAAGCCGTTCAAGGTAACTAATATAGTTGCTCCCATATCAGCTAAGATAGCAATCCATAACGTTAACCAGCCTGGAACTACAAGTAATAATGCTAATAGTTTGATTCCCAATGAGAAGGTAATATTTTGCTTAATGATTCTCAATGTTTGTCGACTTAATTTAACTATAAAGGGAAGTTTCTGTAAGTCATCACCCATTAAAGCTACATCAGCTGTTTCTAAAGCTGTATCTGTTCCAGCGCCACCCATTGCGATACCGACTGTTGAGGCAGCTAATGCTGGTGCGTCATTAATACCATCACCAACCATGGCGACTTTTCCATAGGTTTCCTTAAGTGATTTAATATAATCTAATTTATCTTGAGGCATCAAATCGCCTTTTATTTCAGTTACACCTGTTTGTTTTCCGATTGACTGAGCAGTTGTAGCATTATCACCAGTCAGCATTATCGTATGCTCGATTCCTAAATCATGTAATTTTTCAATGACTGCTTTACTTGATTCTCTTAACTCATCAGCTACTGCAATGACTGCTAAAATTTGTTTATCTGTTCCTAAGAGCATTGCTGTTTTTCCTTGTTGCTGAAGTCTTTGGTAATTTTCAATAATCTTTGAGTTATCTGTTAAGATAGATTCAAAAAGCTTTGGACTCCCTACAAGATAGGTAATCCCCTCAATGTTTCCTTGTATTCCTTTTCCAGTAATTGAAGTAAACTCGTCAACAACTACTGATTTATAAGAAATCGCTCTATTATCAGCTTCTTTTAAGATTGCTGACGCGAGAGGGTGTTGAGAATATGATTCTAATGCTGTAATAAGTGAGAAATATTTCTCTTCGTCTTTTGAATCAACTGTAGTGAAATCTGTTACCGTTGGTGTTCCTTTAGTCAATGTTCCTGTTTTGTCAAAGGCAATCGCCTTGAGGCCACCAATTTCTTCAAGATAAATACCGCCTTTTACCAAAACACCATTTTTAGCAGAGTTTCCAATTGCTGAAACGATAGACACAGGTGTTGAGATTACTAAAGAACAAGGACAGCCAACAACTAATAAAGAGAGCCCTTGATACAACCAAGTATTCCAATCTCCGTTAAAAAATAATGGGGGAACGATGACGATTAATGCGGCAATCACCATAATGGTGGGTGTATAATATTTCGCAAATTTATCGACAAATGCTTGAGCAGGTGCTCGTTCACCTTGTGCTTCTTCAACTAGGTGAATAATTTTGGCAATTGTCGTGTCGTTCACATGCTTTGTAACTTTGACTTCAAGTGCACCTTCTTCATTAATCGTTCCTGCAAAGATATCATCATTAATATTTTTTTCAATAGGGACAGATTCACCGGTAATCGCAGCCTGATTTACTGAGGAATGGCCTTTAATGACTTGACCATCCATAGCAATTTTTTGTCCAGGCTTAATGATCATAATATCGCCTACTTCGATTTTTGAAACATTAATCATTTGTTCAACATTATTTCTTCTAATTAATGCTTCTTTCGGAGCAATATCCATTAGGGAACGTATTGATTGTCTTGCTTTATCCATTGAAAACCGTTCTAAAGCTTCGCTAATTGCAAATAAGATAACAACGATTGAGCCCTCAGTCCACTCGCCAATAATTGCAGCACCAATGATTGCAATTGTCATAAGAGATTCCATTGAGAAATTCAATTTTAATAGGTCTGAAAATCCTTCTTTAAACAAACTAAATCCGCCGATAATAATCGCTAGTATAAATAATCCTTCTGTTAATAGCGCATCTTCACCGTTAACTACTTGAGATCCTAATGCCAAAATAATTAAAAACAGTGAAACCAATAGGTTCCAGTTTCTTTTCACAAAAGGCTCTTTTGTTTCAATGCGAGGTTCTGTATCATGTTCGGACTGAACTTTAAGATTCTCAAAAGCTCCTGCAGCTTCAATTTCCGCAATAGTCGCTTCGCCTTCGATAGAGATTTTTCCGGCACCGAAATTTACTTTTGCATCGGTAACCTTTGGTATTTGAGAAACATTTTTTTCGAATTTTGCCGCACAATTCGTACAGCTCAATCCTTCAACCCGATAGACTTGTTTTTTTTCACTCATACTAGCACCTCATCTTCTAAATACAGTTTGGAATTTAGTAGTTGGACAAATTTATCATTCTTGATAGAGTAATAAACCAATTTCCCTACTTTCCGACTCACAACAATTCCATTTTTTTTCAATGATAATAAATGGTGTGAGGTTGTTGCCACGGTTGCCTCGATAGTTGCTGCGATATCACATACACATAATTCATCCTCATAACTTAGGGCGTAGATAATTTTTAAGCGATTCTCATCAGCTAAAATTTTGAAGACACTTTTTAAGCTCGAAATATCCTCAGTTTGTAACTTTTCTTTTCCTAGTAAAACTTTATCTTCATGAACACATGAGATTTCACAAATTTCGTTTTTCATACAGCTCCTCCTTTATTCTAATGGATATTTGAATGTAGTGTATCATAGATTAATAGAATAATCAAATTTTAATTTGAATATGTGAGGAGTTATATAGATTGTATGGATGCATCTATATAAGTAGTGATTTTCAAATTAGATTGAATCGAATGCAAATAATAAACTAATTAATTTGAACTGAAAGACAGAAGCATTTGACAAAACATAGATGATTATCTATATTTTTACATAAGCGCCGGCAGTTGGCATCTTAGTTGAAGTGCCAGTCATGTTACTGTTAGTTAAAATATCTAATCGCACAAAAAAATTGGTTCATTCAAAATCCATCAGAATTGTCTGATATCGGAGGAAATAATAATGAGAAAAATTTACTTTTTATGTACAGGCAATTCTTGTCGTAGTCAAATTGCAGAAGGCTATGGGAAAGCGATTTTGCCAACAGATGAATTTGAAATTAAAAGCGCCGGCATTGAACAACATGGGTTAAATCCTAGAGCCGTTCAAGTAATGGCTGAGGAAGGGATAGATATCTCTACGCAAACATCTGATTTGATCGATATGGATTATTTTAATCAAGCAGACCTAATTATTACGCTATGTGGCGATGCCAAAGATAAATGTCCAGTAATTCCAAAAGGGATTAAGCATGTTCATTGGGATTTGGAAGATCCAGCCAAAGCAACTGGAACAGAGGAAGAAATCATTAATAAATTCAGAGAAATTAGAGATGATATAAAAAGTCGTGTAGCGAATTTGCTAGATTAAGTAGCAACTGTCATCTATCTCGGTAAAAGATAAAAAGACGTAAAATGTCCTTTTGATAAATTGGAAAATTAAAGTAAAAGCCGTGCGAAGTGAAACATAAATCTTCGATGGCTCTTACTATTTTAAGAGAAAAGGATCTGCTTTTGGCGTAAAATTGGATTTATCTATCTGACATACTGACGAGTATTTTTTGACCCTATATTTGACCTTCTCAATCACATTTAAGTAGGTGTGACCGGCTTATACAATTATTCGAGAATCTAGTAGCTTAGCTAATTCTGGCCTTGAAACCCCTATTAGACAGCTATCCAGCCATCAATACGGTCTCAAATAAATAAGAGGGGAGGAATAACTCTAAAAAAGATTGATAAACTAGTAAGAAAATTGTATTCAACTACCATTCATCTTTGGTTCAAATTGGTTCAAGTAATATCAATATTAATCCTATTTTATCCATATCAAACTGTTTTTTAGATGTTTGTAATGTTGATATAATTGGATTTCTATTGATAGAAGTACTTGTAATAAGTACGAGTCACATCTCAAAACGTTAAGAACAGTTTCATATCAGTACTTTCAGGCGTTTCGCAATTCACTTTGCGAAGCGTCTTTTTTTGCGTTAGCAAAATGTTCAATTCTTTATCCTGTCGTTGGTTACTACGCTTGAAAAAAGTTTTTGCAACAAATAAGTTTTTCATTATAGCAATATCTTTTTTACAAAATGAAAGCTAAACTAAAAATATTTTTCCATCAAAAAAACTCAATCACCAATTAGAGATGATGGAGTTTCGTATAATTCACGTTTATCTAAATTTAAAAATAATGAAGTGCTTCCTGCACGGCACCTACCGCTGAACATGTACCTGAAGAACACCTTTCATAAGCGACATCTTTTTTATAGCTTCTATGTGACCGATTTTTGTATAAGCATACGGTGTAGAAAAATCTTTGTAGAAAATAACCAAAGTATCATTTCCGTAAAGCATGACATCACCAGCTTTTATCTGATGGACGAATACTTCATTTGAAGGGATTGGTCGGCTTAATCGTAGATATTTTTCATTTCCATAAAGGTCTTCCATTTGGAAATCAGCGGGTAACACCTCTAATAACGCAGGCACTGTTTCATTTTTTTCCCAATGTACGATTGCTTTTTTCTGATTCATATAAATGATCAATTCAGAAGCCTCGTTTGTATATTTTTTTGTGCTGTTTTTGGTGATGGTAGCTTTATTGGCAATTTTATCATCGTAGTCAATCCTCTGTTCATCTTTCATACATCCACTTATTAAAAATAGGAGAAGGGTTGTTAAACCGACTCTAAAAAAGAATTTCATGGTCTCAGTTTTAAATCACTTGCTTGGATGGACGTAATAAAATTTCGCTGATTGTGACCGAGTCTGGTTGCTCGATTGCATACAGAACTGCTCGGGCAACATCTTCTGGTGATAGACTGTTGCCGGGTTTTTCAGAAATCGTTCGTAATGAAGTTTCAATCGCTGGATCTCCTACAGTATGAAATAGTTCCGTAGAGACCATGCCGGGAGAAACGATAGTGGAACGAATGCCATTGTCTCTTTCTTCTTGACGTAATCCTTCCATAATTGCTCGAACAGCATATTTAGTACCGTTGTAAACGGCTGAACCGGGGTACACAACGTGACCCGCAACGGAATCGGTTGTAATAATTAGTCCGCTTTTTTGTTTTTGCATAAGGGGCAATACAGCGCCTATTCCATTTAAGACACCCATGATATTGATGTCTAGCATTTCGTACCATTTGTCAAATTCTAGTTGTGATAAATTGCCTTGTGGCATAATTCCTGCATTATTGAACAATACATCGACTCTGCCAAATTTTTCTATGGCAAAACGGATTACATTTCTTACTTGTTCACGCTTTCTTACATCTGCTTGGCAAGAATATACGTTGTCCCCCAAACTTTTTGCTAGAGCTTCAATTCGCTCTTTTCTTCTTGCAGCAATGACGAGCTTTGCACCTTTTGCAGCAAGAAGTTTTGCAGTTGCTTCTCCGATTCCAGAAGAAGCTCCCATGATGACAATTACTTTTTCATTCCATTTACGCATATTTTTCCTCTCCAATCACTTTTTTTATGGTTGCAGGCGAACCAGCTACGATGACATTATCCGCGACATCTTTCGTAACGGTAGAGTCCGCGGCTACAATTGAATTTTCGCCAATCGTTACGCCAGGTAAAATAGTGACGTTTGCTCCTATCCAAGCATTCTTTTTTATTTTTATAGGACTTACGAATAATCCGCGTCTTTCAACCGGGTCAATCAAATGATTTACTGTTATTAGCCGACTCATCGGACCAATCAGTACCTGGTCTTCGACTGTGATTCCACCCAAGTCGACAAAACTCACATTTTGATTGATAAATATGTTCTTTCCAAATTTGATATGGCGACCAAAATCACTAAAAAATGGTAATGAAATCGAAACAGTGGGATCAATTTTTTGTGCAGTTGTCATTTCCAGATATTTTAAGATCTCGCTATTGGAATGATACGTTGCATTCAGTTGAAAAAGTGTTTCTTCATTTTTGCTCTTTATTTCATGAATCTTTTCGAAAATATCAGAGTTTTGAAAAATTTTTTTATTTTGAATACTTGTTAAAAGGTCATTCCTCATAAATTCTCCTCCTGTCATTGTTAAGATAAGTGTAGTTGACTATACTTAGGATGAAAAATACTTATATATTATATCTACCAATAACTTTTAACTATGGGAGGGATAAGATGGATTTAAGAGTAATAAAATATTTTTTGAAAGTAGTAGAGGAAAAAAATATAACGAAAGCCGCCGACGCGTTGTTTTTGTCACAACCGACGTTATCCAAACAGTTAAAAGAACTTGAAGAAGAACTTGGAGTGCAATTATTTACTAGAGGCAACCGCGAAATCACGTTAACAGAAGCGGGGATTTACTTATATAATCGAAGCAAAGAAATTCTTTCGTTAGTGGAAAGTACTGAAAAAAATTTAAAAAAAGAAAAAGTGATTGGTGGAACGCTCTCCATTGGTAGCGGAGAAACAGAAACATTTCAATGGATTGCGGAAATCCTAAACCAATTATTGCAACGCTACGCTGAGGTCAATGTCAATTTGTATAGTGGGAATGCAGATGACATTAAAGAAAAAGTTGACGCTGGATTATTGGATTTTGGGTTGGTGATTGATCCTGTTGATAAGAAAAAATACGATTATCTTCCACTTTCTCAGTTTGATCAATGGGGTGTATTAGTAAACGAGTATCATCCACTAGCAAAAAAAAGTAAAGTTTCTCCTTCAGACCTCAAAGCACAAAGATTATTAATTTCCAGCCAATCTCAAGTAGACAATCAATTGTCTGAGTGGCTAGGCGGCAATCTGGATAAATTCAAAATTGTCGGTTCATATAATCTCCTTTACAACGCGTCATTACTTGTTAAAGAAAGTGATATCGTTGCTTTGTGTATCGATGGAATCATAAATACGAGAAATAGTGGGTTGAATTTCATTCCATTTTCACCACCTCTTGAAGCGCGAACCAATATAATCTGGAAAAAAAATCAAGTTTTTTCAAATGTATCCAATAAGTTTCTGGAGCTATTAGTTCAAAATAGAGGAAAGGGGTGAAATTTTTTCTAATCCCTTTTTTCTCGCTTTCATTACTAAAAACAATCGGAGAGAACCGTATGAATTGGTTTCTTATTTGATTAGCCAGCGCATGTGACAACGATTCTCCATCATGTTAAGCTGTCTGACGCGAAAAATGCTCATCTCGTGAAGCGTGTCAGCTAAAAGCGTCCAACGTAACGATGCGTATTATCCGGTATTTGCAAAGCTACTTTGGTAAAGAAACGTTTGGCTGAATACACATTATTAGGTTGCAAACTGCAGTAGCGTAAGTAATCCAGAGACCAAAAAGCGACGTGTAAAGTACGGGGAAAACGACTACACACGTTGAATAGGCAATGTGTGTAGCGGTGAATTGCAATCCGTCCCGCAATTTACCTTAAGCCAATATTTTAGGAAGTTCACGGATTAAAAATTGCTCTGCTTCAGTTAAATAGGCATTTTTTCTGTGACAGCAGAATAGTTCGCGTTTTAGGGGATAATCGTCTAGCTGCACATAAAAGTTAGAATCGGTGGGTTGGCGTTTTCGGCAAAATATCGCGGGAACAAAGGTAAATCCTTTATCTAAGCTGACAAGATTACTGGCCAAGTGAATATTTTCAGTTTCTAAAATTTTGGCAGGCACAATTTGAAAGTTTTCAAAAAAGCTTGTTGCAATTTCCCGCATTTCCCGCCCCTTTTTTAATAAAATCATCGCTTGATTGGCTAATTGTGTGGGAGATATTGCTGTAAAGGGTTCTTTTTTTGATCTTATTTCATTTTTAACTGCAAAAGAAGGCGGTACTTGGATATAAATTGGGTTTTCATAAATATAATGGAAGGTCAATTCAGGGTCGTGATTTTGGTAAACGAGGGCGATATCGACCGCGCCTTTTTTTACCCGCTCATACAATACACTCATCCGCTCTTCTTGCAATGTTAATTCAACGTGGGGAAATGCTTGGGAAAATGTATCTAAAATTGCAGGAAAGACAAATTCACCGGTTAATGGCGTGACGCCAAGTGTAATTTTTCCCGTGTGACCATGGGTTAATTCTGTGATTTCTTTTGTGGTAGATTGTGCGAGGTGCCAGACATCTTGGCAACCTTTTAGATAAATCTCCCCTGCTTTAGTGAGATGGAGATTGCCACGGTCGCGAATGAAAAGAGGGGTGCCGATGGTGCGTTCTACCTCGCGAATAAAGCGACTAAGAGCAGGTTGTGAAATAAAAAGTTTCTTGGCAGCGGCTGTAATACTGTGTTCATTTGCCACTGTTAATAAGTAGTGAATGTGTTTTTCATTAATCATAAAATTTCTCCTAAATAAAAGCAGTAAGAAAATTGTGGGTGATTTTATCTATAACTTTTATGTTATAGATAAATATAAAAAATGGCATTTTACATTATTGTATGCGCTATCTATAATAAAGTAAAGTAGGACAGCTGTTATACAAAACCAAAAATTTTCAGTGGATTGCGGAGGGATTAATAATGGAAAGTGTAAAAGTCTTTGTTCCCTATGGGGCAGTAGGATTGAATTGTACGCAAGAAGCCTTTGAAGCAGGTCTTTTGATGAAACCAGATATTATTTCAAGTGATGCTGGTTCAACAGATTCGGGGCCGTACTATTTGGGCTCTGGTCATGGAAAATATGCTATTGAAGATGTGAAGCGAGATTTAAAACGGATGGTACTAGGGGCAGACAAGTTAAAAATCCCGATGACTGTCGGGACAGCGGGAACGTGCGGCTCAGATGAAGGCGTCGATACTGTTTACCAATTAATTGTTGAAATCTGTCAAGAAGCAGGTATCCATAAAAAAATTGCCAAGATATATTCACAACAAGATCGAAAAACTATCAAACAAAAGTATCATGAGGATAAAGTGCAAGGGCTACACGGCGCACCTGTGATTACTGAAGCGACTTTTGACGAATGTGAGACAATTGTTGCTTTACTAGGAGCAGAACCTTATCAAGAAGCCTTCAAAAATGGTGCGGATATTATTATTGGCGGACGTTCAACTGACACGGCAGTAATTGCCGCCTATCCACTTTTAAAAGGCTGTGATCCGGCATCTTGTTGGCACGCAGCAAAAACTGTCGAATGTGGTGGCGTCTGTACCAGTGCCGGTCTACAAGGCGGTGTTTTTATGGAAGTGGATGATAAAGGGTTTACTATTCGAGCTGTCCAGCCACAAAGTACTGTTTCACCCTATTCCGTATCGGCACATTTACTTTATGAAAATGCAAATCCCGTTCAACTGACGGAACCAGGTATTCGCATTGATACAAAAAACGCCAAATATTCTGCTCTTTCAGATACGGCTGTGCGTGTTGAAGGGACGACAATTGAATATTTGCCGTATACGATGAAGTTAGAAGGTGCAGGCATAGCTGGTTTTCAAACAGTTAGTATGGCGGGTATTCGGGATCGCAAAATTATGAATGAACCTTTGCAATGGATCGATGAAGTATCTGAAGCAGGAATAGAAAAACTAGAAAAAGCTGGGATTTCAAAAGAAAGTTATGATTTTTGGTTGCGTCCTTATGGCTATAATGGTGTATCAGGAATGGCTGTTCCAGAAGACTATGTGCCAAATGAAATATTGATGATGTTGACAGTTACAGCCAAGACACAAGAATTAGCCACACAAATTGCTAAAGCTTTTAATCCCTTGTTACTTCATTACAATATGTTCGCTGGCAAACAGATGCCTTCTTTTGCCTTTATTTTTTCACCGGCAGAAATGGAGCGGGGCGCAATTTATGAATTTAAGTTGTATCACACCGTATTACTAGATGATCCCATGGAATTATGCCGTATCGTTTATGAGACGATTTAACTGAGAAAGGTGGAGTAAAAAATGAGCACAGTTGAAGATGTTGTCAGCTATATTCGAAGTAAAAATGCAGGTCCTTTTTGGCTGACCATTGATGCTTTTTGTCAGAATATAGCCGATACAAAAAAAGTGGTAGCTGCATTTGAAAGAGAACGAATTTTTATTGCAAAATCTTTTCAAGTAAAACCAGAAGACTTGGAAATCTATTGCCTAGAGGCTATTCAAGTTGCCAAAATCAGCTTGCCACGAAATCCAATTGAAGGTAGCCGCAATGAACGGGACATGCATGGTGGACAACAATATGTTTCGTTATTAGATATTGTGTGTGAATAACATCGCCAAATTACAGGTTAGCCTTAGATGTGCAGGTACTATAGTGATTGTTTAGCGAAAATGCATTAAAAAAAGGTATTTTTTTACACAAACTATTTGTATGATTGCGACAAGAATAGGTCGGTCCAAAATTTAGGTTTGAAATGAAAGACGTTCTGCATCTTTTTGCAAGCGTCTTTTTTGTTGTGCTCATGCTTTAAAATGATGTCTGTCATATCTGAAAAAACAATGGCGTTATAGTATAGTAGGAATAAATAAAATTGGATAGCTGGAGGAAAAATAAATGAAATCTTATCAAGAGATAAACAAAGAAACAATCGACAGGTGGGTTGAAGGCGGCTGGGAATGGGGGAAACCTACGACCCATGAAGATTATGTAAATGCCAAAAATGGACATTGGCAGGTTTTCTTGACGCCAACTGTTGCTGTACCACAGAACTGGTTGCAAGAGTTACAAGGAAAGAAAATTTTAGGCTTGGCATCTGGTGGTGGGCAGCAAATGCCAATTTTTACTGCTGTAGGCGGTGAGTGTACCGTTCTGGATTATTCCGCCAAACAAATTGAATCAGAATATTTGGTAGCCAAAAGAGAAGGGTATGAAATTAACGCAATTGAAGGAGATATGACGAAAAAATTACCTTTTGCAGATGAGACTTTTGATTTAATTTTTCATCCTGTTTCAAACTGCTATGTAGAAGATGTACAGCATGTTTTTGATGAAGCGTATCGCGTTTTAAAAAAAGGTGGGACACTTTTATCTGGTCTAAATAATGAAATTAACTACATTGTAGATAACGACGAGAAAGAAATTATTTGGAAAATGCCGTTTAATCCTTTGAAAGATGAAGAAGCTAGAGCATTTATGCAAAAAGAGGATGCCGGAATGCAATTTTCTCATAATATGACGGAACAACTGGGCGGGCAGTTAAAGGCAGGTTTTGCTTTGATTGATTTATATGAAGATACGAATGGCTTTGGTAGACTTCATGATATGAATATTAAAACGTATATTGCAACAAGAGCAATTAAATTCTAAGCTGTATTCCCACAATGGCTGGTTAAAAAGCAGAGGCTAACATTATAAGTTGAAGGCTTCCCAGTTTATTAAAACGAAAAAGCACGAGGTAGGATAAAATTTCCAGAAGCTTACAATGAAGTTTGTAAGCTTTTTTATAGTGAGAATATTTCTTTATTAAAAATCAGCTAACTTGCTTTACAAACTAGTTAGTTGGTCTTATACTATGACTATATTGTAAAACAAGTTAGTTAGGAGACAACATGACACAAAAAAACTCTTCCCAAATGCTAAAAGGAATTCTGTCGGGCAGTATTTTGATTCTTTTGGCTGAAGAATCTTTGTACGGTTATACATTAAGTGAAAAATTAGTTGACTTTGGTTTTGCAGAAATCCCCAAAGGAACAATTTATCCCCTCTTGCTTACATTGGAAAAAAAAGGATTGATTGAAGGACGGATGGAAGCTTCTCCTGATGGTCCTCAGCGAAAATATTATTTTCTAACTGAAGCAGGAGAAAAAGAGAAAGCAAGCTTTATTCAACAATGGAGGCAGCTTAAAAATAACGTAGATGCTTTAATAGAAAGAGATGAAAAAAATGAAGACTAAAGAAATTATTCAATTAAATGCAAATTTGCAAACGCAATTAACAAGTGTAAATGAAGAATACTATGGCGATCTTTTGGTCTATGTTCGTACGCTGGCTTTTTTACGAGATGAACAGCAGACGGAGGAATTGTTGTTAAGCATTCTACAAGACATCTTAGATGCACAAAAAAATGGTAGGACAGCTGAAGCATATTTTGGCAAAAAACCAAAAGAATTTGCTGATGAAATAATACAACAACTTCCTTTTAACGTGGTGGATACGGCTAAACTAGTGGCTTATGGCATAGGGGCGTATTTCTTATTTTCAATTTTGCCAACTTTAATCAATCCAACGAGGCCCTTTGATGTGGGAACTTTCAGTCTTACTAGTATTTATGTAGGAGCTTTTTCAATTTTTGCTTTGTGGGTATTCGGAAAAAGCACGTATCACGTGCGACGATCCTTTAAGTTGTTGGCAGCGGTCTTTATAGGTTTTTTATTTGCCGGCGGTATAGCAGTCAATATTTTTGTTTCCACTCCGTTAAAAATTTATTTTGGAGGCTTTTTAGGAAGTGCTACTATTTTGATTGTCGCCTTGATTAGTGGCTATTTGTTAGCAAAACAAGATAACAAAAAAATCTGGCTTCCATTGATTCCTGTTTTGACTACAAGTGCATTCTTGGGTATCTTTTCTCGACTACCCATTTCTTCTCACTATTTTGATTTCTCCACGCAACAAGGGAAGACTATTTTGGCAGTTACATTGTGTATAGCCTTGTTTTTGCAATTTGTTCTCTTGTTTTGGTTAGGATATAGCTCTAAGCAAAAGAAGTAGTGGCTAATAAGAAAAAAGTTGAGGGAATTTACGTGAATTTTTGAAGTGAAAAAACAATATAAGGATTAACGAGCGACTGGAGAGATCGAGTCGCTATTTTTTTAGTATAATACATTCTATTTTGTCATTTTTCGGTACTTTTTATTTGTGAAAAGAAAATTAAGTAACATGTGATTTTCCTAACAATTCTCATCTAAACAAAATTTTCAAATTTTACCAGATTACAAAAATATTTAAAGGAATTATATTACGTTTTCAAAAAAATCTAAGACCGATTAAATTGATAAGCATCGCCTTTTTTGTGAATTAAAATATCCTGTCTTGACAGTAAAATGATACGTTTTTAGATGTATATTGAAAAATAGTTCAAAACTTTTATCAAAAACTTCGGAAACTTATCTAATAAGTGATAAAAAAATGGTGATAAGTGGTATAAACCATTTGTTTTGGTTGTTTGTGCTCCCTATAATAGATTAGGATTATTCAAAAATAATAATAATTATTATCTAAAAGGGGAAAAAATGATGGGAAAACAAAAATATAACTATCGGATCGTGTATCTTTTTATGGCGTTGCTTTTGTTCATGCAAGGAATGACACCCTTAGTAGCAGTTGCACAGACAGTGACAAATGATTGGACGCTGGAAGCAATTCAACAAGATGGGGATCAGTTGTTGCTAACAGTCAAAGGTAAAAACGAAAAAGAAGCGACCATTAAATATTCAGATAATGTTGATTTAACCAATGCAAAGTGGCAATCTGGCAGTGTGGTCCCAGCGGTACACATTGATAATCAAAATAAGAAAATTACGCTTGCAAAAAGCCAGACACAAAAAGAAGATGTATTGATCTTACAGACGAAGGCCAACACGTTACAGCAATTACGTTCTGATATCACGTTTACATATGGCAGTCAACAACTTGCGTTTGCTGCTGAGCAAACGTCTAGCACAACGACTTCACCAACAACAGAAAGTACAGAAAAGTCGAGTGACACCGCAACGCAGATAACAAGTACAAGTGAAAGTGTTACAACGGAAAATCCTAAATCATCAGAAGGAACAAAAGAAAGTGATACCTCTGATTCTGCTTTAGCACCTGCAGCTACTGATAATAAGAAGCCAGCAGATAATCCCAACGATATTCGGACTTATTTTCCAAATGGAGAAGGGACCATTATTACGGACAGTCAGATTTTCTTTACAGATAAAGATGGCAAACCGATTGAACCACCAATTCCTGCTGATGCAACGATTCGAATGACTTATGATTGGGCTATTCCGGAATCAGTGCGGCAAAAGATAAAAGCTGGTGATTATTTTGAATTTCACTTACCAGCTGAACTAGTTCCAAGCCGGGAAATGTCAGGGGCGTTAAAAGATGCACAAGGTAACACGTATGCAAATTATGTTGTAGGAAAAGACGGTACGGTACGCTTTACTTTTACAGAAGATGTTGTTAACTCGAGTGATATTACTGGCGATTTTTATTTTGAAACACATTTTGAGACCAATCATATTGATGGACCAGGAGACATTACGATTCATTATCCAACAGAAGACAATTTACCACCTGTCGATGTCACGATACGACCAGCAACAGAAACGCAAATTGACAAACAAGGACACTTTGATAAAACACCTAATCCTAGCAAAGTAGCGTGGACAGTGGATATTAACCAAGCGATGAAAGAACATACCAACTTGACTATAACCGAAACTTGGCCACAAGGTATTGCCTATGATTCAGTTAAAGTTTATGAATTGGTGATGAATTTAGATGGCACCGTAAAAGAAGTTAGCCGCCAATTAGCACCAAGTGAGTATACGGTTGATCAAAATGGGAATGTGAAGATTAAAGGAAAAACCAACAATGCCTATCGTCTGATCTATCAAAGTACAATTAAAGAAAGTGCAATCCCGGATAAAGGTGGTAAAGTATCTTTTACAAATGAAGCTGCTTTGACAAGCGAGGAAGTGACAGATGACTTGACTGCAAAAGCCACAGTCACCAATAGCTATGGTAAATTACTAGAAAAAAAACAGACAGGCTACAATTCAGACAAGCAAGAATTTTCATGGCAAATCAAATACAATTACGGCGAAAAAAATATTAGCAAAGAACAAGCTGTTTTAACTGATACAATGAGTGAAAACTTAACCTTTGAACCTGATTCACTGGTTTTACATCGAATTACTTTTGACAAAAACGGCAAAGAAATTATTGGCGCAGAACTTACCAGCCCTGCTGATTATCAAGTTGTGTATGATACCAGTAAAAATCAATTTGTTTTAAAATTTGCCCATGATGTTAATTATGCCGTTAAGATTGATTATAAAACGAAGGTAAATACACTCGTGACAGGGAACACCGATGTAGATAACCAAGTCGTAGTGGATACCGGTGGTGACGGTCAAGAAGGTGGCGATGATGGCACTGCGCAACAACAAAACATCATCAAAAATTTAGGCAATGTCGACTATGCAAACAAAACAGCTATCTGGAAGTTAGAAGTTAATAAAAATAATTACTACATGGAAAATGCGGTAATTACAGATACATTCCAGCCAATCCCTGGGCTATCCCTTGCTCAATCGCATTTAACGGAATCAAAATATGATCTAACGATTGAAACAAAAAGTGGTAAAAAATTGTTCGCCAAGCAGGATTACGACTTAACCGTACAAAAAAATCAAGCAGGTCAACAAACTGGCTTCACCATTAAATTTATAGGGGAGTATGCTAAAACAACGGAAAGTTTTATTATCTATTATAAAACTAATTTTGATGTGACCGGCTTAGACCCTGATGGAAAAACGGGACCAGACTCATTTATAAATCATGCAACAATCACTTGGACTGATAAAGAAGGCGGCAAACATCATTCCGATGATGAAAAACCATTTAAACCCCATGATCCGTTTACTTTAAATGCCCAAAAAAGTGGGGTCTATAACGCAGTTACCAAAGAAATCACCTGGACGATTGTTGTCAATTTAAGCCATAACCAGTTACACAATGCAACTTTAACCGACCAGATTATTGACAATCAGAGTTATGTTGACGGCAGTTTAAAAGTTTTCAATGCCCAGACCCAACCTGATGGTAACGTTTATATTAATGAAAAAGATGAAGTAACCAATCAAATGCAAGCAATCAAAGAGCCCACTGGGGATAATGATCAAACGTTAAGTCTTCATTTTCCAGAAGGTATCGCTAACACCTATGCTATTGTCTTTAAAACTTCATTGGCAGATAAAGTAATTGAAGGTTCAAAAGAATATGACAATGTAGCAGATTATGAGAATAATAATGATGACCGCAAAGTGACGGGTGAAGTATCTGTTTATCATGGTGGGGAAACGCTAGCTAAAGAAGGACTCCAAGATCCAGATGATCCAGATTATGTGCTATGGCACGTCACAATCAATGGTGCACAGTCTACTCTGGACGATGTAGTCATTACGGATCATCCTTCTATTAATCAAGTATTAGATGAAGATTCTGTAGTTTTATATCAAACGCAAGTAGCAGAAGATGGAACGATTACGCCGGATAAAACAAAACCGCTAGTTGCCGGAAAAGACTATACTCTTGAAGTCAAGACTGATAATGAAACAGGCCAGCAAACCTTAGAAGTAAAAATGGCCCATATTGAAACAGCCTATTATATGGAATATCGAAGTTTAATTTTATCAAGTACAACAGGAAGCCAAGATAAAGTCTCCAATAATGTAACAATTAAAGGAACAGGTACCAAAGTTATTGAAGGCAGTGATGGTCAAGATGTTACCGTTCAAGTCGACAATAGTGGTGGAAATGCTTCTGGTAAACGGGGAAAAATCGTCATTCAAAAAACAAAAGAAGATGGACAAACACCATTAAGTGGTGCCCACTTCCAACTCTTGGATATGAAAAAAGAGCATGTTTTACGCGAAGGCACCGTGACAGAAGATGGGAAAATTACTTTTGGTGGCTTACCACTAGGTTCTTATAAATTAGTTGAAACACAAGCACCAACTGGCTTTACCATTTCAGATGAATTAGCCGCAGGAAAGACAATCGAAATCACTGAAGCGACAACGGAAGAGGATGCACCATCATTAATTATTAAAAACGAACCTAATAAGGTCATTTTGAAAAAAGTGGGCGAACAAGGTACAGTTTTACCAAATGCGCAATTTAGATTAGAAAAATTAACTTCTAAAATTGTAGGATCATCATTTTGGCAAGAGATTCCCTTACTTCAACAAAGTCGCACGGATGAAAATGGGATTTTAGAAGTTGATGGGTTAGAAACAGGGATTTACCGCTTTGTCGAAGTATTTGCCCCAAGTGGCTTTGTCCGTGATGAAACGTCTCATATCTTTGTCGTATAAAAACAAAGAAATGGGCAAATTCCTGAAGTACATCTGACTTTGAAAAACTATCAAGGCAGTGCCACACTTACCAAAAAAGATGCTAAAGGAAATCCTTTAGCCAAAGCAGAATTTAAAGTTGTAACTTCAGACGGTCAAAAAGTTCAAGAAGGTTTAACTTCAAATGACCAAGGTGTTGTCACAGTCGAAAACTTAGCTCCAGGCAAATATCAGTTTATTGAAACCAAAGCACCAACTGGTTATGTCTTAAATGCAACACCAGTAGACTTCACCATTTTACCAAGTGTAAAAGGAAAACCTAAAACAGTAGTGGCAGCAGATAATTTTATCAATTATCAGGGTGCCGCCAAATTGATTAAAAAAGATGCCCAACAGCAGGTGTTGTCACAAGCACAATTTAAAGTCATTGATAGTAGGGGGAAAACGGTAGCTGAAAATCTGCTATCAAATGATAAAGGTGAAGTACTCGTCCAAAACCTAGCACCCGGACAGTATCGTTTTGTGGAAACAAAAGCCCCCAATGGTTACTTATTAAATGATCAAACAGTACCTTTTGAAATTAAAGAAACAGCGAAAGGACAGCCAGAAACAGTTATTGCCAGTGATAATTTTGTGAACTATAAAGGAGCTTTCAAAATTCATAAAGTCAACAGCCAAAAACAAGGGTTACAAGGAGCTGAATTTACTTTATACAATAGCGACAAGCAAAAATTAACCACGGCAACCAGTGATGAAAAAGGCGATGTCACTTTTAATGAATTGGCACCTGGTACTTATTATTTCCAAGAGACCAAAGCGCCCGTTCACGAAGACGACACACCGTATATTATTAATCCAGCATTGATTAAAGTCGTTATTCCAACGCATGCAAAAGGAGATCCCCACGTATTTAATTTTGGTGATTTCCAAAACTTTAAGGCAAAAGCAGTGATAAAAAAAGTCGGTGATGCAGGATCAGTGGCTGGGGCAACATTTGAATTGTACCGGATCGAAGATGGAATACAACAATTGGAAAGAACGATTGTTGTACCAGAAAGTGGTCAAATTGATTTAGATGATTTGGGCGTTGGCAGTTATAAATTAATTGAAATAAAAGCAGCGCCAGGCTATGTTGTGAACAGTCAAGCGATTTATTTTGTCGTCAATGAAGAAGGACAAGCAGATCAAAGCGACCAAATGGATTTCAATAATTATCAATCAGAAATTATTGGCCACAAAGTAGACGAAGATAAAAAACCGCTAGCAGGTGCAAAATTTGCAATTTATGCCAGTCAAGACGGTCAAAAAGTCGGCGAAGCATTGACTGTTCTAAACAACAAAGGAGAAGCTACACAGGAGATTACAACCGATGATAGTGGTGAAATTTATGCCAAAGGGTTGGCAGTTGGTGAATACGTATTGGTTGAAACAAAAGCACCAGCAGGATTTATTCAAGATACCACTCCCCATACTTTTGCTATTACAGCACAACAAGGCAAACCAGTGCCAGTTGAATTAGGAGACTTTATTAATTATCAAGGACAAGCAAGTTTGAAAAAGACAGATGATAAAGATAATCCACTTGCACAAGCAGTCTTTCAAGTAATTGATGACGCTGGCAAAATTGTTGCAAAAGATTTGGTAACCAATGAAAAAGGTCTTGTTCAGGTGGATCAATTGGCGCCTGGTAATTATCAGTTTGTGGAAGTAAAATCGGCGCCAGGTTATATTCTAAATACTGAAAAAATTCCATTTACAATTGCGGAGAAAAATGAAGGTCAACCAGATCCGATTACAGTAGCCATGATTAATTACAAAGGAAGTGTGACATGGCAAAAAACTGATGAAAAAGGGCAAGGGTTAGCTGGCGCGGTATTCCATGTAAAAGATGATACTACCCATAAAAGTGTAACTGTGACAGTTGATAAAACGGGACATGCTACTTTGACAGATTTAGCACCAGGAACATATACGATTAAAGAAGCAAAAGCCCCAACAGGCTATCAATTAAGTGAAAAAACGTATCAGTTTGTCATTCCAGCCAGTGAAAAAGGGAAACCTGAAACACTTGTACTGGCGGACATTGTTAATCATAAGTTACCGCCAGAAGATAAACCAAAACAACCAACCCCTACGGATAAGAAAAAGCATTATCCTAAAACAAATGATCAAAATAATTATCTGCTTGTTTTTGTCGGTTTTGTTTTGATTGCTTTTTCTACCGGTCTTATTTTGCGAAAACGAAAATAATTCACTACCGTTTAAAATCGGATTCTTCCCCAAAGTAAGTTGAATAAATAAAAAAGTTAGATAAAAAGAGGTTGTGACATGTCACAGCCTCTTTTGTAGTTAATTTACATTTTTGCTTCTTTGCAAGTTCCTTAGTATAATGACAATACTTTAAAAATCGTAGGGATTTTGTAGGAGTAACAGGAGGAATAAAAAAATGACGCATAATTTTTGGGCCGATTTACCAAAGCCCTTTTTTGTTTTGGCACCGATGGAAGATGTGACGGACGTGACATTTCGCCATGTGATTAAAGCTGCCGGAGCACCAGATGTTTTTTTTACTGAATTTACTAATTCAGATAGCTTTTGTCATCCGGAGGGGATAAAAAGTGTACGCGGGCGTTTAGTTTTTACTGAAGATGAACAACCAATGGTCGCTCATATTTGGGGGGATAAACCCGAATATTTTCGTGAAATGAGTATAGCGTTAGCAAAGATGGGCTTTAAAGGGATTGATCTAAATATGGGCTGTCCGGTCCCAAATGTGGCAGAGCGGGGCAAAGGCAGCGGTCTGATTTTACGTCCAGAAGTGGCAGCAGAATTAATTGCGGCCGCTAAAGCTGGCGGTTTACCGGTGAGTGTGAAAACCCGGATTGGCTTTAACGATTCGCTTGAGTTGGAAGATTGGATCAGTCATTTGCTGAAACAAGATATTGCTAATCTATCAGTACACATGCGAACTAGAAAAGAAATGAGTAAAGTAGCCGCACATTGGGATTTAATTCCCCAAATCTTGCAACTGCGTAATCAATTAGCACCTCAAACGTTAATTACAATCAATGGTGATATTTTAGACCGGCAAATGGGTTTAGCACTGGCAGAAAAATATGGAGTTGATGGGCTTATGATAGGTCGTGGTGTTTTTAAAAACCCGTATGCTTTTGAAAGGATGCCAAAGGCACATACGCCTAAAGAATTAATAGATTTACTTTATTTACAATTGGATTTACAAGAGCGATATGCAAATGCTGTCCCTCGTTCGATTGTAGACTTACATCGCTTTTTCAAAATTTACCTGAAAGGATTTCCTGGGGCAAATGATTTACGAATTCGCTTAATGGAAACAAAATCAATCCCAGAGGTCCGCGAAATCTTAACAGATTTTGAACAAAAATATTTTGTTTAAGCCAAAGGAAATCGTAAAACTACCTTCAGCTATGTTTAAAAAGTCGCTTATAAAACAGGGAAATTAGCGCAGTGTGCAAATTTAAAACTGTTTTATAAGCGACTTTTGCTGAACTTTGATTGGATTTTTATGGATAGCACTTTAATGAAAGGATAGGTCGGCGCATTTGTGTTGACGAAAATAATATTCGTGGGTAAAATCTAAAGTGAACGTTGTTCATATTGATGAACACATTTTGAAGAGGGGGAAAAAAGGTGAACAATACGGTGAGCTCTCGGGCAGAACTAATTGCTTGTTGTAAGAAAATTGTGGCTGAAAAAGGAATTGAAGCTATTAGTATCCGTGAAGTTGCAACACGTAGCGGTATTTCAGTTGGTGCTGTCTACAATTATTTTCCCAATAAAGGACAGCTTTTAACTGCTACAATTGGGAGTATCTGGTCCGATATTTTTCATCTTTCAGATAATTCCTATGAATTTGACAGCTTTTCAAAATGTCTGGAAGCCCTATTTAAAAGTGTAGAAATAGCAAAGCAGCAGTATCCTAATTTTTTTACCAGTCATGCTTTAGTATTGGCTTTTGATGAAAAGCAGCGGGGTCAAAAAATGATGGAAAATTACTGGCAACACATAAAAGCAGGCTTAGTTAAGACACTTTTAAAAGATCAACAGGTACGTCAAGGTTTATTTGATGATAATTTGACAGCTTCGCAATATGTTGACTATATTTTTGAGCTGTTTTTATATGAGATTACCCATGAAGAAAAATCAGTTGCTATTTTACAACTTGTAAAAAATTCACTTTATTAATTTGTCTTAAAAACCGATGGACAGATGACTTTGTAAGCTAGCAAATACACTAGCTAAGGTATTTTCCATTCTAAATTTGGGACAAATCGAAGTGATTTTTTTATCAAATAAAATGAACGAGGTTCACTTTCAGAAAAAGGCAGGTTTTGAATATGATCAAAAAAAATAATTTATTACTTTTGGCAAGTCTTGTATGGCTGGTGGCAGGCTTTAATATTTTAAAAATTGGGATTGAAACGTATACAGGATACGTCACGTTTTTTAATTTATTTTTATCAGTCCTCGTTTTTGTAACATTTTGGTTTATGATTTTTTCTAAATTAGTCACCAAACATACTTTACGAATTGACCACTATGATGAAGAAAAACAATTTTTCTTAAAATTTTTTGATGTAAAATCATTTCTTATCATGGCGGTAATGATAATTGGTGGAGTCACAATCCGCACTTTTCATTTATTACCCAATCGTTTTATTGCCGTTTTTTATACAGGCTTAGGCACAGCTTTATTTTTAGCCGGCGTTTTATTTGGCATCAATTTTTTTAAAGCAAAAAAATGAATCGGAAAGGAATGTGAAGAAGATGAAAAAAGTAATGAATACCGCCATCGCTTATTTTATTTTGGCAATGGTAGCAGGCGTGTTTTATCGAGAATTCACAAAATTCAATGATTTTACCAGTGCGACGGTGTTGCGTGTTTTACATACGCACCTTTTAGCTTTAGGGGTAGCCGTATTTTTATTTGTCGCTATTCTTTTTAAAATCAGCAATTTGGCAGAAAGCAAACTTTACCAACGTTTTTACCTCCTGTATAACATCGGCTTGCCGCTAATGATAATTATGATGACAGTGAGAGGTGTATTGCAAGTTTACGGAACAGAAGTTAGTCACAGTATGAATAGCATGATTGCAGGTATTGCAGGTTTAACTCATATTTTAGTAGCAACAGCCTTGTTGATGCTGTTGTTGGCGGTGAAAAGAGCTTTGGTAAGAGAATAGATTGTGAAATAAATATCCTGCACAAAAAATACCCCCAAATAAAATTCGTCAGCAGATACAATCACTAAATCGGCTTTCTAGCGCATTTTATTTAGGGTTTTTTTATTTAAACAAGATTATTTTGAATTATTTTACGTAACACTAACTACGCAAGATTCCGCACTAAAATTTTTCGGCAAAACAGCGCAACAAGAATACACTTCATCAGGAAGAAATGCACCTAAAACACCTTTCGCAAGCAATCTTTTGTGTGATACTTCTGGCTTACTTCACCTGTTTGCCATAAGAAATCTGCTAATAATTCAAAATCTTTAGTCGCGTAATTATGCTGTTTTTCAAAGGTAAAGTGGCGTAAATTTTCAGCGGCTTCAGGTGTATATTGCGCTATTTTTATTGCCTGCAGTACTTTATCATCGGCTGAAAGCGCGTTGAAGTTTTTTGCAGCGGCTTCTAAGGCGTGGTGGAAATTGGTAACTGTTTCGACATTGTTATCATAAAATTTGCGATCAAAGCACCACATTACCATATTTTTATCTGAATTTTTAGAGTGCCATAAAATTTCGGTATCGCTTTGTGTTTTTAAGATATCGGTGATAAAAGGTTCGATAGCAACTAAGGCGTCAATCTCCCCATTTTGCAACATTTGAATGCGTTCATAAGTGTTATTTATCCAGACGATTTCAGGTTGCTTAAGAACAGTTTTTAAATCATGCGCCATAAAAAAGGGAAACAGTCCTTTGCGGGCAACCCCGACGCGCAGCCCTTCTTTAGGGGCGCCTTTTTTTGCTAAGAGTTGGATGGTACGGGTTAAATCGGTGGTAACGAAAGCATCTTTTCCATGTTGACGGTAATCAAAGTAAAAAGTCAAGTCGCCCATCATGGCATCGACATCACCGGCGACAAAACTGCTTTTTTGTGCGAATTGAAATGTTTCGGTGACGGTTAAGTCGACAGGAACATGAAATTTTTCAAAGTAGCCGAGTTTATCGGCGAAAATTACAGGTAATACAAGGGGATTGATTTTATTTTGAACCAAACGGATTTTTTCCATTATAAGTACTTCCTTCCCATGATTTGGATGAAAAATAAAAAGGCCATCCACGTATTAAAGTGATAAATCAACAGTAAAGGACGAGGACCATATTCCCGTCCCATTTCTGGGTAAACACTAGGGATTTTGACGTAATCTTTGTACCAGCGTTGCCAGCCTTGACGGTAAAAAATTAGACAGCCGATTAAAAATTGCCACCACGGAATAGTCTGCGTAACCCAAAGTATTACCCAACAGGTAAAAAGAATTAAAAATTCTGGAATAACGATTAATATCGCATTGCGAAATCCAATGACGTGCGGTAGCGTTACTCGGATACCACGATCTTTTTCGTAGTCGCCGACATTGTTGGTAGACATTAAAAAAACAGTTAAAATCATGGGGACCACACTGTATAGAAGCAACTGCCAATTGCCACTGCCCATTTGTGTACGTCCTGCTAAGTAGCAAGCAAGTCCACCGACAAAAAAACCTGAAACAACTTCTCCTACTGGATAAAGTAAATAAGGTTTTGGTCCAAGAGAGTAAGTAATTGCCGCCAGTAAGCCAATTAATCCCCAGGCCAGCAACAATAAATCTTTGGTAAGAAAAACCAGTAAAAGCCCGCAAATGCCGCCTAGCGCAATCATGAGGAGTAAAACGAAAACAGCATCAAAAAATTTTGCGTCACCGCGGACAAGCCCTTCACTGCCCTTATGGTAGGTGAAAGTTGTTTCGTTTTCTTCTTTGGCTAAATAAGCCCGCATTTCGTTAGCCGTGTTTGCAACAATATTAAAGCAAAAACCGGCGATAAAAAATAAAATCATGTATAACCAATGAATTTCTCCAGTTAAATACGCCCCAAAAAAACTCCCACTTAAAACCGGCAGTCCAGTGGCAAAGCCGGTACGCACTTCCATGACGGTATAAGCTCGTTTCGGGAACCCTTTAAAAAAAGTAAGGATATTCAACTTTTAACACCTCCTGCCAAGCTTTCATAAATATATTTTTGTAAGGCTAAAAAGACAATTAACATCGGGAGAATACTTAAAATTACTAAGGCACAAATTACTTGCCAATTGGTTTGATTAGGTCCCATAAAGCGGTAAAGGGCGGTGGCCACTGTCCCGTGTGTTGAGCCCGGCAAATATAAAAAGGGAATATAAAAATCGTTGTAAATGCTAATCATTTTTAAAACGATGACAGTTCCGGTAGCCGGACGCAATAAAGGAAACAAAATCTGACGGTAGATTTGAAAAAAGCTGGCCCCTTCTAGGAGTGCGGCTTTATCCAATTCAATAGGGATTTTTTCATACATTTGTAAATAAACGTAAATCATCACGACATCTGCACCTAAATAAATCACGATAGGGGCAATTAAGCGATCGTAAAATCCTAATGCGGTGATTATTTTAAAGGTAGAAATTTGCGAGACGACCATTGGAACCATTGAGATAAAAAAATAAGCACCAATAACCAGTTTTTTGAAAGGAAAATCAAAACGATTCAAAACATAAGCCACCATAGAGCCAATTACAACACTGCCACAAACGCCACAAAAAACTAAAATAAAGGTATTGATAAAAGCTTGCGGCAGATTACCGGAGGTAAAAGCAAGACGATAGTTTTCAAAGTGCCACTGTGTGGGTGGGGTAATCCCGCGGGTGGCGTTGAATTCTTGGTAGGTTTTAAAAGAGCCAAAAAATACAGTTAAAAGAGGATAACAGCAAATAAACAGCCATACGCATAAAAAGAAATATTTGCTAATTTTGGCTAGAATTTTCATTTAATTATCCTCCTTTTGAAAACGTTGTTGTATGAGACTTAGTGCAATAATAATCAAAGACATTAAAACTGCTAGACTAGAGCCTAGGCCAACTAGTTTTTGATCAAAGGCGACTTTCATGGTTTGCACTAAAAAAGTTGCTGTTCCATTGGCACCATTTGTCATAATTAGCGGGATTTCAAAGGCGGAAACGGCTCCAATAGTGAGTAAAATAAAGTTCAGCTTTAAAACGGTACGAATATTTGGCAAAATAATGTAGCGGGTTTGTTGCCATAAGTTAGCACCTTCTAAACTAGCCGCTTGTTGATAGACCTGGGGAAGACCTTGGATCGCTGCAAAATACAATAAAAAACTCGTGCCCAAGTGACGCCATAAGGAAATAAAGGCCAGAGTATAATTGGCCACAGCGGGATCTCCCAACCAGAAGCGAATAAATTTACTTAAATGCAAAAAATGCAAAAGCTGATCAAATGAGCCATCGGGTTCAAAAAACAATCGGAAAATCAAAGAAGTTGCAACTCCGCTGATCATAATCGGAAAAACAATCACCGCCTTAAAAATATTTTTGCCATAGGTTTTTGTGGACAATAAAATGGCTAAAACTAGGGCAATGACGATTTGTAACAGACCAGAACCTAAGTAAAAGAGATTGGTGGTAAAAGCCTGAAAATAAACTGGATCTTGCCAAATAGTGAGATAGTTTTTAAATCCGATAACGTTTTTTTCAACAGATAAACCATCCCAATCGGTAAAGCTATTGTAAATTAAGGTTGCAATGGGTAAGAGTCCAAAAATTAGTAACAATAAAAGCGGTAAAGAGAGAAAAAGCAGAATAGTCTGCTTTTCCTCTCTTTTTAGGCTGCGCTTATTCAT
Organism: Enterococcus saigonensis; assembly: GCF_011397115.1. Taxonomy (NCBI): domain Bacteria; kingdom Bacillati; phylum Bacillota; class Bacilli; order Lactobacillales; family Enterococcaceae; genus Enterococcus; species Enterococcus saigonensis. Next base: position 2,584,690 of record NZ_AP022822.1, on the reverse strand, counting down.
GGGCTTTTGCTGCAGCCTCCCATTTTTTCTCTAGGCTTGCGACATACTCTTGATAACTTTCATTTTGATCAGGGTATAAGGCGATATTCACTGTTTTTTGTAAGACGTCAGTTAAGCGTCCAACGCCAACTTCGTTTGCGATGGCGCTGTATTTTGCCTCAATAGCAGGATCAGTTGCTGGGGCAGTCAAGATGACGTTGTTTTCTTTGATCGCTTTTTGTTCACTGGCATCAAGCTTAGCTTTAACAGGAGTCATGCCGCCCATATCTTTGGCATGTCCAGAAGCAGGATCAATAAAAAAGTCTAAGAATGCTTTGGCAGCAACTTTATTGTTAGAATTTTTGTTAATACCAATTACAGAAGGGGCACCCAGAGCTAAACTGGTTTTACCAGCTAATAAATGTGGGAATGGCATGATATTAATCGTGTCTTTACTTAACTTTTGAATTGGGGCGACATCTTGTGAGCCACTCATTAGCATGGCAATCTTGCCATCGGCTAATTGTTGTTGGGCTTGTTGCGTCTCTAACGTAACGGGATCTTTTTCAATTAAGCCAGCTTTCGCTAATTCGTAAATCATATCCATGACTGCACGCATTGGTTGCCCTTTTTTAAAGGCAGATTTGTTTGTCACCATTTCTTTTTTGAAGTTTTCACCGCCATAAGAAGATAAAGCGCCTGCCCACACAGCTAGACGTTGGTAATTGGTGTAAAAAGCGATTGCACCAGTTTTTTCTTTAATTATTTTAGCGTCAGCGATTAATTCTTCAGTTGATTGGGGTAATTTATCGATACCAGCTTTTTTGAAAACTGCTTCATTGTAAACCAATCCCAATGAGTTTAAAACTGTTGGTAAACCGTATACTTTACCATCGTAATCGGCTTCAGTGACGTCTAGATAATCTTTTTCCATGGCTTTTGTTGTGCCCAATGCTTCAAAGTATTTGCTGTAATCTTGTGGTTTTCCTGCCATTGAAAAAGGTACAAAAACCACATCGCCATAGTCTTTTGTGTTCATGCGATTGGCAATATATTGGTCGTAATCTGTACCAGCAGATTCCCATTTAATAGCTGTAATTTCAGGATATTTTTTCTTGAAATCTTTTTCCATTTGGGCATAGAGCTTGTCTGCATCGGTCCGGTTGGTGACAACAGTTAATTCGCCACTGACTTTATCGTTTTGTTTGGCTGCCTCTTTGTTTGTACTACCACAAGCTGCTAAAAAGAATGTTGCTGCGGTTACGGCTAACCCTAAATAAATTTTTTTCATGTTTCTTTCCTCCAATAAAATAAAAATGATTAGCTGTTTGATAGCTAAATTTACAATTCAAAAAAAAGTAGTTGCGTGGTATCAAAAGTAAAATGAACACATTGCCCCATTAAATTCCGGGTATCTTGAGTAGTTTTGACTGCAAGTGTTACGCCTTGCCATGCAAGTTGTAAAATACTACTGCCACCATAATAACGAATTTCTGTGACAACGCCCGTTTCAAAATCAACACTCGCTTGACTTTCTTTGTGTGAAAATTCACGAATAAGAATATACTCACTCCGAATAGCAGCTAATTTTTCTGACTCCCGTGAAAATCGCTGTTGCAGATAGGAAGGTAACTTATCAAACGAAAATAAATTAATCGTAGGACGGCCAATAAATTCGGCTACGAAACGATTCTTGGGTTTTTCGTAAATTTCGTGAGGGGTACCGATTTGTTGAATCACACCGTCTTTTAACACGATAATGCGATCAGCTAAAGACATGGCTTCTTCTTGGGAGTGAGTCACAAAAAGCGTAGTAGCCTGCAACTTTTTGTGGGTAGTTAAGATTAGATCTCCCACTTGATCTCGTAATTTTGCGTCTAAATTAGATAACGGTTCGTCCATTAAAAATAATTTTGGATTGCGAACAATGGCTCGCGCCAAGGAGACTCGTTGCCGTTGACCACCAGATAAATTTTTGGGCAGAACGTTTACTACCTCTGTTAAACCTAACTCGCTTGTTACCCAGTCCAACTTTTCTTGCCGTTTCTTTTTTGCTGTTTTTCGAATTTTCATGCCAAATGTAATATTTTCTGCTACGGTCATATGAGGAAACAAGGCATATTCTTGAAAGACCAGTGCCATGTCGCGATCTTTTGGTGCTGATTTTGTAATATCCTGCTCGGCTAAAATAATACTCCCAGTTGTCGGTTCTTCAAAACCGGTCAAAATGTTCAACAGGGTGGACTTGCCACTTCCACTAGGGCCGACAATGGTAATAAATTCACCTTTTTCGACCGTTAAAGAAAAATCTTGTAGTGCTTTTGTCTTTTTACGGGGATAGATTTTGCTGACATTTTGGATTGATAAATAACTCACAGCATAACCTCCTCATTGCTGAAATTTGCCTTACTTAGCTTACACTTTTTTTACTTTTACGTCAAAATCATCTGTGATAAAAATCATTTAAATAAAGTGTAAAAAAACGTGCATTAGATTAAAAATTAGCCTAAAAATTGGCTACTTTTTTCTAGCTGTTTTCCATGTTAAGATGAATAGGCAAAAAAGGCCTGAAAAGAACTTAGTAGTGAGAAGAGGATAGTACGTGGATGTTTTAACCCAATTATTAAAAGAGAAGTTTGGTTACGAAAGTTTTCGACCGGGTCAATTAGAGTTGATTCAAAAAGTGTTACGTAATGAAAATGTTTTAGGCATTATGCCTACAGGTGGTGGCAAATCGATTTGTTATCAATTACCGGCATTATTATTAGATGGTTTAACCTTAGTGGTCTCACCGCTAATTTCTTTAATGAAAGATCAAGTGGATGCCTTAAATGAAATGGGTATTTCAGCTACTTTTGTTAATAGTAGTTTATCTCAAGAAGAAGTAAGTATGCGCTTAAAAGATGCTGCCTTTGGTAAGTATAAATTAGTTTATGTCGCGCCAGAACGGTTTGAAATGTTTTCGTTTAAGCAACTTTTACAGCAAGAAAAAATCAGTTTAATTGCAGTAGATGAAGCCCATTGTATCTCGCAATGGGGACATGATTTTCGCCCTAGTTATTTGCAATTGGCCCAAGAAATCAAAGTATTGCCACAGCGGCCAGCAGTGATCGCGTTAACCGCGACTGCTACACCACAAGTTGCATCAGATATTGAGAAAAGTTTGGAAATTCCAGCAACGAATAAAATACAAACTGGTTTTGCGCGGGATAATTTGGCTTTTCAAGTAGTAAAAGATGCTAAAGATAGCTACTTATTGGAATATTTGCGGGTCAATCAGCAACAAGCCGGTATTATTTATGCCAGTACGAGAAAAGAAGTGGAACGCCTGTATCATTTATTAAAAAGTAAAAAAATTGAGGCGGGGTATTATCATGGTGGCTTAACCGAAGAAAAGCGTTCAGCAGCGCAAGAAGCCTTTTTGTTTGATGAAATTAAAGTGATGGTCGCGACCAACGCGTTTGGAATGGGAATTAATAAAAGTAACGTTCGCTTTGTCATCCACGCCCAAACGCCAGGAAACATTGAATCGTACTATCAAGAAGCCGGCCGGGCAGGACGTGATGGACTACCCAGTGAAGCCATTTTGATGTATGCACCGCAAGATTTACAAGTACAGCAATTTTTTATTGATAATTCTGAGATGGAGTTAGACTACAAGCAAAAAGAGTATTTAAAACTACGGGAAATGAGTCAGTATGCTCATACAGAAATGTGTTTACAACGCTACATTTTACGCTATTTTGGCGAAGATGGCCCTGATTGTGGGCGTTGCAGTAATTGCTTAGATCAACGTGAAGTCCAAGATATTACTTTAGACGCGCAAAAAGTGTTGTCTTGTACAAAGCGCATGGGAGAACGTTTTGGCAAAGCGTTGATTAGTAAAGTTTTAACAGGTTCAAAAGATCAAAAAATTAGCCAATGGCATTTTGAAAAGCTATCAACTTATGGCTTAATGAAAGATTGGAGTCAAAAAGATGTTAGCCAGTTAATTGATTTTTTGACAGCAGCAGGTTATTTAATTCCTACCGAAGGACAATTTCCGTTATTGAAAATTTCAAACAGTGGTAAAAAGGTCTTGCTGGGACAACAAAAAGTGATGCGTAAAGCTCAAGTGGTGAAAAAATTGGCACCTGATAATGAATTGTTTGAAAAGTTGCGCCAGTTGCGCTTGGAATTAGCGACGAAGCAAAATTTGCCGCCTTATGTCATTTTTTCTGATAAAACCTTGTATGAACTAGCTGAGATTCGACCGCAAACGACCTTAGAAATGTTGCAAATTAAAGGGGTAGGGGAAAATAAATTAAAAAAATACGGCGCGGCATTTTTAGAACTCTTACAAAAATAGCTGCGTACGTCTGCCGATAAAATTTCATAAAAGCGTTATACTCCTGCAAAACTTTTGAAAATAAGGTTTTTGCAGGTTTTTTTTGTTGGGAAGGGAATAGATAATAGATAATTTCCACAGGAAGTGAATCCGGTTCTTTCACGTTTTTTTGTGGTTAGCGTAACGAGTAAATTCTCTCTGTCATGCAGTCAAAAGCTTATAAAATTTGCGGGTCAATTTAGCAAGTTTTCATCTGATTAATTGAGCGTTAAATCCGTTTGTTTAACTTTTGTAATAGCATAGAGATTGCAGTAGCCTGAATCAGGGTGTAAAATGGCTTTCCGCTAATAAAAAGCGGCGGAATTGCGAATTTAGGAGTGGTGTTATGGTCAACACACAAGCAGAAGAACAATATTTGCAAAAGGTTTATCGTGCGTTAAAAAAAGCAGAAGGACAATTATCTGAAACTTTAGCTAAAGGACAGAGTAGCGGAATTTTAGCTCTTCAAGAAATGGCAGGGGATGTCCGGCTAAATTTTGATAACTTCGCTGATAATTTAGACACATTTGCCCAGTTAGAAATGAAAAATCGTGAAATTGATCAACTGAATTTGAAACAAAAAACAGCTGCTAGCAAATTGGCGCAGGTTCGGCGCTTATTGCCGCAAGCTTATTTTGGAAAAGTGGTGGTAGATTATTTTGACGAAGAGGAAAAGCAGTCTTTTTATATCGGCGTTAATAGTTTCAATGACGAAAATGAAAATCTAGTTTATGATTGGCGTTCACCGGTAGCAGAGTTATTTTATAATAACGTTTTGGGACCATCTGCTTACTGGGCAAATGGCAAAAAAATTCCTGTAGCCATCGATTTACGGCGACAATTTGTAATTTCTTATGATCGGTTAAAGCATTATTTTGATACGCACATTGCCATTGAAGATGATGTATTGTTAGCGGCGTTGGGAAATAGCGCCAGTCAACAGATGCAGGCAATTACTGCGACTATCCAAAAAGAACAAAATGTGATTATTCGTGATCTGGATCATGAGATTATTTTGGTCAACGGGGTAGCCGGCAGTGGTAAAACTTCGACAATTATGCAGCGGATTGCATATTTATTGTATTCATTACGCCAAGAAATTAGTGTTGATGACGTGTTAATTTTAGCGCCTAATGATAAATTTATTCAATATCTTGCGCATGTTTTACCTTCATTAGGTGAAAAAAATCCCCGCAATTTAACGTGGCGTAAACTATTGGCATGGCAATTAGATCAACCGCTAGAAAGTGAAATAGATTATTTTACCCGCATTACAAAAAGTGAAGTCGATAAGCAGACGACTGTTTTACGCAGTCAAAAATTTGCTGAATTCGTCGACAATGCTAGTGACATCTTACAAAATAAAAATTATTTTCAAAAGATTACAGTAAAGCAAAAAGTAATTATTAAAGCTGAGACGATTGCTGAAATGTTTGCTACCACTCCCAAAGATGCTACTTTCGGTCAAAGAATTCAAAGTGTAGCGGTAAAACTTCGGAGTTATTGGCAGCGTCGTTTATTAAAACAAGCCCAAGGTAAAGCTTGGCAAGATCGCGTTTTGGCTTTATCCGAAACCCAACAGCAAAAATATTTTGGACATTTATTACAAGATGAGTCCCCTAAAGCATTGAAAAAATATGCTTTACGCTTATTGCAGCAAAAATATCACGAGATTGAAGTTGCGATTACGAACTTTAGTTGGCTACAACCAGCGCAAATGTTAGCAGATTTATATTTGGCTTACACTGGTGAACGATATCAAGCTGCCGAAGTGTTAACAGTTGATGAAGCGACGATTGCATTATTAATCCAACACCGTTTTATTAAAACAAGCCCCTTAGCTACGATGAAATACATTTTAGTTGATGAAGTTCAAGACTACACGCCGGCACAAATCTTTTTATTAAATCAATTGTTTACGAACGCTCGCTTTACTTTGGTTGGAGATTACAATCAAGCGATTTTTAATTCTCAGACGGATTTTACAACCATTGGCGCTATTTTTAAGGCAACTAAAAGAGAGGTTATAGTTTATGATTTATTAAATAGCTACCGTTCGAGTGGAGCGATTACGGCAACATTTCAGCAACTTACGGCGCAAGTTGATTTTACAATTGTACCTGTTCGCCCTAAAGGTAAAAAAGTAGCTGTAAAAAAACTAGTTAAATTGACTGATTTGGCTCGTTTTCTGGCAATTGAAAAATCAGTAACAGTGATTACTAAAACGCAAGCAGAAGCCGATTATTTAACCCAGTGGTGGTACGATCAGCCAATCATGTTCGCCAATGAAAATACTACTAAAGAAAATGTAACGATTTTGCCGATTAGTTTAGCCAAAGGTTTAGAATTTGATCATGTGCTTTTATATAATGCTTCAACAGAAAATTATACCACTGAACAGGATCGTAAAATGCTGTATACCGCTACTTCTCGTGGAATGCAGGAACTTACGATTACTTATTTTGAAGAATTAACGCCGTTATTGCAATTTTTAGCTTAGGAAAAGGACAACAAACGCTATTTCTTGTGAACAGCAGATAAGCATTTTACTGACAAAAAAATCCACTGACAATGATACATTCTTGTATTTTGTCAGTGGATTTTTTATTTTTTATATAGAATTGTAAAAAAGGTATACGTTTAATCTTTAGCGTCAAATTTTACTGTGACGTTACCTTGAATGGCTTTGGTATAAGGACAGATATTTTCCGTTTCTTCCATATATTTCAACGTGTCTTCTTTACTTAAACCTTCAATTTTACCAATTAAAACGACTTCTAAATGTAAAGTTGTAAAATCAGGTAAGTCCCCAAGTAAGCTGACTTCCGCACGGATTTCGCGTTTTTTATCTCCTAAGCCATCCCGTTCTAAGGGAAATTGCATGGCGCCATTAAAACATGCAGAAAGCCCTGCGGCAAATAATTCTTCTGGATTGGTATATCCTTCTTTTTTTGTGCCCGTTGTTAAAACATCTAAAGAACCTGTGACAGACTTACTTTCTCCTTCGCGTCCACCTGTGTTAATCACTGTTGAAGTTGATATTTTTTTCATCTGTTTTCCATCCTTTCAAAGAACAATGCTTCAGTGCCTACAACATAAAAATTGGTAATAACTTCAAATAAACCGTATCATGATTGCCCGCAAAAACAAAGTGAAGTGCTTGTATAAAAAACATTGCAAATGCAACAAAAATATTTTAAGATCAGTCTATGAATAAAATGAAATGAGGAAGAGTATGACAGATATTTTACGGGATTTAGGTAAAATTGCGCGGGCACTAGATTCGATTGCCAATATTGAATTTAAAGAGTTTAATTTAACTCGAGGGCAGTATCTTTACTTGGTCCGCATTTATGAAAATCCAGGAATTATTCAAGAGAAACTAGCAGAGATGATTAAAGTTGATCGAACTACGGCCGCTCGGGCGATTGCAAAATTGGAAAAAAATGGATTAATTGAAAAACAGGCGCAAGCTGACAATAAAAAAAACAAGTCGCTTTTTGTTACCAACAAAGGAGCAAAATTAGCGCCAATTATTCAAAGAGAAAATCACTATTCCAATGAAGTTGCCTTAAGCGGATTTAGTGCGCCAGAAAGTCAACAATTAGCTGCTTATTTAATGCGGGTAGAAGCAAATATTGCAGCCGATTGGGAGGCAGTCAAAAAAGGAGGGACACGTCATTATGACAGCGGTGATTTGCGCGGTGACAAGTAAGGAAATTGAAAAGTTAAAAACGATTAGTGAAACAACTTTTACAGAAACTTTTGCTAAAGATAATACTTTAGCAGATCTCGCTTATTTTTTTGCTAAAAACTATAATATCTTGCAGCTAAAAAAGGAATTGGCGAATGAAAAAAGTGCTAAATTAAAAATAGTGGAGGTAGTAGAATGAAAAAAATTAGTGTGGACAAAAATTTTTGGGACCTTTTCCCTGAAGCAGAAATAATAGTGGTCACGGCAAAAGGAATTAACAATCAAGTAGATGAAAAAGATGAGGCGTATTTTGCTGATCTATTGGCTAAAGGTAAAAAAGAAGCGCATAAATTTTTAACAGCAGATTCTTTTAGCCAAAACGAAGTGATTCAAGAGTGGCGTCAGGTCTTTAGTCAATTTAAAACAAAAAAAGGAGCCCGCAGCTCAATTGAAGCACTACTCAAAAGAGTGAGCCAAGATCGAAATTTTACTCCAATCAATCCTCTTGTAGATATTTACAACAGTGTTTCATTGAAATATGCTGTTCCATGCGGAGGCGAAGATATTCAAGCCCTTGTAGGCGATTTACATTTGGGTAAAGCACAAGGAGGAGAAAGTTTCAAGCCTTTGGGAGCAGATGAAGATGCACCGGCGCTTCCAGAAGAGATTATCTATTACGATGAAAAAGGGGCTGTTTGTCGTTGCTTTAACTGGCGGGAGGCCCAACGGACGATGCTACAAGAAAGTACAAAAGAAGCTATCCTAATCATTGAAGCTATTAATTCTAACCAAGCAGTACGAGCTAAAATGGCAGCTAAAGAATTAAGTCAGTTGATAGCAGAAGTTTTTGACGTTACCCCCGTTACGACAACTTTGACAAAGACGGTGCAAGAACAGATTATTTGATAAATAAATTAGCAGCTTAGTTTTCATTAGCATTAAGCTAGATTCAAAGGACAACAAGAATTTTCCATTTACGGCCCTGCTAAGGATAGTACAGCTTTAGCAAGTAAAAAAAAATCCATCAAAAAATTGATGGATTTTTTTGTTTGGCTAGTTTTATTTTATGGCTAAATTATCAACACTGCGCGTTTGGTTTTTTGTTTTTTGAAGAGTATGAAATAATAACTAAAATTTTCTGGGTTTTTCCAAGTTAGCAAAAACAAAATAAGCTGACAATCCCTTGTGAAAAAAGTTCTTAGCTCGAGTTAACCCCTTTTTGACAAAAAAGAAAAATGAGAAAAAAATAAAGAAATCTCTCATTGAACTCTATAAACTTACTGTTATGAAAAATGCTAGAATTAGTGTTGCAGGTAAAAATAAAAAAGGGAGGATTTCCCATGATTGAAGTTATCGATCTTAAAAAAGTATTCGATAATGGTTTTGAAGCGTTAAAGTCGGTAAATTTTACTATTGAAAAAGGTGATTTAGTTTGTCTTTTAGGTCCAAGTGGCTGTGGTAAATCAACAATTTTAAATTTGATCGCAGGTTTGTTAAGTCCGACTGACGGAGATATTCGTTTTGCTGGCAGTTCAGTAGTAAAAACAGAACCAAAAGATCGCAATATTGGTTTTGTTTTCCAAAACTATGCACTCTATCCCCATATGACTGTCTTTGAAAACGTAATGTTTCCATTAACAGTTGGGGATAAAAAAATGCCTAAAAACGAAGCAATGAAAATTGCAGAAAAATACATGGCGCTCACGAATATTGAAGAATTGAAGCATAAAAAACCAGGTACACTTTCTGGTGGACAACAACAACGGGTGGCCATTACCCGAGCGTTGGTACAAAACCCAGAAGTTTTATTACTCGATGAACCGTTGTCCAACTTAGACGCACGACTGCGGTTAAAGATTCGTGAAGAAATTAGGCGCTTGGTCAAAGAAGTCGGAATTACGACAATTTTTGTTACTCACGATCAAGAAGAAGCATTATCAATTTCAGACAAAATTATTTTATTAAATGAAGGTGTCATTCAGCAAAATGATGATCCGCAAAATCTTTACTTAGAACCCAATAATTTGTTTGTCGCAAAATTTATTGGAAATCCGATTATTAATATCTTGCCAGTCGAAGTAAAAGCAGGCATGATGCATCACGATGCTTTTAGTGTTCCTATTGATCGCTTTATGGTCGCCCGGTTTAAAGAAAATATGCCAGATGGGAACTATTTTATCGGGATTCGTCCAGAAGATGTGTTACCAGTAACAGGAGCTGGCGCTTTTCAAACGATTGTTTCAGGGGTCGAATTAATTGGACGTGAACGTATTTTAAACTTTGATATTGATTCCCATCATTTAAAATCGATTGTCAGCATCGAAGAAGATATTCAAGAAGGTGCAGAGCTGACGTTTGATTTTGCGTATCAAAAAGCCTTTATCTTTAAAGAAGACGGGACGCGAATTTACTAATGTTCAAGAAAAATCATTATAATCCTGAAAATCAGCCAAAAGCGTGGCTCTTCCTTCTGCCGTCTCTTGTCGTCATTATGATTTTCAGCATTTACCCTTTGTTCCGCTCTCTTTTGATGAGTTTTCAAAAAGGGACACTAATCAATCAAGAATATGCTGGTGTTGAGAATTATCAAAAAGTTTTATCTGATCCAGTATTTTTTAAAGCATTAAAAAATACTGCGCTATATGCCTTTACTGTGGTGCCGATTGCATTAATTATCGGCCTTGCGATTGCATGGATAATTTTTGAAAAAGTAAAGCACAAAAGTTTCTTTGAAACGTTATTTTTCATGCCGTATGTTACTAGTACAATTGCAATTGGGATTGTTTTTCGTTACTTTTTCAACGGTTCTTACGGGATTATCAACTTTCTTTTAAGTAAAGTAGGAATTCCAGCTATTAACTGGTTAGACGATGTAGATATGAGTATGACAACTTTGATTATTTTTGGTATTTGGACGAGCTTGGCTTTTAATATCATTATTTTATTAGCGGGTTTACGGAATATTGATCCAGAACATTATAAAATTGCAAAGATGTTCGGTGCCAAAGACGGAGAAATTTTCCGACGCATTACACTGCCGCAGTTAGTTCCAACCATTGCTTTTTTACTAACAGTTAATATTATTGGGGCATTTAAAGTTTATACCCAAGTTTATGCGCTATTTGCAGGCCAGCCCGGGATTGCCAAAAGTGCTACGACAGCCGTTTATTATATTTACGACAAGTTCCACATCGCAGGACGTCCGGGGATTGCCATGGCTGCGACTGTCATTTTATTTTTAGTTATCTTATTCTGTACGTTTATTCAACGTCAAATCATGAAGAAAGTGGGGGAATAACGTGAAAAAAGTCGTAACCATCATTGCCTTGGTTTTCCTAGTGGTATTAGGCATTATCACTTTATTCCCATTTATTTACATGGTTTTAGCTGGACTTATGACCTATAGTGAGGCCACAAGTATTCCACCAACGATTGTTCCAGAGAAATTCCAATGGGCAAATTATGCGGCAGTCTTTGCAAAAGCACCGTTTTTACAATATTTTATCAATACAGTTTTTGTATCACTTGTCACAACAGTAGCCACGTTGATTACGTCTGTTTTAGCATCTTTTGCTTTAACAAGTTTGGAATTTAAGTTCAAAAGTTTAGTAGTAGGGATTATGGTATCGTTGTTGATGGTACCTTATGAATCAATTATCTTTACCAATTACAACACGATTGCTCAAATGGGGTTGTTAAACAGCTATGCCGCTTTAATCATTCCTTTTTTAACAAGTATTTTTTATATTTACTATCTAAACAGTTACTTAAAAGGTATTTCCAGTACCTTTTATAAAGCAGCAAAAATTGATGGAGCTTCTGATTTGGAATACATTTGGCGTATCTTAGTTCCTATGTCCCGTCCGGCGTTAGTTACAGTCGGAATTTTAACCTTTATTTCCAGTTGGAATTCTTTTTTATGGCCGTTATTGGTTACCAACGAAAAAAAATATCGTCTGTTAAATAATGGTCTAGCTGCATTCACCACTGAAAGTGGAAGTGATGTGCATTTGCAAATGGCTGCAGCAACGTTGACGGTAATTCCTATCTTAATTATTTATTTGATCTTTAGAAAAGAAATTATTCGAGGAGTGGCAAAAAATGGTATCAAAGGGTAAAACCACCATCACTTTTCATAGTGGCATCTTGACCATTGGCGGTACTATTATTGAAGTCAGCTATGAAGATGCTCACATTTTCTTTGATTTTGGTACGGAATACCGACCAGAATTGGGCTTAAAAGATGATAATCTCGCAACGCTTTTGAAAAATCGTTTAATACCAGAATTAAAAGGTATTTACGATCCGCGCTTAAACTATACGTACCACGGGGAAGATGAGCAAGAATACAAGGAGACGGCAGTCTTTTTATCTCATGCACATTTGGATCATTCTAAAATGATTAATTATTTGGATCCTAAAATTCCGTTGTACACATTAAATGAAACGGTAAAAATTTTGCGAAGTTTAAATCGCAATGGGGATTTTCTAATTCCGTCCCCTTTTGAAGCAAAAAACTTTACGCGAGAAATGATTGGATTAAATGCTTATGATGTTATAACCGTTGGAAAGATCAAAGTAGAATTGGTGCCAGTAGACCACGATGCCTATGGCGCGTGTGCATTATTAATTCATACGCCGGACAGTTTTATTACTTATACAGGTGACTTGCGGTTACATGGCTACGATCGTCAGTTTACGCTGGACTTTTGCCAAAAAGCACGCCATACCGACTTGTTAATGATGGAAGGCGTCAGCATTAGTTTTGACGAGAAAGAAACAGAAGAAATCAAAGTTTTCAGTGAAGAAGATTTAATAGCGCAATTGGTGAAGCAAATTGCAGCAAACCAAAAACGACAATTGACTTTTAATGGTTATCCTGCCAATGTGAAACGCTTTGAACAAATTATTGAAAAATCTCCTCGGACGGTTGTTTTAGAAGCAAATATGGCAGCTTTGATGCAAGATGTCTTTGGTATGAATGTTCCTTATTATTATCCCTTAAATGCGGATACGACTATTTCTAGTTTAGATACCAAATTGGAAGTATCTTATGAAGAACTATTAGCAGATGACCACAACTATTTGTGGCAAGCAGTCGCAAACTTCGAAAAATTACAAAGCGGCGGCATGTATTTCCATATGGACGCCCAGCCTTTGGGATATTTTGATCCCAAATATCAAGTCTTCTTGGATTTACTAGACTTGAAGAAAGTGGAATTCGTTCGTCTGGCTTGTTCCGGACACGCTTTTCCACAAGACCTCGATACCATTATTTCAATGATCGAGCCTAAAATTTTGGTTCCAATCCATACGCTAAAACCAGAAAAACTGGAAAATCCGTATGGTAAAAGAATACTTCCCACCCGTGGGGAAAAAATCACTGAGTTCAAAGGAGAGTAAGAAATGAAGTTCAAAAAATTGGGTACAGCAGTATTGGCAACTGCCGCAGTTTTTGCGTTAGCAGCCTGTGGTAACGGTTCAAAAGAAAGTTCAAAAGGCGACAGCGACAAAATCGTAACTTCTATCGATAAAGATACTACCGTTACATTTTGGCATGCAATGAATGGCGCACAAGAAGAAGCTTTAACCAAAATTACCAAAGATTTCATGAAAGAAAATCCAAAAATCAAAATTGAATTACAAAACCAATCACAATACTCAGACTTACAAGCAAAAATCAATTCAACACTACCTTCTCCAAATGATTTACCAACAATCAGCCAAGCTTATCCAGGGTGGTTATGGAATGCTGCACAAGATGACATGTTAGTAGATTTAAAACCTTACATGGATGACAAAACAATCGGTTGGGGCGAACAAGAAGAAATTCGCAAACCATTATTAGAAGGCGCACAAATTGAAGGCAAACAATATGGAATTCCATTTAACAAATCAACAGAAGCATTGGTTTACAATGCAGACTTGTTGAAAAAATATGGTGTTGCGGTACCAAAAACGTTAGATGAATTAAAAGAAGCCTCTAAAACAATTTACGAAAAATCAAATCATGAAGTGATTGGTGCTGGTTTTGACTCACTAAACAACTATTATGTTATTGGTATGGAAAATAAAGGGGAAGACTTCACTAAAGACTTAAAATTTGATTCTAAAAAATCAAAAGAAGTTATTGATTACTATTTAGATGGTGTAAAAGATGGTTACTTCCGAATTGCAGGTTCAGACAAATATTTATCTGGCCCATTTGCAAACGGTAAGGTTGCAATGTTCATTGGTTCCATCGCTGGTGAAGGTTACGTGAAAAAAGATACTGAAGGCAAATTTGAATATGGCGTTGCTCCACGCCCTGAAAAAACCAACTTGCAACAAGGTACAGACGTTTACATGTTCAACAGCGCAACTGCCAAACAAAAATCAGCTGCTTTCATGTATTTGAAATACTTGTCTTCACCAGATGTTCAATTATACTGGGCTGAACAAACCGGTTATATGCCAATTTTACAATCTGTCTTGGAAAGCGACGAATACAAAAAATCACCAAATACAAAAGTTCCTGCAATTTTAGAAGATGCAACAAAAGAGTTATTCTCTATTCCAGTAAAAGAAAATGCTGACCCTGCTTATAATGAAGTTCGGGCAATTATGGAAAATATCTTGTCTAATCCAGATAAAGATACGAATAAATTAATCAAAGATTCTGTACCACAATTACAAGATGCGTGGAATCAATAAGATTTGAAAAATTTCCTCTCGCCTAAAAGGTGAGAGGAAATTTTTTTTAGGCAGCTTTCGTCTATTTATTGTAAAAAATTCTTCGCAAAAAATAAATCACCAAATAAATTGCAATGGGCTTTGTGTTATGATGGCAGAGGAAAATAGTTTAAAATATATTCGCTGAGAACCAACTGAAATAAGGTTTAAACAATGAGAAAGGAACGAAAAAAATGCAATTAACCATTTTAGCTACTAGCGATATGCACGGCTACATTCAACCAACCAACTATGCGGAAAAAGGTGCTGATCTGCCTTTTGGTACAGCCAAAGTTGCAACTAAAATGCAAGAATTATCAGCCCGAGCACAAGGGCCTGTTATTAAAATTGAAAATGGTGATTTTATTCAAGGATCACCTTTAAGTTATTACGCTGCAAAACAAAAGCAGGATCCAGCAGAAATTACCAAAGTGATTAATCATATAGGGTATGATGTGGGCTTATTAGGGAATCATGAGTTTAACTATGGATTGCCTTATTTAGAAAAAGCAATTAAAAGTTACAACCATCCGATTTTAGCGGCTAATGTTTTAGGCAAAGATGGTAAGCCATATTTTGGCGAGCCTTACGTTATTTTAGAAAAAGCAGGAATCAAAATTGCCATCTTAGGCGTTGTTACCCAATATATCCCGCATTGGGAACAACCGGCTACTGTTAAAGACTTAACGTTTAGAAGCTTAGTGGCAACGGCGAAAGAATACGTACCGAAATTGCGCGAAATGGCTGATGTTGTCATTGTTGCCTATCATGGCGGCTTTGAAAAAGACTTAACTACTGGAGAAGCAACTGAAATGTTGACTGGCGAAAACGAAGGCTATGAATTACTCCACACTGTCAGTGGCATTGATGCTTTTGTAACAGGTCACCAACATCGAGAGATTGCGACGGTGGTCAATGGTGTTCCAGTCATTCAGCCAGGATTTCGTGGTAATTATATTGGTAAAATTACGTTAGATTTAAAACAAGTCGATAACAGTTGGCAGGTAAATAATCCAACAGCAGAAATCGTGGCTACAAAGGATGTAAAAGCTAATGCCACAGTTGTTAATTTGATTCAAGAACTGGATAGTGAATTGGAAAGCTGGTTGGATCAACCCGTTGGTAAAGTTCAAGGGAATATGCATATCACCGATCCAATGGGGGCTCGAATTAGCGAGCATCCTTATATTGAATTTATTAATCGTGTGCAAATGTGGGCTAGTGGTGCAAAAATTTCTGGTACTGCTTTATTCAACAATGAGGGTAAAGGTTTTGGTGAAATTATCACCATGCGAGATGTTATCACCAATTATATTTACCCGAATACGTTAGCCGTATTAAACATTACAGGAGCAGATTTAAAAGCAGCGTTGGAACAAACAGCCAATTATTTGGTGCGAGTCGATGGCAAAATTGTCTTTAACCCGAAATTTATTGATCCCAAACCACAATACTATAATTATGATATGTATGAAGGAATTGATTATGCGATTGATTTGAATAAACCCTATGGTGAAAAAATCACGCAATTGCAATTAGGCGGAGCAGATATATTACCTGATGACAAATTGGAAGTCGTCATGAACCAATACCGTGCAGTTGGCGGTGGGAATTACGCGATGTTTAGTGCCGATAAAATTGTCAAAGAAATTCCGCGGGATATGACAGAAGTGATTGCGGAGTACTTGCAAGCCCACCCAATCTTAACCGCAGAAGTAAATCATAACTTTAGTGTAAAATAATCTAATAAATCCCCATCTTTTGTTTTTCGTACCAGATAAAGGTATGAAGTACAAAAGATGGGGATTTCTTTTATTACTATAAGCGCGATAGGTACTGCTAAAATTCAGTCATATTACGGAAAAGGGAAGTGGATTTTTTCAGTTTTTCTTTTCAAGTATAAATAGTTG
Source organism: Enterococcus saigonensis (assembly GCF_011397115.1). Classification (NCBI taxonomy): domain Bacteria; kingdom Bacillati; phylum Bacillota; class Bacilli; order Lactobacillales; family Enterococcaceae; genus Enterococcus; species Enterococcus saigonensis. The sequence goes on along the minus strand of NZ_AP022822.1, from coordinate 2,568,030 downwards.
CTTACTTTTAATAAGAGAGTTAAGATAAACACGTAATTTACAAGAGAGAAGGAAAGTCTTATGTATCATACAAGTAATGAAGAACATCCAATTGATATCGTGAATATTGCATCATTAGAAGGCCGTGTGAAAGAACGCATGGAAGCTGGCGCTTTTGGCTATATTCGTGGCGGTTCTGAAGATGAATGGACAATGAAAGAAAATACTACTTCTTTTATGAATAAAAAAATTATGCCCCGCATTTTACAAGGTATTGATCATGCCGATTTATCTACAAAATTATGGGATATTGATTTGAAGACACCAATTATTCAAGCACCTTCTGCAGCTCAAGGTTTAGCTCATGAAAATGGTGAAGCTGATACCGCAAAAGGTGTTGCTGCTGCTGGCTCTATCTTTTCAATTAGCACGTATGCCAATACAACGATTGAAGATGCTGCTGCCGCTGCGCCAGATGCGCCACAATTTTTCCAATTGTATATGAGTAAAGATGACGGTTTTAATGAATTTATTTTAGACAAAGCGGTTAAAGCAGGTGCTAAAGCCATCATTTTGACTGCGGATTCAACATTAGGTGGATACCGCGAAGAAGATATTATCAATCAATTCCAATTTCCACTACCAATGCCTAACTTAGCTGCTTACTCTGAACAAAGTGCAAGTGGTAATGGTGAAGGAAAAGGGATTGCAGAAATTTATGCAGCTGCAAAACAAGGATTAGTTCCAGAAGATATCAAAAAAATTAAAGATTTAACGCACTTACCTGTTTTTGTTAAAGGAATTCAATCACCAGAAGATGCTGATCTTGCTATTAAAGCCGGCGCAGATGGGATTTGGGTTTCAAATCACGGCGGTCGTCAATTAGATGGTGGTCCTGCTTCTTTTGAAGTTTTACCTGCAATAGCAGAAGTTGTCGATAAGCGTGTACCAATTGTCTTTGACTCTGGTGTGCGTCGTGGAGAACATGTCTTTAAAGCTTTAGCTAGCGGAGCTGATTTAGTCGCTATCGGTCGTCCTGTTATTTATGGTTTAAACTTAGGTGGCGCTGAAGGGGTAAAATCTGTCTTTGATCATTTAAATAAAGAATTATCCATTACAATGCAACTGGCTGGTACGAAAACAATTTCAGATGTAAAGAAAGCAAAATTAATTGATTAAGTTTTGATACTTGGCTGTAACGAAAATATTTGACTTAAAAAAATAAGTTGCGTTCTCAAAAAAAGTTTCTTATATTTTGCTCTGATACCAGTTACTTTCATCAGATTACATGAAAGCCAAATTTCAGCTTTTAAAAAGCTAGGACAAGTTATTTGTTCTAGCTTTTTTTGTTGCAGTGATTGGCAGAGAAATGAAAAAATAGAAAGCTAGAAAAATGGGCAAGAAAGTAAGGATCTGTTTTAAAATAACTATCGCTATCTAACGTGGGTGTTGTATTAAATTAATTTATGTAGATACGGGTAGGAGTTGTTTTCGCTAATTTTTTTTACGATTGTCATTTTTCGAACAAAAAAATCGCATTGTTTGAAGTCTCTTGAAAGAACATGCTAAAATAAAAGGGAGTAAAATGAGAGAGGGATGAGAAAATGAAGTGGAGTATGGGATTGCTTTTAACTTTACTAGGGTTTCAAATGGCAATTGTATCACCAGAAACTGTCGATTCAACCCAGGTTGAGACAAAGAAAGAGACGATTACAACGAATGTTTTAGCCAGGACTACTGAAAGTTCAGCCTCAAAAGAAAGTGAAGAGGTAAGTGATGCAACTGCAAGTAGTAAGGTAAATGAATCAGAAATGACAGAAACAATAAATGCTAATAATTTGCCCCGCGCCCAACGGAAATTACCAGAAATTAAAAGCACCGCTCCCATGCAATCACCGCTGACTGATGCACAAAAAGCACAAATTAACGCGTTACCAGCAGTAAATGAAGCACAGCTCAACCGTAGTCTTTATGCGCGTAGCAGCACGACAATGACGACAGAGCAGCAAAAAATTGTGACCGAAGTGAAGCGTCACTTAAATAAACCCTATCGTTGGGGAGCAGCCGGACCTAATGATTTTGATTGCTCTGGGTTAGTTCAATACACTTATTTGAAAAGTTTAAATATTCCCTTACAGCGAGTGACTTACCTACAAGAAAAGCAAGGTACAGAAGTTGCGCGGAGTAGTGCAAAAGGGCAAAATTTAAATTTGAAAGCAGGAGATTTACTATTTTATGGTCCCCGTAATGCCACGACCCACGTGGCGTTATACATTGGAGACGGACTTGCGATTCACGCCCCTTATCCTGGTCAGCGAATCGCAGCTTTTGCTATTCAATATTTTTATCCAGATTTTGCTCGTCGAATAATCAAAGATGAACTACCCATTATTAAAAACGGAACGAGTATTACGATAAAAAGTAGTGCGTTGAGTTATTCAGACGGCACTTGGATTCAACGTGCTGATCGTAATAAGGCCTATACAATTACCGGATATAAAAAAATTACTGAAAAATGGGGTAGCCGCAAAATATATGCTGTTAAAGAATCTAAAAAATGGCTGTATGAGTTAGATGTTCAACCGCAAACGAGTAGTTATGGATTATTAGGCAACGGCACCATTTTTAGTTTAAAAAGTACGGCTGGCTCGTATCAAAGTGGCGGGAAAATTACGGCAAATGACAAAAAGAGTGCTTTTGTGATCGACAGCGTTCGTTATATACCCAAGAAATTTGGTAGTATTCGCGCCTATCGTGCCAAAGGGACCAATCGCTGGTATTACGAATGTGACGTGATACGTCAGACCAGCAGTTATTCACAACTTGGAATAGGCACAGTATTTAGTTTGAAAAAGACGGCTGGTTCGTATCAAAGTGGTGGAAAAATTACGGCAAATGACAAAAAGAGTGCTTTTGTGATCGACAGCGTTCGTTATATACCCAAGAAATTTGGTAGCATTCGCGCCTATCGTGCCAAAGGAACCAATCGTTGGTATTACGAATGTGACGTGACACGTCAGACCAGCAGTTTTAAAGAGTTAAAAGTCGGGACTAAAGTTGTGACGACTAGCCGCGCGACGCACTATCAGACAGGTGGCAAAATTACGAGTGGGGATAAAAATAAAGTCCATCAAATTGAAAGAATGCGTTTGATTCCCAAAAAAGGGATTCATATGCGTATTTATAAGATGAAAGGCTCAAACCGCTGGTATTACGAAGGGGATGTGGCTTTACAAACAAGTAGTTTTAAAGCGCTAAAAAAAGGACAACGGTTAAATGTTAAAACTTCAGCACGCTCTTATCAAAGCGGCGGTTGCATCTTGAAAAGTGACTATAAAAAAACTTTTACCATCAAAAATGTACGTGATATTCGGAAAAAATATGGCAGCATTCGCGCCTACCAAGTTAATGGTAGTAACAAATGGTTTTACGAAGCAGATGTTAAAGGAAAATAAATAAAGTATATACCCGATTAAAAAAGAGATGAAAACAAAAAGCAGATTAACTTTTGCTTCCGTCTTTTTTATTGGTATTGATTTTGTAGTTGGTTTGTTTACTGCAAAAATAAAGTATAACAATTTATTTAACTAAAAAGGGTCTTTGCTAAGGTCAACGGTAGTTTTTACTGTCTATTTTCACTTGACAGAGTTCGTTTTTTAAGAATTCACGGGAATTCGTTTTTTTCATCACTATGTATCTCAATATATTAAAAATAACGCATGATGATTTCTGTTAGTAGCATTCTTGCTCAAAAACAGGTAACATGAAGTTAATGAGAGTATACTTTGGCAAGGAGGAAGGGATATGAAAAAACTTATTTTAACCACAGTTGTATTGAGTGGGCTGATTTTAGCTGGCTGTCAAAACAATAATGACAAAAATAATAACAACGTAAGTAGTGAAAGTACAACAGTAAGTTCAAGTGTAGCAACAAGTGAAAATCAAACTTCAAGTAGCAAAGTAGAATCAACGGTTACCGATAAAAATGGAATTATCATGCCGGAAAATGAATTGTTTGAAGAAACGACAACTAAATTTGAATCTGCTCATACAGAAGCGATTATTACGAACTTCAAATGGGAAACACAAGGGCCAACGGGACAAGTTGAAATTGAGGGTGAAGACAGTAGCCAAGAGTACAAAATGACGTTTGATCATACTGGTAAATTAATTGCTGATACTAGTGAGGTCAATGATGATAAAAACTGGCAAGAAGATGAAGTGAAAACAGGTGCGGTAATTACTTTAACAGATGCAATCAAAAAAGCACAAGCACAAGCAGACGGTTCTGTTACTTCTGCTGAATTAGAAAAAGATGATGGCGTAACCAAGTGGGAATTGAAAGTGTTACACACCAACCAAGAAATTGAAATTACATTGGACGCACAAGGTGGTAAGGTGTTAAATAAAGAAACTGATGATTAACCTATAGGACTGTGACTACTTGTTGCAGTCTTTTTTTAATTTTGAGAAAAGTAAAAAATTTCCCATAAAAAATTTTTTGCAATACGAATAGTTAAGACTATTCAAAAACACTAAAAATTTGTGTGATTTTTCCAAAGACTAAGTTATGGCATGTTTTTTTTGTGCCAGATACGTTTTGTTAATTTTTTTGTGTAAAATCGTTGGAGAACAGCATTTAGACTAAATTGTCATGATTTTTGCAAATATTTGTTATAATACGTAAAAAAGGAGGGAGTCCGTTGGCAGAAATGCGAAAAAAACGACTGATGCAAATAGAAAATCAGGTTGTATTGCCTTTGAGTCAGGAATTTTTGACAAAGAATAAATTACAAGCAGATAGTATTGTAAACGTCGATGAAACGCTCTTAGCACAAGCTTTGACGGAACTTTCCAAAGAAGATATATTGGAAGATGTCTTAGCCAAAGTGATGAACCAATATGCAGATGAAGAGGAAAAAAATGATGGAAATTAGACAAGCGGTACCCAATGATTATCCAGCTATTTATCAGCTTGTAAAAGGTGCTTTCAAAACAGCGCAAGTGTCTGACGGGACAGAGCAAGATTTTGTCACAACTTTGCGGAAAAAAGAAACGTTTATACCTGAATTGGAATTTGTAGCTGTTAAGGAAGGTAAAATCATTGGTCATGTTATGTTAAGTGAACAAGAAATAAAGACAAAAGAAAATCGCAATACTTTTTTATTATTGGCTCCTTTGTGTGTAGATTTTAATTATCGTAATCAAGGAATCGGGGGAGCTTTAATGGATGCGGCTTTTGAAAAGGCAGTAGAAATGGCGCATCACGCAGTATTCTTGGTGGGAAACCCAGAATATTATACGCGTTATGGTTTTCGTCAAATCAATGAATTTGGCTTGAAAAATAAAAGTGCTATTCCAGATCAATTTATTTTAGGACACGAATTAGTACAAGGTGTTTTAAGTGATATTGAAGGGGAATTAGAAATTAAGGAGTAGATTGAGATGCCAAAAACACGAATTGAGGCATTTACTGATGCTGTTATTGCGATTGTGATGACAATTTTGGTCTTGGAATTGCATGAGCCCGATGGTAGTACCTGGCGTGCTTTTGCTGGTGTGGAACATCAATTTATTATTTATTTAATCAGTTTTGTTTCGTTGGCTATTTATTGGAATAACCATCATCACCTATTTAATATCGTAAAAAAAGTGGACGGATGGGTTTTATGGGCCAATAACCTGTTTATTTTAATGATGACGTTATTTCCTTTTGCAACGGCATGGATTGGAGATTATCCGGTAGAGTTAGCACCACAATTACTCTATGGGTTGGTTATTTTTGGTACGGATTTGGCATATTACCTGTTAGGTTACGCTTTGGTACGAGTAAATGGAAAAAATTCGGAGGTAGGAAAATTATTTGCTCATTATCCGAAGATGAAAATAACATTGGTAATGAACATTGCGGCATTGTTGGCGGGTTGGCTGATTCATCCGGTTAGTGTTTTGGTAGTAAATGCGTTAATGCTTGTGATGTGGTTTATTCCGGAAAAGAAAATAGAAGAACTGAGTCATTTTAACGAAAGAAAGGGATAAGATGTTTGAAATCTTTGAGGAACTAAATCTTCATGTAACTGAAATGCCAGTAGAAGTAATCGAGGATGTTTTAATTTATCGTGGTTTTTTACGAGAATTACCTCAGATTGCAGCAGAAGGGCACTCTCGACAGGCGCTGTATCGCCAATTAGCAGAAAAATATGCTGCCTATCGAGAAAGTTTGCTAGAAGAAAGTTCAGAGGAAGTCCAAACCACTTCTTTATTAAGTGCTACCCAACTATTAAAATATTATGATGGCGAAACATTTGATGGATTTTCTTTAGAAGAGTAGTTTTTAATGAAACAAACTTTTAAAAGTTAAGCAGACAGCTTGACCCAGTCTATAAAAGTAGGTAAAATGAACTTTGTGAATATTTTCAAATCGTACAGATAACACGTCTTTTGGCGTGTCGAGAGAGAGGCGGTTTCTATTTCGATAGAAACTGCTTCTCTTTTTTTGGGCTTAAAGGTTAAAAAAATCAGGGTGTTCTTTTTGACGAATACTGGCAACTGGTACGAATCAGCCTCAACAGCCTAAGTTTTGTACGGTGAAGAGAAATAGGAGGAATTTGATGGAGAAAAAAATTCACTTGTTACTAGCTGTGTTGGCAACAGGAATGATGTCGTTTGCTGGTGTATTAATTGAAACAGCGATGAATGTTACCTTTCCCACTTTAATTAGTGAGTTTGGTATTACGACAGGTCAAGTGCAGTGGGTCACGACTATTTATCTTTTAGTTATTGCCATTATCGTGCCGTTTTCAACGTATTTGTTGAAAAATTTTCAAATTCGGACGTTGTTTTTGGCCTCTAATCTTTTATTTATTGCAGGACTGCTAATTGACTTTTGGTCACCTAGCTTTTTGATGCTGCTGGTAGGGCGTTTACTTCAAGGTATCAGTACCGGGATTGCATTGCCATTAATGTTTCATATCATTTTAACGTATACGCCAATTGAAAAACGCGGTGCAATGATTGGAATTGGGAACTTGACGACGTCCATTGCACCAGCTATTGGTCCAACATACGGCGGTGTATTAACTTCGGCAATGACGTGGCATTATATATTCTTGTTTTTAGTTCCTGTATTGTTACTCTCGTTGGGTTTGGGATTATATGCAATTCCGGCAATGGCTATTCAAAAAGGTGGCAAACTGGACGTACCCAGTATGGCAGGCATTGTCTTGATGTTTACAGGATTCTTATTATTCTTAAATCAAATCGGTACGCTAATGAGTTTGGTACCACTTGTGGTGGGATTAGTAGGCTTAGGTTTATTTTATCACCGTGCGACAACAGTTAGAGAACCATTGATTCGTTTAACTGTTTTAAAGAATAAGGGCTTTCGTTTATTCTTATTGGGATTTTTAGTTTGTCAGTTTTTATTATTAGGTATTTCCTTTGTCTTACCGAATTTTATCCAGATTGTAATGGGAAAAGATGCTTTTATAGCGGGACTGGTGATGCTACCAGGAGCTGCTGTTGGTGCAATTTTAGCGCCGATTTCAGGACGCGTGTTGGATAATCACGGTGCCAAAAAACCTATTTTAATTGGTTTAGCACTTGTTACTATTGGTTGGCTAGCCTTGACACTTTTGTTGCAAACGCCTGTTTTACTTGGCTTTGTTGCAGCTCACGTATTTTATATGATTGGGATTGGTTTTTCATATAGTAATATGATGACCACGGGTATGAGCCAAATCAAAACCGAAATGTTTGCAGATGGCAACGCCATTTTTAACACACTTCAGCAATTTTCCGGTGCTGTGGCTACAGCCATCGTGGCAACAATTATTAATTTGGCCCAAAAAAGTCAAACTGACTATAAAATGGGAACGGTCTTGGGCTCTCAGTTGGCGTTAATTTTCTTATTTGTATTCGTTTTACTCGTATTTATCAGTTGCTTCCGCTATTTTAAAGAAAAAAAATAAAAAAATGAACCAAAGAAGGCTGTTTTCTCAACCTATTCTTTGGTTCTTTTTTTATTTTTTTCAGGCATAATCCACTGATTCACCTTTTTTATAACAATTCCTAAACGGTGGGTCACAAGAGGACGCGATAGAATGTAAACTGTTAAAAGTGCCCCGCCAACTAAAATTAAACCATGGCGTAAAGGATTTTGGATAAATTCGCCAAGTTGAACAATAGGGGCAATCAGATAGATGTGCAAGAGGTAAATTGCTAACGTATTTTGTCCCCATACTGTGTAAAAATGACGTTTTTCTGTCGCCATTACCAAAAAGGCAAAAACAAAAGCAAATCCTAATGCATAAAGGAACATATCAGCTAAGATATTTTGCCAAAGGGGAATTTCAAAGAGATCGTAGGCGCGATCTCCCCATAAAATTTCAGGAGGGAGTTGAGCCTTTAACCAAATAAAAGCAGTCAACAAACCTATAAGCACGACACTAAACCCTAATAATCGGGCAAAAGGAAAGTGTCGTAGTTTTTCAATCAGTTTACGATCGGTGTAATAACCAGCCAAAAAGAAAGGCAGAAAACCTAGTGTACGCGCCATCGCCATGTACGTACCAAATTCTGTTAATAAACCAGAAAAAATACCAACAATAAAACTAAAAAGTAAAACGTGCCGTACTTTAATTAAATCAGGGAGCAACAAGCGCCAAATGAACATACAGTAGAGGTACCATAGTGTCCACCCAGGATTTAAAATGGTGATAGTCTCGATTTTTCCCATTAATAATAAGATGATACTTAAAATAAAGTTTAAAATAAGATAAGGGATCAAAAAAGTTTTGACTGCGCTTTTGCGTCCTTTTTGTACCCGCTTGGAAAAATAACCAGAGATAAAAATGAAGACTGGCATATGAAACAGGTAAATAAAAACGTAAAAGAATTCTGCTATTTCGTTATTTAAACGAAAATATTCTAAGGCGTGCCCAAGAATTACCAAAAAGATTAAAACACCTCTTAAATTATCAAAAAGCAGTTCTCGTTGTTTTGAAATAATGGACACCTCCTAGTCCGTCAGTTATGCTAGAGATAACATTATTGTACCACTTTTTCAAGGAGGGATGAGATGCGTTATTCTGCAAAATTTGTTAAACAAGTTTTTAAAGTTATTCAAATGAAAAAATTAGTGGGAATGTCCATGGTGGCTCCACCAAAACGTCGTAACATCAACATCCGTCAATTGGAAAACAGTGATTTACCGCAAAAACGGAGTGAAGTCAGTGGGAGAGAGCTGATTACATTATTTCCCCCGCACGTTACAAATAAGCACGTCCTTTATCTACATGGCGGTGGTTATACATTGGAAGCATCACCTTTTCATAAACAAATTCAAGAACGTTTTGTTACGCGTTTTAATTTAAAAGTTAGTTATTTTGACTATCCACTGGCACCTGAAGCGACAGCTGTTCAAACTTTGGCAGCAACTAAAGCCGCCTTTTATCATTTGCGTTATCTCTACCCGGATGACACATTTTATATTTTTGGTGATTCCGCTGGGGGAGGGTTATCTATGAGTTTAGCGCAGCATTTAAGAGATGAAAATGCAAGACAACGACCGCAAAAATTAGCCCTAGCTTCTCCTTGGTTGGATGTTTCAGTGAGTGATCCGCGATCTGTTGTCTTAGAAGCAAAAGATGTTTTATTGGAAAAGGAATTGTTAACTAAAGCTGGTGTGGTGTATGCGGGAGATTTAGCAGTGAATGATCCTTTGGTCTCACCCATTTATGGTACATTTGAAGACTTGGGCGAGCTTTTGGTTATTAGTGGGACGGATGAAATTTTGTATCCGGATGTTTTACGCTTGAAAGAAAAAGTTGCTGCTGTTTCGGGTACGATGCTAAATTTAGTGATTGTGCCAGATATGATGCATGATTTTGTCGTCTATCCTTTGAAGGAATCTTTGCAATATGTCGATGAAATGGGTGAATTTTTTGCGAGAGATTAAAAAATGCGTTAAGGTAACGAAAATTTTCTGTTACCTTGCCGCATTTTTTTGTGATTTTAAAGGTAACTTGCCACTAAAAGAAGGCAAGACGAGTTTTTTAATTACTAAAAATAGCGTTTTAGAAACGATAGGGAGTAAATAATATTTGATAGCGACTATAAGTTTTCAGGTACGACGCTTTTGTTCCGCTTTTTTTGGTAGCATTTTTCTCATTAAATCAAATTGAGCCGTTAATTGTGGGGCAGTAATACCCCCAGTCAGAGCCATAACACTCATTCCTTCAATGACGAACATAAAATTTTCGGCAATCGCTGGAATTTGTTCGTCTTTTAAAACACCTTGTGCAACGCCCAATTCTAAAATTGCCAAAATAGTATTTTTAGTTGCTGCAAGTTGTTCTTGCTGAAATTTATGGTCAGCGCTAGTTTTGTGAGTGAAATAATACTCGTACATCGAGCGCAACAAACTATTTTCCATTTGATTTAAAAGGCGATCTTCGTGGCTTTCAAAATAGTCGTTTAGTAACTCTTCAAAAGGTGGATTTTTGGTAATTGCGTGACGAATAGCATCAAATTTGCGATTAGAACGTTGTTTAATAACTTCCATAAAAATTTGATCGACTGAATCAAAATACAAATAAATGCCACCCCGGCTAATACCGGTTGCTTCAATAATATCTTTCATTGTTACATCAATTAGCCCTTTTTGGCGAAAAACTTCACGGGCACTAGTTAAAATGGCTTCTCGCTTTTGCCGTTTACGTTCAGCGTTAGATAAATTTTTCATTTGCTCACCTCAAAATTAGTGACACTCGTGTCATTTTCTTGTATAATCATTTCAATGACACTAGTGTCATTATAAGTGAATTAAAAGGAGAACTCAAATGAATACGAAAAGTAAAAGTTATCGCATCGCCATTCGTGCCATTTTGACTGCTATTATTATTTTACAAGCAATGGTACCCTTTTTAGGTTTCATTCCATTAGGGATTACCAGTTTAACAATTATTCATATTACAGTCATTGTTGCGGCAATTGTTTTAGGAACAAAAGACGGGATGTTTATTGGATTGGTTTGGGGAATTTGCACAATTATTCGTGCTTTTACTTCACCGACAACACCAATTGATACTTTGGTGTTTACTAACCCTATTGTTTCAGTATTACCCCGTATTCTTGTTGGGCTAGTAGCTGGAATGTTATTCCATTGGTGGTATAAGAAAAAAGGTAATTTGTATGTAGCCTCTATTTTAGCAGCAATCGGTGGCACATTGACCAATACTATCTTGGTTTTAACTTTCATGGGAACTCTTTACACAGGTCCGGTAGCATCTGCATATGGTGTTGATCCTTCTGGGTTGTTAAAAGTTTTAGCGACGATTGTAGCGACAAATGGTATTAGCGAAGTGATTGGTGCAATTATTTTAACGCCCATTTTAGTCAAAGCAATTTTTACTGCAACCCATTTAAAACCGCTCTACTAAAAAGAGTCATGCTAAAGAATTGATACACTAAAATAAAAAAGCACGAAAACTGCTGACAAACAGTTTTCGTGCTTTTTTTATTTCGTTTGAAGAGTAAAAATAGCAGGTAAGAAAATGGTTTTGTTAGATAAATTAATTTTCTTCAATCATGGTCGCTTTGATACCAAAACCAGCTAAAATCCGGGCAGCAGTATACGTATTTAAACCTTTACGGAAAGTTAAGTAAACTTTTTTATCGCGAGGAATCTCATTAATACGTTCCCGCAATTGGCTTAATGGAATAGTTGCAGTGGCTTCAATACTACCACTTTTGGCTTTGCCCGCTTCTCGAACATCTAAGAAATAAGCATTTGCTAAATCTTCCTTAGAAATAGCTTCTACTGAAATAGTTTCGGCCACTTTTGTTACCTGATTAATCCCAACGTAACCTGCAATATTCACTACGTCACGAGAAGAAGAGTATGGTGGTGAATAAGGAATTTCAAGGTCTGGCAAATCAAAGACAGACAAGTTTCCAGTAATGGCTACTGCCAATTGCCCAATTCGCTTGTCCACCCCTTGTTTGCCAACAGCTTGAGCTCCTAAAATTTTACCTGTTTGATCATCAAAAATTAATTTTAAGTTTAAGCGTTCTGCCCCAGGATAGAAGTAAGCGTGGTCAAAAGGCGTGATAAAAATCGTTTTATAATTAGTAATACCGGCTGCTTTTAACATGTGTTCAGTTAAACCGGTATAACTTGTTGTGTAATCAAAAATTTTCGCTACACCACTACCAAGATAACCACGATAATGAAGATCGGCGCCATTGATAATATCAGCTAATAAATGACCTTGGCGATTTGCGGCACTAGAAAGCATACTTGGTGTTGGTAAACCAGTTACGATGCTAGTAGTTTCAATAATATCGCCAATAGCATAAATATCTTCAACATTTGTTTGTAAACGATTATCGACTTGAACTTGGCCAGTTTTAGATAAAGCAATACCTGCTGAAGCCGCCAATTCATTGTTAGGAGCTACACCTGTTGCAAAAATAATCATGTCTGTTTGTAAAACATCACCATTTGATAAATGAACCGTGTGACCATGATTACTAATTTCTGTTACTGTCGTATTTAAAATGACATGTAAACCATGCTCAACTAGATGATCATAAACTAAATCTGCAATCTCTGTATCATAAGGGAAAGCAACTTGTGGTAATTGATCAATTAATGTCACATCTAAACCGCGCTCTTTGAAATTTTCAGCTAATTCTAAGCCCATTACGCCAGCCCCTAAAACTGTAACGGATTGGGGATCTTCTTGATTTAAAAATTCCATGATTTTATCTGCATGCGTCACATTTCGTAAAATAAAACCATTTTTGGCTTCTTGGGCACCTTTAATCGGCGGTAACGTAGGACGGGCACCAGATGCTAAAATCAAACGATCATAATTGTCAATTTTTTCCGTATTGTCTACTAAATTCTTTACAACAACTGTTTTGTTAATTGGATCGATACTTGTTACTTCATGTTGAACGAAAACATCAATATTGTTCTTTTCTTTTAATTGCGCAGGTGTCCGTTCAATCAAGCTATCACGATCTTTAATAACACCACCTAAGTAGTAAGGTAGTGCACAACTTGCAAACGAAATATTTTCGCCACGCTCGTATAAAACGATTTCATGTGTTTCATTTAAACGACGTAACCGTGTAGCAAAAGAAGGACCGCCAGCTACGCCGCCGACAACGATAATTTTCACAAAAAAACAGCTCCTTTTTTCTAACTTACTTGTATAGTAACCGTTTTTGAAAAGAGTAGCAAAGAAAAACACTTACCAAAAATAAGCTTGAAAATGCCAATGTAGCGCGGTTTTAACTAGTAAAAAAACCGCCAGATTTCAAAAGAAAAATAGCGGTTTTTGCATAATCTAAACTAGTAGTTAGTGAAAAATATTACGAATTACAATTTTCGTTTAAAAGCATAGACAGGCATTAAAACACCAGCAACGGTACCAATTTTTTCTTCTTGAAAAGTATAGCCTTGGCGTTCCCAAAATTCCTGTGCGCGCGGGTTGTTTTTCAAAATCCCTAAACGAATTTCTGTACCATTTTCAGCTTTAATTTGGGCCATAATTTGATTGTGGATGTGTTCGCCGATTTTTTGTGCCCGCATTTTTGGTGTCAGCAACAATAATCCAATCATCCAAGATTTTGCTGTAGGATAATCACGAATCAAGTCCAGCACACCGATTAAGTGATTGTGGTGATCAAAAATACCATAAAGCAATTTATCTTCTGATTTTTTTTGCGGAGGCAAAGCCGTAAGGAGATCTAGTGCTTCTTTGGTTGGATTAGATGTTCCAGTAGCTAAAATCATATAATCACTGGCTTCTTGACAAAGTGTGGTAATTGCCGGCAGATCCTTTTCTGTTAAAATTTTTAAATTATAATTCATGTATTATTAGACTCCTTTGTAATAGAAAAAATAAATAATTTACTTTCACATATCAAATGAACATAAACTTTATTCTAACATGGAATCCAAAAATTATAAATAACGAAGAATTTGGAAAGAGAAAAAACGCGAAAAATGTGATGAAGAAAATCATCAGCAAGAAAACAGCTGCTGTTTGTTGCTTAGTATTTAATTTTGAAAACCATTTTTTTTACCATTACAGCTTCATCCGTGACGTTTACTCCTGTTTTGTGGGCTTCAGTTGGCCAAAGAAATAAGCTGTTTTCTTGGTCTATTGCACTACTCAAGGTAATGAAATGGTTACTTGGCCCCTCTAACAAGTAGTAATCTTCTTTTTCGTGATAGATACCTTCAGTTAATTTTGTTGCATCTTCTAAGTATATTCGTTCACTTCCTTGCAAAATTATATGAAGATCAATTTCTTTACGATGGGCTTCCCACTCTCTGTTGGCAAAACTTTCGGTCTCATATTTTAAGAAGCGAACCAATACTTTTTCGCTTAAGTATTCTTCTTTAAATCCCCATGGATTGGTTTGCCATTTGTTAAAAAATTCATGGATTGTCTGAAGTTGATGTTGGATTTCAGCCAGTTGGATGAGTGTATTACGAGTAGTTGCTAACAAAAAAATTCCTCCTAAAAATTAAAATATTTTAATGTTGCTACAAAATAGAAATCGTTTACAATATAGCGCAAGAAAATGATTTTAGCAATGTTTTTAATATGTAAAATTATTTTCATAGAAAATAATGCGTTAAAAATGAATAGAAAAAAGCAAAATAATGACTATGTTAGAAAAATATTTTCACCAAAAAATAATACAAGAAAATAATTATCGTGATATAGTAAATTCATCAAATAAATGGAGGCGCTACCATGGCACAATTAATAACAGCATTATTGGTACCTTTTGATGAACAAGGTAAATTAATGGAAGAAAGTTTAAGACAAGTAGTAGAGTATAACATCACTGAAAACAAAGTAGATGGATTGTATGTTGGTGGGAGTACGGGAGAAAATTTTATGCTGGATACAACCACTAAAAAAAACATCTTTAAAATTGTAAAGGAAGTTGCTGAAGATAGAATTGAATTGATTGCACAAGTGGGTTCTTTAAATATTTATGAAGCAAAAGAATTGGCTGCGTACGTTGTGAACGAACTAGGCTATCAAAAAATTTCTTCTGTAACGCCATTTTATTACAAATTTGATTTCGAAGAGATTAAAAATTATTACTTTGAAATTGTAAAAGATGTTGAAGCAGAGCTGATTGTTTACTCCATTCCAGCTTTAACGGGTGTGAATTTTAGTGAAGATCAGTTCGGTGAGCTATTTGAAAATCCTAAGATCACAGGAGTGAAATATACAGCTGGTGATTTTTACTTGATGGAACGTTTGCGTAGCCGTTTTCCCGATAAATTAATGTATTCTGGTTTTGATGAAATGCTTTTACCTGCTGCTGCAGTAGGAATTGACGGCGCGATTGGCTCAACGTTTAACGTAAATGCAAAACGCGCGCGTCAAATATTAACAGCTGTAGAAGGAAATGATCTGGCGACAGCACGTAAAGTTCAAGCAGAAACCAATGATCTCATTCAAAAAATATTGGCTAACGGGTTATACAATACGTTGAAATTGATGTTAACTGAAAAAGGCATTGATATGGGATATTGCCACTTGCCAATGAAACATTATACAAACGAGCAAGTTGAAGTAGCGCAAGAACTTGTAAAGGAATATATGTAAACAGTTTTGGGGGAATAGGGAATGAAAAATGATTTTTTGTCTGTTGTAAAAGGAAATTTAATAGTCTCTTGTCAAGCACTTGCAGATGAACCGCTTCATAGTCCGTTTATTATGAGTCGAATGGCAAAAGCGGCCTTAGAGTCAGGAGCAAAAGCGATTCGAGCGAATACAATTGCAGACATTCAATGTATCAAAGATGCAAATGATACACCTGTAATTGGTATCATAAAAAAAGAGTATGGGAATAATCCAGTTTTTATCACACCAACTTTAAAAGAAGTTCGTGCACTTTGTAGTATTGGCTGTGAAGTAGTCGCGATGGATGGTACTTTGCGAGTACGACCAAATGGTGAAAAACTAGCAGATATCGTAGCGACAGTAAAAAAAGAATACCCAGAAGTTTTGTTGATGGCAGACTGTTCAACGTTAGAAGATGCGAAATACTGTCAGGAGTTGGATTTTGATATTATTGCGACTACGCTTCATGGCTATACAGAAGAAACAAAAGGACAAGATATTGCAGATGACGATTTTGTCTTAGTAAATGAATTATTACGTACAATCCATAAACCGATTATTGTCGAAGGAAATATTGATACACCAGAAAAATTGGCGACAGTTATGAAAAAAGGAGTTTTCTCAGTAGTGGTGGGTAGTGCGATTACTCGGCCACAGGTAATTACGAAAAAATTTGTTGCTGCACTTGAAAGTTAAGTCTAAAATTCGGCGTTTTTTCGCCGAATTTCAACTGAAAGGGGATAAGAAATTGGAGAAAGCACAGCGCTTAGATGTCGAAAAAAATACGAAGACAAAGAAAAAGTTTCGTGGGATTGATAATCCCTATTCCGGCTATGCCTTTATCGCACCGCAAGTTTTGTTGCTGTTGATTTTTATTGTTTATCCAGTTTTAAAAGGTTTTAAAATGAGTCTTTATGAAGTTTATGGAATGGATAAATATTTTGTTGGGTTGCAAAATTTCATTGATCTGTTTCAAGATCCAATTTTTGTAAAGTCGATTTTTAATACGATTTTCTTTGTTGTTGCGATTGTTGTAGCTACAATTGTTTTTGCACTGTTTGTTGCAACGACGGTTTACGATAAGAATCCGAAGTATGTTTCCTTTATTCGAGGTAGTTATTATTTACCTGTAATTGTGTCAATGGTGGTTATGAGTATTATTTGGAATTTTTTACTTAATCCATCTAACGGACTGATTAGCTATGTTTTAAATACGCTAGGCATTGAAAATGTTAACTTACTTGGGGATACAAGAACCGTAATGCCGGTCATTATTTTTGTTACGTTCGTAGGGAATGTAGGTCAAGCTATTATTTTATATATTGCAGCTATGATTGGTTTGCCAGCAGACTTATTTGAAGCTGCACAGTTGGATGGTGCCACAAGATGGCAAAGAATTCGCCATATTTTAGTGCCTTTAATGCGTCCCACTACAATTTATTTAACAATTATCAATATTATTGCCGTATTGAAAATCTTCGTTGTCATCCAATTATTAACAGGTGGCGGACCGAATAACGCTTCTGTGACAATGATGTATTACTTGTATCAAAATGCTTTTATTTACAACAATACCGGTGCTGCTTCGGCAATTGGTGTCTTGATGTTTGTCATTGCAATGCTGTTTAGTTTGCCACAATTAAAGACATTTCTAAAATCAGATAAATAAGGAGGTCATCTCGTGTTCGCCAAATTAAAACGAATGGAAAAATTTGATTTAGTGACAAATATTATCGTTTTTTTCCTAGCGCTGTGCTTCTTACTACCCCTTTTTTGGTTGTTAACCAATACGTTTAAAACTTCACCGGAAATTTATAAAATGCCGCCAGATATTCTACCTAAAAAATGGTTTACGGGGAACTTAACAGAATTATTTCAAGGACAACCCGCTTTTCAATGGATTTGGAATAGCTTTGTCGTCTCATTTTTGACGAGTTTATTTAGTGTATTGATTTCTGCATTAGCAGCTTATGGTTTTGCCAAATTGCATTTTAGAGGCCGGACTGTTTTATTTGTTTTAGTAATTGCATCGATTATGGTCCCAAAAGAAACGTTTATTGTACCATTATTTGACGTGATTATCGGCTTAAATTGGATTGATACGTATCAAGCAATGATCGTTCCCAATTTGGCAACGGGTTTTGGTACTTTTATGTTGTATTCATTTTTTAAAGATATTCCGGAATCACTGCGAGAATCTGCAAAATTAGATGGGGCCAATGAATGGACGATTTTTAGTAAATTAATGCTCCCTATTGTAAAACCCGGGATTGGAGCCTTGTTTATTTTAAACTTTGTTACCGCATGGAATGATTATTTATGGCAATTGTTAATGGCGCGCAGCAAAGAAATGAAAACGCTAACGATAGGTGTAGCTAGCTTGCAACAAGATATTAACCCTAATATTGGTTTGCGGGTCGCTGGTGCTGCGGTAGCGGCTTTACCAATGCTCATTATTTTCATTTTATTCCAGCGATACTTTACAAAAGGAGCCACTGCAGGCGCAGTCAAAGAGTGACAGTATCTGTAGAAGAGAGGACTATATTTATGAAAAAAATATTCTTAGGTTTATTAGCAAGTGTAGCACTTTTCGCCCTAACTGGTTGTGGCTCTGCTAATGCGAAGGCTCAAAATGAAATTGATGTCTGGCTGACACCACAATGGAAAGGGACTTATCGTGCAGATGAAGAAGGTGCAGATTATGATAGTTTCTTAAAAACAGCGGCTAGCATGTATGAAAAACAACATCCTAATGTCAAAATCAACGTTCAGGTAATCCCTGGCGACGAACGCGATAGTAAAATGAGTGTAGCTACGCAAACAAATACGTTACCAGATGTCTTTTTTGACTCTACCTTTGTGTTATCTACGTTTGCACATCAAGGTTTATTGGAACCTTTTAACGACGTCATTGATTCAAATAATGAAGCGGATATTTCAGAAGCAATTTGGAAGAATGTTCAAATTGAGGGGAAGACGTATTTTTATCCTTTCGCACAAAATCCGGGCACATTAGCTTACAATGCAGATATGTTTAAAGCTGCCGGCTTAGAGAAATATATTGGTGGTCAACATGAAATTGCCACATGGACAACGGATGAATTCTATCAAATTCTGACAAAATTAAAAGCAACCAATAGCAAAGTTGCCCCTTTGGGATTCTTTTGTAAAAACAATCAAGGGGATACGTGGAACATGATGTATTTGCGAATGTTTGGCAATCAATTCTTTGATGAAAAAGGTGAATTGATTACAAATGAGCCATCCGGTGTAAAAGCATTGAGCTTTTTGGAAAAACTAAAGGAAGAAAAGTTGATGGCGGCTGGTCCTGAATCTTTGGTAAGCAACGATGTGAATGCGATGTTTCAAAATCAGCAAGTAGCTGTAAGTTTTACCAATGCCATGCTTTTTAACGGAATGTTAGGGGCGATGAAAGACGGTACAGTGGAGAACTTCGATGCCAGACTTGCAAATGTACCTGGAGATAAATCACCGGTTTCTTTTACTTATGTACTAGGTTCAGGGGTGTTTAATACAAATGGGGAGAAGCGTAAAGCGCTTGCTCAAGATTTCGTTAAGTTTTATTCTGAAAATAAAGAGTTGGTGGAAGCAAGTACCAATTTCTTGCCGGTCCGCAATAGCGTAGCGGATGCACATAAGAAAGATTTGCCTTATTTGGATGCGTATTTAACCAATGATAAATACGTCGTGAATTTCTCCAATAATAGCCCTGGTTATGCAGAAATACGCAATGCTTTATACCCAGAATTACAGGCAGTAATGACTGGTGATAAAACACCGCAAGCTGCTTTAGATAATTTTGTCAAAACAGGAAATAAAGTTATTGATCGTGGCTTACGTCGTTCTAAAGCGTTGGAAAAGTAATAGTAAATAAGCCGGGAGTCTGGTGACTTGCCGGCTTATACTACTCTTTTAGGAAAGGAATTTTTGAGATGACAAATTATTTTTGTATTGATATTGGCGGCACTTCAATTAAAAGTGGTGTTTATAATGAAAAAGGAGAAGCAATTTCACCTAGTAAAACAACGCCTTGTCAAAATACTAAAACACAAAATATGATTTTGGACACCGTCCTTGACTTAACAGCTCGTATATCAGTAGAATATAGCATAGCCGGCGTAGCAATCTCTAGTTCTGGTGTAATTGATCCGGAAAAAGGAGAGGTGGCGTATGCGGGGTATACCATCCCAAATTTTCAAGGAACAAATTTTAAAGATGCTATCCGAGCGCATTTTGATTTACCTTGCGAAGTTGAAAATGATGTCAACTGTGTTTTGTTAGCTGAAGCGTGGCAAGGAAAACTATTGGAACAAAAAAATATTGTTTGTTTAGCGGTTGGAACGGGCGTGGGTGGCGCAATTTATCAAAATGGAAAGCTTGTACGTGGAATCAGCTTTTGTGCAGGAGAAATTGGTTATTTGAATGTCGACGGTCACAAATTTCAAGACCTTGCTTCGACAAACGCCTTAACAAAACGGGCACAAGAAGTGCTGCAAAAAGAGTTAAACGGACATGAAATCATGGCATTAGCTAAAGCTGGAAATCCGCAAATACTGCAAGTCTTAGATCATTGGTTAATAGATTTAGCCAAAGGAATCAGTACAATTATGTATTTACTAAATCCGCAACAGATTATTTTAGGCGGGGGAATTATGGAGCAAGTTGCGTTTTTGAAACCACGCTTAGAAGAAAAAATTACAGAACAGCTCATCTCACCAATTTTTGGTCAAAGCCAGCTTTATTTCGCAAAACTAGGCAATAAAGCTGGAATGGTGGGGGCGTTGTATCACTTTTTAACACGACAAAAAAATTAAACATTGCGTTGACAACGAGAAAAGGGGCCAATAGCATGGATATCCTACAAACTATCCAACAAAAATATAATGAATTATCCGATAAAGAAAAGGCTATTGCCAACTATGTTTTACAAAATGATAGCAGCTTGCAAAATATGAATATTACGAGTCTTTCTCAAGTAACGGGTGCCTCCACGTCAACCATTACGCGGTTTTGTCGTAAAATGGGTGCGGCCTCTTATGTCGATATGAAAATGAAAATTAACTCCATTTCCAATCAATTTGAAGTAAAACAAGATAACTATTTTGATCAGATTTATTATTACTATAATAAAATCATTGATCGAACCAATAAAAGTCTGGATAAAGAATTAATTTATGAAGCTATTCAAAAAATTAAGACAGCAAAGCGAATTTATATATATGGGTTAGGCAGTTCTGGCTTTACGGCAGAAGAGTTGAATTTACGTTTTTTAAAGATGGGTATGACAGCTCGGTGTCTAACCAATACCCATTTAATGTTAATTGGAAGTCGTTCTTTAACAGCAGATGATTTGGTAATTGCCATTTCGTCATCTGGCGCTACAGATGAAATTGTGGAGACATTAGATATATGCAAAGAGCAGGGAGCAGGAATTATTTCGATTACCTCCTTTGCAGACAGCTATATTTCTGAAATTAGCGATATTTCATTAGTTGTTTTTAGCAGTAATTTTGCTGATGAAAAGAAGTTTGTCAATACTCAGTTTGCGATTATCTATTTATTAGATATTATTACAACAATTTTAATGAGTGGAAAAGAAGAGTACGAAAGAAATTATGAAGAAGTCGATGAAATGATGACCAAACGTAATCGACATGCTAAACATAATATTCCTTCTAAAAATCATTTTACAAAATAAATAAGCGAGAGAATCAAATTCGATTCTCTCGCTTATTTTGTGTTAGCTGTTACAACAGTTCCCATAATTCTTCTAGAGCAGGTAAACGGTTAGCCCCAGCAGGACGCAATGCAGTAATTTCATTATGCAATTTTATCTTCGTAACGGAAACTGCGACCAATTCTTTTTTTTTCAAGTGCGTAACGACTAAAGAATACGGCAATAAACTAATTCCCATTTTATTTTTGGCAGCAGCAATTAGACTTGCAGAATCAGTGCTTTCCCACGTTGGAGAACAATGTAATCTTTTTAAGGTTAAAAAAGCTTCAAAAGTTTCGCGTACAGCTGAACCTCGCTCTCTTAAGAGGAGAGGCTGATTTAAAAGTTCGGATAAGCTCAGCGTAGGGGAAGCTTTTGGTAAAAAATCTGGTGCAGCAACAAAAACCAAGGGGTAGTCGGCAATTACTTTTTGTTGATAATTCCCACTAGGAACACGTCCTTCTAAAATAGCTAAGTCCACTTTACCGGCAGCCAATTTTTGAAAGCAGTCTTCAGCTGGAGAAATATGGACATTGATTTTTTGTTGAGGACGATTTTTTTTAAATTGATGTAATACTTTGGAAAGTGTGATTTCACCATATGTTATACAAGAAGCAAGCCGTAAAGGGGCAGTCTGTTCTAAATTTTGCAACTGATTTTCTACGCGTTGAAATTCTTCAATAAGTGGTGTAACCGTGGCAAGTAGTGCAACACCAGCAGCTGTCAGGGCAATTTGGCGGTGGAGACGTTCAAATAAAGCAGTCCCCGCTTCAGTTTCTAAATCTTTCATACTATGAGAAATAGCAGATTGCGTCATGAAAAGTTTTTGCGCAGCCCGGGTAAAACTTTTTTCTTTTGCTACAGTATAAAAAATTAAACATTGCCGATAGTGCATAGAATTTTCACCTCTTTTTATACATGAATTCTATTCATCTTATAATAGAAATAATAGCATTTCACACATGTTAAAACAAATCGTATACTTAAGTAATAAGGAAATACGACGCAAAAAATGAAATTAGAAGAGGTGAAAAAATGGAGAAGTTTAAGTTTTACGCTTGGCTTTGCCGGGTTAATTTATATATCAGTGCGTTTACTTTCGGTGGGGGCTATGTAGTAGTCCCGATGATTCGCAAATTTTATGTTGATGAAAAAAAATATTTTTCAAAAGATGACTTAATGGAAATGGCAGCAATTGCGCAATCCTCACCTGGGGCAATTGCAATTAATTTAAGTGTGTTAGCAGGGAAAAAAGCTGGTGGTTTTGCGGGCGCAATTTTAAGTGCTATCTGTGGCATTATTCCACCGATTGTCATTCTAGCTGTAATTTCTAGTTTTTACGTCGCTTTTAGTCAAAATATAGTTGTAATGGCTGTTTTGAGAGGAATGCAGGCCTGTGTGGCAGCTATGATTGTCGATTTACTCATTGATATGGTGCAATTAATTGTACAGGAGAAAAAACTGCTATTAACGTTTTTAATCCCTTTTAGTTTTATTGCAAATGCCTTTTTTCAGGTCAATGTTTTAGTGATCTTAGGAATAACTGCAGTTTTGTGTATATTGACGGTTTGGAAAAAGGGGGAAATTTAGATGATGCAATTATTTTGGCGCTTTTTAACCATAGGCTTTTTAAGTATTGGGGGAGGATATGCAATTATTCCCTTGATTCAAGAACAAATTGTCGATGAGCTGCATTGGCTATCTGAAAAAGTTTTTTCCGATATTATTACGATATCCCAAATGACACCAGGACCTTTAGCCGTGAATACTTCGACTTTTGTAGGAATGCAGCTTTTTGGTATTCCTGGGGCGATCGTTGCCACTATTGGTTGTATTTCAGGTGGTGTGGTCATCTCCTTAGCGCTAGCAGCATTTTTTCAAAAGAAGCGGGAGTCAAAACCAATTCAAGGATTATTAGCTGGTTTAAAAGCTGCTTCGGTTGGATTAATCATGTCGGCTGGTTTAACCATTTTGTTTTTAACACTTTTTAACAATAGTGATTTAGCACGTCTCAACTGGGCTAATTTAGATTGGATAGCGTTACTTTTAATGGGAATAATGCTTTTTATTATGCGCAAATCAAAAATTAATCCCATTTTACTAATGATTGTATCCGGCATCGTAGGCGGCATTATTTACAAGTAAAAAGGCTAACAAAACAAGGTCCCGCCATATCCAAATAGTAAACTGGGATAAAAATAGTTTTTCGAATTTTCCAGCCGGTTAACTGGCTAAATTATTTTTTGGGGGCTAGTTTAATTGGAAAAATTAAAATAATGCTGTGAAGAAAACACCTTTAAAAAAAGAAAGGCTTAAAAAAATCAACATTAGTACCGTAAATTGAATGGGCAAGCCTTGTAAAAGAGGTGGAATCGGCGCAATCTTTATCCGTTCCATAATGCCAGCTGAAACTAAGCTGACAACGAAAAAGAAAAGCAAACTTAGCAGGTAAAGATACCAAAAGCGTGAGAGACTTCCTGTTAGTGGTTCTGGTATAAGTGTTAAGTTTACAGCAAGCGGTAAAACAAAAAGATACGGTTGCAAAGAAGATGTAATTTTTTTTCTCGTTAGCACAAGTAAGCAGCCACTGGTTAACAAACTCATCAAACCGATCAAAAAAGGAAGCATCACGACTTCATTCGTACCATCTATCCCCCAAGAATTGTAGTAGAGCCAAAATAAACCTCCTCCCCCCAGTGCTGCAATGGTGATTAGAGCAGTAAGTTGGATTTGCCGTAGAAATGGCGTGGCGATTTTTTTGCCGATTTTTGCAGGGAACTGATTAACGCTAAATTGTACTATTAAAATAATGAAA
Organism: Enterococcus saigonensis; assembly: GCF_011397115.1. NCBI lineage: Bacteria > Bacillati > Bacillota > Bacilli > Lactobacillales > Enterococcaceae > Enterococcus > Enterococcus saigonensis. The sequence continues at coordinate 2,543,831 of NZ_AP022822.1, read as the reverse complement.
AAACAGGTTAATCGCATGAGTAAAGACATCTTCTTTCCTCCTATCTTCTTAATTTTATTCCAAGTGGCAGTGTTGCTTGCTCGCCTAAGACACGGCGACGTAATATGCGATCAATTAAAGGTGTGGCGCAATTCATGGTCAAAATTGCGTAGCTGACGCCTTCATTTGTTGCACCCCAAAAACGAAAGACAATAATTAAGCAGCCAATACCAAAAGCATAGCAACATTCGCCCACTTTTGTACTGGGGCTAGAAGCGTAGTCTGTTGCCATAAAAACTGCTCCTAATAACAATCCTCCCCCTAATAAGTGACCGATGACCGTTTGCCATGGTGCAAAACCACCATCACCAGCAAAGAACCATGCGCCAATAGTAACCGTAGTTAAGATAATGAAAGGAATGTGGAGTTGAATAATATTTTTACGCCATAAAACAAAACCGGCTAATATAATTAATAAACTGCAGGTTTCACCAATTCGGCCACCTGTTAGGCCTAAAAAATTCTCCCATAGTTCAGCCGTACTTAATACTTCTGTCTTCATTTGTGCCAATGGTGTAGCTTTTGTGACAACATCTGGTGAATAATTAGCAAAAGGTGGGTTTGGCCAGCTGATTTTAAACATGTCTTGGAAAAATAAACCGACTAGTAAAGCTCGTCCCCCTAAAGCAGGATTTAAAAAGTTATAACCTAAACCACCAAAAAATTCTTTTACAACAATAATAGCAAAAACAGCACCGATAACTGGAAAATACCAAGGAGCAGAAGGTGGTAAGTTCATGGTCATTAAAACAGCTGTCACAATAGCACTCAAATCCCAAGTAAATTCTTTTTTCAAAAGTTTAAACCAAATCACTTCACATAATTGTGCCGTAATAATGGCAATTAAAAATAAAAGATAAACGTACCAGCCAAAAAAATAGCCCGCAATAAGGATAATTGGAAGTAAAGTAATTAACACCCACTTCATAATTTCACGGGTGGTGGAATCGCCGAACAGATGAGGGGAGTCTGCTGTTTGCAACGAAATTTTATTTGCCATCTTCTTGCGCCTCCTTTTGTGCCTTAATTTCACTACTAGCTTTAGTAATGGTAGCAGCTAAATTACGTTTAGCTGGACAAACATACGTACAACAACCGCAATTAATACAAGCTGTTGCCAATAATTGATCGCAAGTAAACAAATCGCCACTACGATAGGCCAAATCAATATTTTGTGGTTCTAAACGAACAGGACAGACTTCTACGCAACGATTGCAACGAATACAAGGTGATTCAGGGAGTTTGCCATCATGGGCTTCATTAAAAACGATAATGCCATTGCTGGCTTTCGTTAAGGGCAGTGACAAATCAGTGACACTTTTTCCCATCATGGGACCACCATGAATAATACGTGAGGGAGTTCCTACGAAACCTCCGCAGTAGTTGATTAAGTCTTTAACTTGTGTTCCGAGGGGAAAACAAATCACTTGTGGCGTTTTGACATCTCCGCATATAGTAACGTAACGATGGGTCAAAGATTTTCTTTCATCGACACTCTCCGCAATTGCAAAAGCAGTGGCAACATTAATTGTAAAAGCCCCCGTTTCCACGGATCGGCCCTCAAGAGGAGATTCAGCACGAAGTAAAGTTTCTAAAAGTTGACCTTCACCACCTTGAGGGTATTTGACCGGTAAACAGACGACATGACAATTGTCTATTTCAATAGCAGCATTTTTCATCGCTGCAATCGCTTTAGGCTTATCTTCTTCAATTCCAATTAAAATTTGCTTTGCTGCTAAAATTTCTCGGGCAATTTCACCACCGCGCAAAATTTTTCGACTTTCTTTTTGCATCAAAAAATCATCCGAAGCAATAAAGGGTTCACATTCGGCGCCATTTAAAATAATTGTTTGGACATCAATATGGTCGGCAGGATTCAACTTGACGTGGGTTGGGAATGTGGCCCCGCCAAGGCCGACAATTCCTGCAGCGCGGACTTTTGTTTCGGATGAAAGATTCTCGTCAATTAAGCTTTCTAGATGATTTTTAGATGGAATATGTTGAATGACTGCTGCTGTCTGTTTTCCTCCACCAAGTGCAGGAACATCACAAATGTCAATAACTTGACCGGTGATAGATGTATGGACATGACCACTAATATCGGCAGAACTTTTGGCAATAATTTCCCCTTTTGTGACAAAATCGCCAACTTTAACAATTAATTCATTTGGTGCACCAATATGCTGATCAAAAGGAATGACAACTTTTTGTGGTTCAAAGTAGGCAATATCTTTTTGGTGGACTTTAAATAATTCTTTTAATTTGTTCGTGCTAGAGTCAAAAAAGAAACCACCGGAAAAATGATTTATTTTCATGCTTCTCCCTCCTTTTGAAAACGGTTATATAGTTATCGTAACATAAGGAAAAAATTCACAAAAGAAATATGGGAAGTTATACACTGGTATTCTTAACTTGAAACTCTCTTAATAAAATCTTAAAAAATAAAAAAGCGACGTTTTAAATCCAGTGGGACGTGTTTTGAATGAAAATTTTAGCAATCACAAAAAGAAAGCGGATACATATTGTTTGAAGTCACTTTACATTCTTCTTTATACTGAAATTAACGGGTGTAAATACGTTGACTGATTTTTACACCAATCAAAAAGTAAACAAACAAAAATTAGGAGGAGATTTGGTGAAAAAAGTAGAAGAAATAATGGATGAAAAGTATTTAATGTACATTAATGGAGAGTGGACCAAAGGGGTTAAAGGTAAGACGTTAACGTCAAAAAATCCCAGTGATGGCGCCACGTTAGCAACCTTCATTAGTGCAGAAGAAGAAGATGTCGATAATGCAGTAAAAGCTGCAAAGACAGCATTTGCGACTTGGCGTGTAACGAGCGCAGAAGAACGTAGTAAGATTTTGCTAGAAATTGCAGATGTTTTAGAAGAAAACGCAGAAAAATTAGCATGGATTGAAACGTATGATAACGGCAAGCCTTTGCGGGAAACTAAAAGCGCAGATATTCCTTTAGTGGTTGATCATTTCCGTTACTTTGCGGCACTTGTGCGCTCAGAAGAAGGCGCAATTAAAGAGTTAGATGAACATACATTGACGATGGTTTTAAAAGAGCCAATTGGCGTTGTTGGTCAAATCGTACCTTGGAATTTTCCACTGTTAATGGCTGCTTGGAAAATTGCACCAGCCTTGGCTGCAGGAAATACGATTGTCATTCATCCTTCATCCTCTACGCCGCTTAGTTTATTAGAAGCGACAAAATTAATAGGTCCGCTATTACCAAAAGGAGTATTAAATGTTATTACCGGTAAAGGTTCTGAATCGGGAAATTATATGTTAACCCATCCTGGCTTTGATAAAATTGCTTTCACTGGTTCCACAGAAGTAGGCTATAAAGTAGCAGAGGGCGCTGCTAAAAATTTAATTCCTGCCACCTTAGAATTAGGCGGAAAATCAGCGCACATTATTTTTAGTGATGCTAATCAAGAGCGAGCTTTGGCGTTTGCTAAAAATGGAATTTTGACGAATCAAGGCCAAGTTTGTTCTGCGGGTAGTCGCTTATTAGTACAAGCCGATATTTACGATGATTTCATTGCCAAACTAACAGAAAGTTTCAAAGAAGTGAAAGTGGGATTGCCTTGGCAAGAAGATACTGAAATGGGCTCACAAATTAATGAAGGCCAAGTTGAGACAATTTTAGATTATATTAAAATTGGAAAAGAAGAAGGGGCACGGGTTGTTGTTGGTGGAGAGCGGTATACAGACGGTCCTCTAGCACAAGGCGCTTTTGTCAAACCAACAATCTTAGCAGATGTTACCAACGAGATGCGTGTCGCGCAAGAAGAGATTTTTGGTCCGGTAATCGTGGTGATTAAATTTAAAGATGAAAAAGAGGCTATTAAAATTGCCAATGATTCAGATTATGGTTTGGCTGGAGGCGTCTTTACTGAAAATATTAACAAAGCATTCCGCGTAGCACGCGCTGTTCGGACAGGTACCATGTGGGTGAATACCTATGGGGAATTACCTGCGGGGACGCCTTTTGGGGGCTATAAAAAATCCGGTATTGGCCGTGAAACATATAAAACAATCTTAGATGCCTACTCGCAAATTAAAAATATTTACATGTACATTGAGTAAAATAAATATTTGCTTTATTAGCTAAAAAAGCGGTCTACTTTTTTAATTAGAAAAGTAGACCGCTTTTTAATGGGGATTTTTGTGAGATTTTACAATCTTTTTTAGAATTAATCTTGTTCAATTGCTGTATAAATTGGTAAAAATCCGTCTAAAAATTCAATTGTTAAAGGTAAGGCGGGGCCTTTATCCCCATCGATACGACTATAAATTGTTTTTTGTTCCAACGGGTGTAATGTAATTTTTTTTGGCTTTAAATACGTCAAAGTATTATTTTTTCTTTGACGTAAATTTCCCGTCAAGACAAAAAATAGTAACTGAAATAATTTACGCAAGCGCATATTATGCAAAATACTAACATGAAACGCGTGAGGGCTGGATGGGACATAATCAATGCCGCCAACTAAATGTGTAGTTGTGAGTAAGAAAATCCAGACTTTCATTTTTTTGTCAAAATTTCCAGCATGAATATGAACGTGATAAGAAGCTTTTTGACTGATTTGCTTTAATCCTTTTAAAGGATAAATGAGCAAGCCGAATTTTCGCTTTTCACTTTGGCGAACTTGGTTGGAAATATCAGCTAAAGTTCCGAAGGTTAATGAACTGACAATCGCTTTTTGTCTGTCTTGACAAGAACCAATGCCAACGTATTTGATTTTTTGTTTTAAAATTAAAGAGATTGCCTGATTAAGATCTGTAGGAATTTCCCAACGCGTAGCGAAATTATTAACTGTACCGCCACGAATAACACCAAGAGGAATTGTCTTTTTTGCTTGTAAAAAGGCAGTGGCTACTAAATTGAGCGTTCCATCACCGCCAATTGAGATCAAGGCATCGTAATCTGTCAATGAGTTGCAAATCTTTTTAATCGCCTGTTCAGGATTGGGGGCAGTCAAAGGCTGGCACGTATGTCCTGCTTCTTCTAATTTTATAGCAATTTTTTTTGCTGTCTCTTCATTGTCACCATGTCCAGCCGTAGGATTATAAAAAATGGCATAATGCATGCTGATCACCTCTTCTTAACAGTAACACGTTTGAATACAATTAAAGCGTTTGAAGACTTAGACAATCTTTTAATTTCTTTGACGGAAAAATTTCAAAAGAATTTTTTGCACCTACTATTACTCGCTGTGTTTCGGTACTTTATTTTCGTGAGGAGTGATAAAGTCACTTAGGCGGGCAACGGCTAATTCATTTGTATCTAAGCACTCTACAATAGCTATATTTTGATATTGTTTTACTAGAATAACCTCGTGAATCCCTTCTAAACCTACTATTTTTGCTTGGCATGTTTGTTTTGCATGTATATTTGTCATAAGAGCACTATCCTTCATTTTTTAGGTAGAATACCGCATTTAGATAAAATAATCGAATAATTCGTCTTGTAAATAGCAAAATTATGAACTATTAATTTTAAATTTGACCAAAAACATTTATAACCCTATTTGAAAAGTGTAAGATAAATAAAAGAGACTATTTTAAAAGATAATTGCCTATCTTTTACGAATAGGGGAGGAGAAAACTATGAGAAAAATTGGGCAATGGTTGTTGTGTGTAGTGGGCGTTGAAGCGGTTGGCGTTTTATCGGGATTATTCGCTGGTGATAGTGCAGCAACATATGCGAAATTGAATACACCGCCTTTTTCACCCCCAGGCAATATTATTGGAATTATTTGGACTATTTTGTATGGATTAATCGGGACTGCGCTATTTTTCATTTTAGATGCGAAGGTAAGTAAAAAGGTCAAAAATCAAGCGCTATTTTTGTTTGCGTTACAACTAATTTTGAATTTTATTTGGAGTATTGTTTTCTTTGGTGGAGAGAATTTCTTTGGAGGAGTTGTTATTGTTTTACTATTATTAGGGACAGTTTTTGCTTGTCTCATTCGTTTTTATTCGATTCAACGATTAGCGACATTTTTATTTACACCGTATTTTATCTGGTGTGTGTATGCTGCATATTTGGCAATCGGATTAGCAATCAAAAATTAAAAAAGTTAAAAAACTACGGCGTAATGTCGTAGTTTTTTATAGTAAGAAGTAATTTTTACGAGGAAATCTGGTATTCCAATAAGTTCTGGGTTACTGTGCTGCGTAAATGTAAACTGGCGCTCCTTTTAAGGGGAAATTTTTCAAAGTTTAGTTTAAGGTTGACCGTATACAAAGAGTAAAATAATTTTTAAAAATACCTCTTATAGGTATTTGTTTATGGAAACTATCCAATTTTGATGCCTTTTTATTTGCTTCAATAACCTATTTAGTTTGACAAAGCGTTTTTTCTAGTGTTCAATATACCTATCAGGGTATATTGGGAGGGAAGTATGTTTTCATTTTTTTCAATGGTAAAAAGTATAACAATCAGGGAACTTGCGACAAAGTTAAATGATAATATTCTATTATTAGATGTTCGAACTCCGGCTGAATACCGTCAGGGGCATATTATAAAAGCGAAAAATGTCCCGTTAAACAAAATTGCCGCATACAAAGAAAAGGGCGACAAAGCTATCTACGTGATTTGTCAATCTGGGATGCGAAGTAAGCAAGCAGCACAACAATTGAAACGAAAAGGTTACAATGTCATAAATGTTAAAGGTGGAATGAATCAATGGTCTGGTAAAGTCAAAGGAGGAAAATCATGAAAGTAATTATTATCGGTGGGGTTGCAGGAGGAATGTCTGCGGCAACAAGATTGCGCCGGTTAGATGAAACAGCAGAAATCGTTGTTTTGGAGAAAGGGCCGTTTGTGTCTTTTGCCAATTGCGGCTTACCTTATTACGTTTCAGGGGAAATCTCAGCAAAAGAGGATTTACTTGTTCAAACACCAGCAAGCTTGCAGGCACGATTTAATTTAGATGTTCGCCCATTTCATGAAGCGACAGCCATTGATTCAGCAAAAAAAGAAGTAACGATTCAAAATCAAAATGAAGTTTATCGTGAAAAGTATGATTTTTTAGTGTTATCACCGGGAGCAAAAGCATTTATTCCCCCGATTTTGGGATTAGCAGAGGCAAAAAATGTTTTTACTCTCCGCAATGTGCCGGATTTAGATAAAATTATGCAGGCGCTAACGTCGGAAGTTAAATATGCAACGGTTATCGGGGCTGGGTTTATCGGTTTGGAAATGGCAGAAAATTTACAAAAAGCGGGATTGACTGTCACAATTATTGAAAAAGCACCTCACGTCCTGCCACCGCTAGATGAAGAAATGGCATGTTTTGTTCAAAATGAATTGGTGAAAAATGGAATCAATGTTATCACCGGACAATCGGCGGCAGCATTTCAACAGGCAGGTCAGGAAATTATTTTAGACGATGGTAGTAGTCTTAAATCAGATATTACTATATTATCTGTTGGTGTGCAGCCTGAAACTCAACTTGCTAAAGACGCGGGAATTCAATTAGGTTTAAAAGGTGGCATTGTAGTAGACGAAAATTATCAAACGAATTTACCAGGGATTTTTGCAGTCGGGGATGCAGTTGTGACAAAACAACGAATTACAAATGAAGAGGCTCTAATTTCTCTAGCCTCACCAGCTAATCGACAAGGACGACAAGTTGCAGATGTAATTTTTGGCTTGCCACGCAAGAATCAAGGCAGTATTGGGACGGCGATCGTACGCGTCTTTAATTTAAGTGCTGCCGTAACGGGCTTGAGTGAAAGAGCTGTGCAACAAGCCGGATTAGATTATGCGATTGTTCACGTTAGTGGCAAAGATCACGCAGCATATTACCCTGGGGCCACCGAATTAACCTTAAAATTAATTTTCAATCCCAAAACGGGAGTAATCTATGGTGCGCAAGGAGTAGGTCAAAAAGGTGTCGATAAACGGATTGATATACTTGCTACCGTAATTAAAGGTGGACAAACCATTTTTGATTTACCAGAATTAGAATTCACTTACGCACCACCCTTTGGCTCTGCTAAAGATCCTGTCAACATGCTAGGCTATAGTGCAATAAATATTGCAGAAGGACTTAGTCAAAATATTCAATGGTATAACTTGGCTGATGAAATGCAAAAGGGCAAACTATTACTAGATGTCCGCAGTAAATCAGAGTTAACCAATAATGGTAGATTCTCACAAGCCCTTCATCTTCCCTTGGATACTTTGCGAGACAATTTGAATCAATTAGATAAAACAAAATCTTATATTGTAACTTGCCACAGTGGTTTACGTAGTTATCTTGCAGAGCGAATTTTAAAACAAAATGGGTTTGATGTAGTAAATTTGGATGGTGCTTTTGCTTTATATAAAATGGTAAATCCCAAGGAGATTGATTATGAATAATACGATCAAAAATGATGATTTTGCTGAATTGTGGCAAAAAGAAACACTTATAGATGTTCGAGAAGTCGCTGAATATACTGAAAGACATATTCCTACTGCACAAAATATTCCCTTAAGTCAACTAGAAAATCGTTTTAATGAGTTGGATAAAAATGTACATTATTATATTATCTGCCAATCTGGTCGACGCTCGGCGCTTGCATGTGATCTCTTAGCGAATCAAGGTTATCAGGTCACGAATATTTTAGGTGGTATGGCAGAATGGAAAGGGAAGATAGCAGATGGCCAATTGCGATAAAAATATAATAAATCGCTTAAAACGTACAGAAGGACAAGTTCGTGGTATCCAAAAGATGATTGAAGAAGAAAAAGAGTGTGTGGATGTAATTACTCAATTGAGTGCCGTACGTTCCAGTATTGATCGCGTAATGGGCATTATTGTAGCCGAAAATTTAAAAAATTGTTTGGAAAATCCAACTCCGGATACAACAGTTCAACAACAAAAAATTGAACAGGCGATTCAAATGATTATTAAAAAATAGCAAAAAAACGACAAAACAACGGCTGTAGCTTGAAGTTTACCTTCAAGTTTGCAAGTAGTTTTGTCGTTTTTTGTACATAAAAATTTTTTAACGCCAACCCAAATCAGGAGCCACGTCTTTAATGATTGTTTCTAAAATGTGCATGTTGTATTCCACGCCCAAAGTATTTGGAATTGTAATTAAGACAGTGTCTGCTTCTTTAATTGCTTCATCTTCAGCTAATTCTTTTACCAATTTGTCTGGTTCGCCAGCAAAAGTACGCCCAAAAATTGTCGGATTGCGATGATAAGCTAAGTAACCAACTGAATCTTGTTGTGGTTGGCCATCTTGTCCGAATAACTGACGGTCCAAATCAGTTGTGATTGGTTGAATGGAACGAGTAACAAGTGTCCGAGGTTCAAAATCATGACCGGCTTCTTTCCAAGCTTGTTTAAAAGCACGTAATTGATTGGCTTGTTGCACATGGAAAGGTTCATTACTTTCATAATTTACTAAAGTAGAAGATTGTAAATTCATACCGTGTTTTGCTGCCCAAATAGCAGTTTCTTTTGAACCTGCGCCCCACCAAATACGTTGACGCAAACCTTCTGAATAAGGCTCAATCCGCAGTTTTCCAGGAGCTTGTGGGAACATAGGTTGCGGATTTGGTTCAGCAAAATGATTTCCTTCCAATAAATCAAGAAATTCTAACGTTCGTTCTCGGGTAACGTCTTTAATTTCTTCTTCAGAATAATCATAGCCAAAATATTTCCAACCATCTAAAACCTGTTCTGGTGAACCACGGCCCACACCTAGTTGCACGCGACCTTGTGTGATGATATCTGTTAAACCAGCATTTTCTGCCATCATATATGGGTTTTCATAACGCATATCAATTAAACCTGTACCCACTTCAATTTTGCTTGTTTTAGCACCAATTGCAGATAGAAGTGGAAATGGGGAACCAATTTGTGGGGCAAAATGATGAACGCGATAATAAGCGCCATCGATCCCAAGCTTTTCTGCTTCAACAGCCAATTCAATCGATTGTAAATAAGCATCGCTTGCGGTTTTAACTAATGAACCACGATCCATCCAATGACCAAAACTTAAAAAACCAATTTTTTTCATGGAAATTATCCTCCTTTTTACCTTACTTTTTGTAAGCTAAATATATTTTACTACTATTTTATTTAAAAAGCGATTAATTGTGCCGCAAAAACATCATAATTACGCTGCTAGTCAAAATAAATAATTTGTTTGAGGAACTTTGATAATAAAAGAAAACTTACGCAGAAAATGATTTTTGTCCCAATCAAATTTTTTTGAATTATAGAAAGTTTTGATAGAGAAAAAATGCTTTCAAAAGCAAATGGATTTTTAAAATACGGATAAATAAAGGAGTAAAGCCATAAAAGAAAATCTAATTCTCAGTTTTTTTCAAAAAAAAATAAAACTGTGATAAAAAAACAACTTTTTATTTTTATTTTTATTAAATAATCAAAATAAATTTGAGAAAAGTATTTCAAAAATTTTTATATACTAAAAATGTGGCCTAAAACTATTTAGGTAGAAAAAATGAAATCAACTTAGGTCGTTGACTTCATTTAAATTAGACGGAATTAAAAATTGGAAAGGGGAAAAGAATATGTTTGGTAAAAAAAAGAAAGATGATCTACTGGCAGAGTTGGAAGAATTAGGGTTCCACGATGAAGGTGATGATGAGGCTGTCAAAGAATTAGAAGAAAAGAATGCAAAATTAGCTAAAGAAATAGAAGCTTTGAAAGCTAAAAACCAAGTCTATGAACAAGAAAAAAAAGAAGCAATAGCAAAAAACCAAGATTTACAATTAACAGTAGAAAAGATGGAAAAAGAATTGGCTTCTGTTGAGGCAATTCCAGCAGATTATGAAGGACGCGTAGAAGAAATAGAGCGATTGAACAAAAAAATAGAGACATTAAAAGCTGAAAATAAGCAATTAACCACTAACTTAGAATTTGCGAGCAATCGGGCAATGGAATTAACTCAGCGGTTGGAAATGCAGACTGTAAAAATGGAATCTAACGAAACTGAAAACAATAGTTCTGCCGAATTTGCTGAACTTCAAACAAAATATCAACAAGTAAAAGATCAGTTGGCGACTTTAAAGTGTCAACAAGCAAAAGATGATTTAGAACTGACAAAAAATGAATTAGCAGATGTCTTAATTGAAGCCAAGTCAAAGGCTAAAGAAATTGTTCGTAAAGCAGAATTTGATGCACATGACATCAAGTTGAAATCGGAAGAAGAGCTTGCTGAATTAAGACAAGGTTGTATTCGTTATCAAAATTATATTGAAAAAATGCGCAATGATTCCATTTCATTATTGGATCAATTACTACAACAATCACAACGGGCTTCAAAATAAAAATATGAGAGGGGAATATTATGAAAAAAATAATTACGCTACTAACGGGCACCATTATTGCTGTTTCATCTTTTCCAGCGATGTTTCCAGAGCAAGCAAAAGCCAAAAATTTTGATAAAGATCAGAATAATCAAAATACAAAAAAAGAAAATAGTCAGTTAGAAGTTCCCCTCTCTAGTAATGATGAATTAGTTGAGACTACAGAATCTGAAGCTATCAAACAAAACAAAGAAAATTCTTCAGATTCTGATGAAAAATCTGACCTAGCCAAAGAAGAGGAAAAGACACCAACAGCTACTGATAGCTCTGAAGAACAACTGTTGTCAGAAACTACAAACTCTGAAGCTACGGAAGTTTTACCGAGCCAATCAGAAGTAGATGATGAAACCAAAGACAATTCCAACTTAAAAACAGAGAAAAGTAAAGATAAAGCAACAACTACCATAAAAGAAGTTGAAAAAAATATGGCTAGTAAGAAAAACAAGGATAATCCGATAGCAAAGAAAGTAAATAAAAATACCAAATTAGGTAACAAAAAGAAAGCGTCTGATTCTTATTCCAGTACGAATAGAAAAATTTCGCCAATCGCAAAACCTACGCTGAAAGATTCGAGTAAAATAACAAACAACGTATCAATTGGAGAAAACAGCTATACTTTTTCACCTAATTTTACAACGCAACGTTTTGTCCGGACAATTGGTGAAGATGCCAGACAATTGGGGCAAAAGCATGGATTATATGCGTCCGTTATGATTGCACAGGCTATTTTGGAAAGTGCATCAGGGAATAGTTAGCTTGCAAGTCCTCCTAATTACAATTTATTTGGTATTAAGGGAAGTTACCACGGGACAAGTGTTAATTTTGCGACACAAGAAGATGACGGAAGTGGTAATCATTTTACTATTCGGGCGAATTTCAGAAAGTATCCTTCCTACAAACAATCTTTGGAAGATTATGTGCAGTTGATTCGTGGAGGGCTTCCATATAATCATGGATTTTACAGCGGTGTGTGGAAAAGCAATACTCACTCGTATCAAGACGCAACTCGATTTTTAATGGGGCGTTATGCAACCGATACAAGTTACGCAGCTAAATTAAATGGCTTAATCAAAGCTTATGGTTTGACCCGTTATGATACACCGAATGGGAAACCTGAAAATATAGCAAGGTATTCATCGGTTGAAAATACAGAAAAATCTGAAAATAACGTGCGAGAAATGAATAGATATATTGATAAATCTTCAAAAGAAATATCTCAGTTAAAAGGTTCAATTAATCAAAATGAAAACAATGAGACAATCCAACACAAAGTGAAATCAGGGGAATCTTTAACGTTAATTTCTCAATTGTATCACATACCTATACACCAGCTTGTCTCTAGCAATAACTTAAATAGTTATCTTTTAACTGTAGGCCAAGTGTTAAATATTGGTAAAACAGTTCGCTTAAAAGAAGAAGAAACATTGCATTATCCTGAAAAATATTTTGAAACAAGCTTTGAACATTTTAGTAAGCCAGCAGGAAGTCATCTGTTTTTGAGATTGAACACACCCTTTTTCAAAAATTATTCCGTCAAGGCCTACAGAGAACGTCCTGCTGGTTTTTATAGTGTTCAACGTGGCGATACGTTAGCTAAAATCTCAAAGCGATTTGGTTTATCGATTCAGTCGCTACGAAGATGGAATAATTTAAACAGCTATTTAATTTATGAAGGACAACAACTGCGGTTAACACCTTGGTTGCATGATCCGCTTAACCAAGGTTTCATCACGATTTAGTGATTGAAAGTATCGTTCATTGCTTTTCTCCAATGAGCAGAAATCGACATAGAAAGGAGTTGAGAATTGAATGAAGAAAGAGAAAAAAGGGTTGATTGTTTTAATGGCAATTGCGGGTTTGTTGCTAGTTGGAAATGTTATTGGCTATTTACAACCGATTTTTGCGGGTGAAGATCAGACCGTCCAAACGACAGATGGTACAAATATAAAAACTACTGCTAGTTCAGCTATTTTAGAAGAAATTGACGACTCAGACAACCGTGATCACTCAACACAAGTCTCGTCATCTGAAACAGCTGAAGAAGCTGATGAATCAGATGAATCAGATGAAAAAATATCAAAAGCACGATTGATAAAAGCCGCAGCAGATGAAACCGCGGTTTGGGGTACAGAAGCAGCTGCGACGAAAATTATTGAAGTAGATAACTGGTCAGACTTTAATAAGGCAGTCACCAATGGTTTTTCAGGAGATGAAGCAGAAAAAAATGATGCGGATTATATTAAAGTAACCGCAAGTTTTTCAAATCCTCAGACTGGAACAGGGTCTAGTTCTGAACGCCCTACTCTTCCAGTTAATCGTGTAGATTTTGTTGTAGACGGACTAGGAAATACGATTCATTTCCATGGGACGTCATACAGTTGGCGCTCCAATAGTAGTGATGTCAGAAAAGTTTATGTCAAAGATTTAGCGATGTACGGAACGAATTATTACGGACCTTTTCAAATAGGAACTGCAACTTCACTTGAATCAGAATTAGCAATTGAAAATGTCTATTATGAAGGTGGCCAGTTAACCGCTTCATACCAAGCGACCATGCGTTTTATTGGTAAAAATACTATTAAATCTGTCAATAGTTACGAAGACCCCTTTACCCCTGGGAGAATTATTAGTACTCAAGGAAACCAATCGGGTTTAGAAGCTTTTCGCGCCGTCTTTGAAGAAAATAGTGAAACCGAGGTGGAAGTTGAAAATGGTAATGGTTTTATCTTAGCAAGTTACTATGGAAACACAGGCTCCACTTCAGGAGAAGACGCTTATGCGCTATTGAAAAGTAAAGCTAAAGTAAATATTACTACTCTTGGAAGTACCGGAGAAAACTATGGTGTTGGCTACTATGTTTTAGCGCTTAATAAAGGCGATGTCATTGTAGAAGACGAAGCGGAATTAACTTTGAATACAGCAAAGGATACAACTAAAGGTGGGATAGAACTTGCGGGCGGAACAAGCATTGATATTTCCAATAAGGCAAAAGTAAATATCAATATCAACGGCCAAATGGGTGGAACTAGAAATGCGATATCAATCGGTAATGATTCAATCCTGAAAGTTCGGGATGAAGGTGAGTTACACGTTAATTTGGCAAACCAAGGGAACGATAGCCGGGATGTCATCACTGCTGGTAGCGATAGTACTTTTGAAATTGGGCGAAAATCAGTTTTCAATATTAAGTTAGCAGATGGAACAGGCACGCGAAATCTGATTAATATTGGATCCGGGGGAGCTTTCCGCTTCGCTGATGCCTTCTCTATTGATTTAGATGCTCGAGCTAATACGAACGCTCATTTAATTAATATGTCAAATCCAGGTCATTTTATTGCCGATGTCCAAAAAGTATCTACATGGCTGAAATCAGATCCTACCACATTATATAAATCTTGGGCTCCAATTTATGGAGTAGATGTTACGTATAATGGTCGAAATCAAACAGGTTTAGTCGGACAAAGTGTAACGAGCAATATCACTGATGACTTCTTGGCGAATTATTATACGAGTGGACGCTCTGGCAGCGCTGTTCCGTCAGCTACCCATACCGGTTTTTCACGGGTTTTGTTTGAATTTATTGAGGATGTCAATATTGGCATAAACGATATTACAGATAATCCAAGTGAAGATACGCACAAGGAATTTAGTGGGGTTGTTAATCCCGATCCAGAGTACGGCAATGGAACTGCTATTACTTTTTACTATGTTGAACGGGATGATTATACAGAAGATGATCCGCCACCATTAGATCGACCAGTAGGAACACCATCTGTTGCTTCTCCTTTAGAGGGTGATAGTCGAGTTTTTCATACGATTGCTGATTCTTTTACAGGTGACTATCAGTTTACAGTTCCTGCCGAAGAACAAGCTAAATTAGTTGCCGGTCAAAAAATAATGGCTGTTGGTTGGTTAAATGGTAAGGAAAACTACGTTATTACGACCGTAAAAGATACAACTGCCCCAACTGCAGATGGACGGTCTTACATTGTTGAAAAAGGAGTAATGCCACCAAGTGCTGATGTCTTTTTAGAAAATATTCAGGATACAAACCCGATGGAGAATCAAACGTTTGCTATTTCTTACAAGACAGATATTTCTGAGTTAGTTCATCAGCCGACTAAAGAAGGCCATGTGATTGAAATTAACGTAACAGATGAAGCTGGCAATACAGCTACAGTTGAAGCCAAATTGATTGTTTACGGCGAAGGAACCGGCATTGATGCTAAAGATATTGAAATTGACGCAACAGACATAAAAGATAAAACAGAATCAGAAATTAAAGATTTTATTTTGTCTGAAAGTAGCGCAAGCGCATTTTATTTAAAAGATGGTGCTGAAGTTGATGTGACAGAGAAGATTGAAGTAGCAGATCTAGGTGGATTATCAACAGCATCTGGAGAATATACCGTTAAGTTAATTGTACCGGCAGATGTCGAAAATGGGTTACAAGAAAGTATCACAAAGGAAATAGTGGTGACAGTAAAAGATGTAGAACCTCCGACTGGTACAGGAAAACATACCTTGGTACCACTAAATAAAGCAGACTACCTCATTGGATCAGATGTCGATTTATTTAAGCTTTTAAGTACGTATCAGGATAATGTAACCGAAGCTGAGGAACTTCAAATTCGCTTGGTAGAAAATGCAAATGAAATTGAAACCTTAGTAAGTTCAGTCGGTAGTAAAGTTATTCATGTGATTTTAACGGATAAAGCCAAAAATGATAGTGAACCAATCGAAATCCCAATTACTGTAGTAGAAGGCGAAGTAAGCGGTAATGTTGCGATTACCGGAGAAGATTTTCGCTTAGATCGAAATGAATGGGAAAATGCAGTTACAAAAGATCAATTAAAAGAATTCATTTTAACAAATGGGCAAGTAGAAGCTGTGGAGCTGGTTGAAGGTGTAGTTACTTCTGTGACCGATACAGATAAAGTCAGTATTGATGTGGAAGAAGTCATCGTCGATAGTGCTCATGAAGAACAACCGATGACGATTACATTAACTGTCGACAATGGAACGGATAAAGTTTCTAAAACTATTCAAGTGACTTTTAATGATAAAACAGCGCCAACAGCAGATTCTAAACCGACAGAGATTAATATTGGGAATGTTAATGCCATTCAAAATGCAGATCCCAAAATATTTTTAGAAAACTTGGCCGATAATGTGAGTGAAGTAGAAAAGATAAGTGTAAAATTTGCTGAAAATCAAGATTTTGATGAAATGGTACAAACTCCAGGTACAAAAGATTTGCTGATTGAACTAGTAGACGAAGCCGGCAACAAAGCGACTATTACGGTAGAAATTACAATTTTTGATAATAGTTTAACGATTCGATTTGTCGATAGTAAAGATCAAGATATTGTGACACCAGTCGTAATTAGCGACAAGATTCCAGGCGATAAAGTTGATTTAACGGCAGACCAAGCTGTGTTAAAAGGATTGCAAGATGCAGAAGATTTACATTACTTGCTTTTAACTAGACCTGAAGATGAGGATCAAGTAGAAGTGACTTCCACCGGTAAAATTGTGAAATATGAATTTGACGGTACTTTATTTATCTCTTCTTATCCTGAAACATTGGATTTTGAAACACATCAAGTTTGGTTTTCTGACATTCGCGTGGATAAACCACAATACCAAGAACCATTAGTGATTTGGGATAATCGTGGCATAAAAGCTAACTGGACATTAACGGCAACCTTGACAAAGGACTTCACATTGCAAGCAGGAGATGTTGATGACCCAAACTTTGTTTTGACGGATGTCTTAAGTTATCAAAAAACTACTGATGAAAATTCAGCAGTGGTACTTCACGATGAAGCAGAAGCAGTTTATTCAGCACAGCATGCAGAAAATCAATCAGAGTACAACATTAGTGATACCTGGGATGAAAATGGTCCAGGGCTGAAATTTGAAGCACCTGCGTCAAAAGTCAAAAAACTTGGTGAATATCAAGCCGAAATTCTTTGGACACTAGGAGATGCGAAATAGAGGGGATGTGAGAAAAAATGAAGCGAAAGTTTTTTAGATTAAGTTCAATTGTAACAATCGCAATGATTTTTCTTGCATTGTTCGTCTCTTTTTCCACAGTAGATGCTGAAGAACAGGGGCAAAAATCGCAAAGTGTAACGACAGAAGGTGTCATTGTATTTGAAGAAGGTGAACATGGAAGTGTTGATTCCACGCAACAATCACAAAGTATTACATCAGTTGCAAAACCGAGTGGCACGTCAAAACCACATGGCAAAAGTTACCCAGCTACAGGGGAAATGATAAAGAAAAGTTTGATGTACACAGGTATTGGCCTCATCTTACTATTCTTCTTGTTACTTTTTTGGAAGAAACGCAAAAAGGAGGAGAAGAGATGAAAAAATTCTTTTTACTATCTTCTTTCCTTTTCTTGATGATGCCACAGGTGGTATTGGCACAAAGCGATACTGCTGGAACAGGAAAAATTGAATTTAATGATCAGCAACAAGTAGCCGATCCTGAAAATCCAGTAAATCCAATTGAACCAGAAGATTTAATTCCTCCTAGTTCAGATTTATTACGGTTGGATTATGTTCCGAGTTTAAATTTTTCAACACAAAAAAGTGATACAAATGATCAAAAATATGCAGCAAATGCCATGATGTTTGCAGATGACACAATGCCACGAGCACACTTTATTCAAGTAACCGATCGCAGAGGGACAAAGGCAGGGTGGAATGTTAGTGTCAGACAAGAAAAACAATTTGCTACAGCAGAGAATAAAGAATTAGACGGTGCGATGTTGTCTTTTGATTATTCTTGGACGAATGGTTCAGATAAAACCAAAGCGCCTGTTGTAAAAAAAGACATTATTGAAATGAAAATTGGGGAAACACAAGAAATCGCCAATGCTAAAAAAGGCACAGGTGATGGCACTTGGTTTATCTCATTTGGCGCATCACAAAATAATTTGCAGGGTGTAAAAAATACTTTAGAACCTAGACTTGATCGTGACGATCAAGTAATTATGCACGAGACATTTGATAAACCACTATTCTTAAATTCTGCTATTCAACTGGCAGTACCAGGACGAACAGAAAAAGTTATCGGTAAACCTTATAAAACAGAGCTAACTTGGATTTTATCTGAGTTACCATAAAAAATTGGAGGAAAAGAAGATGAAAAACATTACAAAATTAACTACGGCAGCATTACTAGGAGCTTTGGCGTTAGGTGTGGTTGCCCCAATCGCAAATGCAAATACAGAGCCAGAAAAAGAAGTTACGGGCAAAGGTGTGATTCGCTTTGATCAAAGCAATCCAGAAATTCCTGAAGTAACACCACCAGGAAAAGATGAACCTGAAATTGACGAACCCGGAATTAACCCAGATAAAGGGGCATTAATGATTGTATCGGTAACGGATTTAGACTTTGACACGCATTCAATTCCAGTCGGTAATGCGGATCGAGAATACTTTGCGAAACCTTTTACAACCAAAGAAACAGGTACAGAAAAAGATGTAACAATGGCACATTTTGTTCGCTATATGGATATTCGGGCAGATGGTCAACAAAATCATCATAGTATTACTGCGCAACTGACATCACCATTTACACACGAAACAAATACAAATAGCACACTAGAGGGTGCATCGATTATTTATAACGATATTTCCATTTTGCCAGTAACACCAACACCAACAGCGCAAGTTCCTCAAACTGGAGTTAAAACGAGTGTTGAAATTTCAGATGAGCCGGTTGAAATAGTAAACAACAATCAAGATGCAGATGGCGGTCGTGGTCTATTTGATTTAGTTTTTGGTTACGATGAAAATGATAATTATGATAATTACGATAGCGTATCCTTAAAAGTACCGGCTGCAGTAAATATGCAAGAAGGTGTATATACCGGTGAGGTTACGTGGACTATTGGTGATGCACGATAATTTGTAAGACATAGTTTTACCATTCAGACGGCTGCGGTGTGTGGTCATTTTCAAGTGGCCGTCTGATTAATGACTAAAGGGGTGTGTACCATGAATAAAAAGGCCTGGTTAGGAATAATCTTAGTCTACATAACAGGATTATTTCTCGGAAATGCAACTATCAGTTACGCTGATGAGAGCGGTGAGGTGGAAGGTGGCTTCTCTTATGAAGTCATCCGACCGGAAAATCAAATAGATAAAGGTGTCGGCTATTTTGATTTGTTAATGAAGCCGGAACAAAAACAGACAGTCAAAATAAAACTGAATAATACAAGTGATAAAGAAATTACCATTTTAGTAGGAGCTTATGGTGGAAAAACCAATAGTAGTGGTGTGATTGAGTATAGCAATAATGCGATTGAAAATGACAAATCCTTAAAGTATCCTTTTGAATCGATTGTAAAAGTTCCAAAAGAAGTCAAGCTTGCGGCAAGTTCATCAGAAGATTTAAACATTGAAATTGCAATGCCAAAATCAGAATTTGACGGCTATATTGCCGGTGGTATTTTATTACAAGAAAAAGATGCAGAAGGAGCAAAATCACAAAGTGAGCAAGGAATGGTTATTAATAAATTTGCTTACTTAACAGGAATGCTATTAAGTGAAAAAGATACAAATGATATAAAAGAAGATATGAAATTAAACAAAGTATATGCCACTTCAAAGAATCATCGAAATGTTATTAGCGTAAATTATTCCAATATCCAACCAGATTTCGTTGATGGCATGACGACAGATGTTCAGATCATGAAGGCAGATGCCGATGAAGTAGTATATGACGCTAAAAAATCTCAAATGCGTATGGCACCAAACTCAATGATTGATTTTCCAGTCAGTTTGGAAGGTTCTGAGATGAGGCCAGGTGATTATCGTGCTAAAATATTAGTGACAACAGAAAAAGGTGGACGTTGGGAATGGGGAAAAAAATTCACCATTACCGATGAAGAGGCAGATAAATATAACGCACGAGATTTGACTTTGGTTGAAGATCCAGGTCTTAATTGGCGGCTTATTGCGATGATTGTTGGGGGATTGTTGGTACTATTACTTATCATTTATTTAATTGTTCGCAAAATTAACAAAGAACGTAAGACAAAACAATTAATTGAGCAAAAATTAGCTGCAAAAAATAGAAAAAGATAGGAGTGCAGCGCAATGGAACTATTAGATTGGCTTTTTGTAATCCTCCTTTCTCTGGCGATTTTTACAAGTATATTCATACTTATTTCTGGCATTGGTTGGATAACTGAATATCAGAAATTAAATAAGGTCAGCGCAATGAAGCCTAGTAAAAAACACATGCGGGCTTGGTTGCGCTATCGCCTTAATTTGACAGATAAAGTAAGTAAGTATCGAAATAACGTTATTTTTGCCGTGATTTTTTCGATATTGTTTGCTGGTGGAAGCTACTATATTCGTTATTACCAATCCACGAGTCTAACAATAAAGGATTCTGAAAATGTTGTTCAAGGCTATTTCATTGTTCAAGAATTGGAAAAGTATTTAACTGAATTGCCAACCACCACTAACGAAAAGAAAGTGCAAAATACAATCTATGATTTATCGTCACGTTTAGTTAGTTATGGCTCCAATGTTCCAGAGCCGCGTTTAGGAAAAGACGAGAAACTGGTATTGAAACAATTGTATACACGAATGAAACAGTTGGGTATCAATTTAGCTGGACTTTCTATCGAGCAACTAAAAATTAAGGAAGTTAATTCCGGTTATCTGAAGGATATTAAACGAACACAGGACGCTCAAGAGCAAGTTTTTGCACAATTTAAAGTAGATAAATCAGCCCTCCAACAAGAATAGGAGGATACTGATGAAAAAAAGATTGAATCAACGGCAATTACAACTGATTGCGCAAAATATCCAAAGAAAAAGACGAAGAAGTCATATTCAAGATTTGCTTGTTACCTTTGGAATTTTTATTGCGGTGGTTGCGAGTTTATTTTTGATTTTTTTCCAAGTTGAGACAGTGAAAGATTTTAGCATGTTACCAAATTTGCAAGCAGGAGATCGATTAATTATAGGAAAATATGACGAAATTGAACGATTTGATATTATCGCTTTTCAAGTTCCAGGAAGAAAACAACAATCGATACGACGTGTTATTGGTTTGCCTGGAGAAGAACTTCGCTATCATGAAGATATTCTCTACGTTGGTACTCGCGAAATACCTGAACGCTTTTTAAGTGAAGAATTAATTAAAGCAAAAGATAACGCATACCAGCTAACTGCCGATTTTACTACTAATGATATTAGAGGGGTGAAAAATCAACGCATTCCCGCTGATTATTATTTAGTTTTGTCAGATAATCGTAGCTTTGGGATTGATAGTCGTGACTACGGATTAGTACCAAAGAAAGATATTTTTGGTGTTGTAGTAGGAATATTTTTACCAATTCCTCGTATGATGCAATTGTAGGAGTTGAAAAAGTATGATAGAAAAAAATCAAAAAAATTCTGAAATTGTGTCTCAAGTAGCTTCTAAAAAGAAGGTGCGAAAAAAATTAACGTCGGAGCAAATAGAATTAATTTTACAACACCGAAGAAAAGAGCAATTGCGACAATACTGGGATTTATTTTTATTACTGGTGACGATTGTATTGTGTGTGTTGTTCTTAATAAACTACAAAGCACATCAAATTGTCGGTGATTCTATGGCTTCCACGCTTCACAATGGGGATCGAATTTTAATCAAAAAAACGCAAGAAGTGCAACGTTATGATATTGTGACCTTTGTACCAGATAACCAAGACTCGCCGGATGAGACGTATATTAAACGTGTTATTGGTATTCCAGGTGATAAATTTATTATCCAGGGCTCAACATTGTATTTATTTCACCAAAAAAATGTAAATACAGAGTATGAGGCCCTTCGTTATGCAGTTAATTTGCCGGATAGTACACAGATTTTTAAGTTAGATAAAAAAATTGCTGATAATTTGCGTAATCAAACACAGATCCCTGAAAATGCTTATCTTGTATTAGGAGATAATCGCAAAAACTCTGAAGATAGCCGCATTATTGGCTTTGTACAAAAAAATGCGATTGAAGGAGTTATGAAATTACGTTTTTATCCATTTAACAAAATGGGTTGGGTACACTAAGTAATCTTTTAATATTGTGATAATAAAGAGTATCGAATTTTAAGACTGAGCGCAATAAGCTTAGTCTTTTTATATTTTAAAAATTAAGATTGATTTAGTAAATAGAGTGTACTATAATGAGCGAGTAGTAAATCTGATGTACTAAATAGTTGGGAGAAATAGTAATGGATAATTTCATGCATGCTTCGGAACAAATTGCGCTTTTTTGCCGCATGAATACGAATGTTAAAAAAAATTTGCCCATTCGCGCAAGTGAAATGGGGATGTTAATTTATTTGGTTAAAACACAAGGGGAAAAAACTCCGAATGCTGTCGCAAAGTTTTTTAATGTAACAAAAGCAATGGCCACCAATATGACAACGGCACTACTGAAAAAAGAATACATTATAAAAGAGCAGTCGTTAGTTGATAAGCGTAGTTTTAGTTTAATTCCAACCCAAAAAGCAATTACGTTAGTGGAAAATGCTTATACTGAATATTTTAAAACAATGAGCTTATTACAAGAAAAAATGGGGAAAGAAAAATTTATAGAATTTGTTGATTTGTTAGAGGTGGCAAATGCTATTTTAGTGGAGGAAAAAAATAATGGGTAGAATTTTAGTCACAGGAGCATCTGGTAATGTAGGAAAATACGTTGCGGAATATGTGTTAAAAAATGAACAACAGGTGACTGTTGCTGGTGTTCATACGAAAGTTTTGCAAGATATGTTTGGAGAAGATCCAAATGCTCGAATTGTACATTTTGATTTTACTGATAGTAAAACATATGCTGAAGCACTACAAGATGTAGAGACTGTTTTTATTATGCGCCCTCCTCATTTAGGCAATCCGGCTGATTTATATCCATTTATTGATGCGTTGAAAGATAGCGGTCATATTAAGTTGGTTAGCTTTTTGTCTTTAATTGGTATTGAACATAATCCGGTACCACCTCATTATAAAATTGAGAAATACATTGAAAAATCAAACGTACCTTATTGCCATATTCGGCCAAGTTTTTTCATGCAAAATATTAGTGGCGTCCATGCTTTTGAAATCAAGCATTTCAACAATATTGTGGTACCGGTGAAAAAGGCTTTGACAAGTTTTATTGATGCCGAAGATATTGGTGAAATTACAGCAAAAGTTTTGTGCGAACCTGAAAAGCATCAAAACAATGCCTATTCAATTACCGGTGGACAAGCCATTGATTATTATGAAGTTGCCATGATTTTAAGTGAAATACTGGGACGAAAAATACAGTATAGTAATCCTAGTCCGCGTTTGGCTAAAGAATATTGGCTAACTATTCGCGGATTGGATAAAGAATATGCGACAGTAATGGAGATGCTTTATATGATGACACGTTTAGGTACAGCCAAGAAAGTCACGACAACGTTTCACGATGTTATGGGGAAAAATCCGCGGACCTTTAAAGAGTTTGCTCATAAAAATATAAAAGCATGGGAATAAACACTAATAGCGAGTTGATTAATTTTAAATAACGAAAGACCTTATCTAAGTAATTTGGATAAGGCTTTTTTTATATGAGTTTGTAACTAATCTTGAACATGATAAAATATAGTCATAGGGGAATATTTTTAGGCAATAAAGTAGAATGAAAAAAAATTTGGGAGGAAAAAAGATGAAAAAAAGTGGCTTTTTATTTGTAATAATAGCATTTATTACCGCTGGGAGCGTCGTTACATATGGTACCATGCACTATAATAAGGAAGTACAAGCTGAACAATTAGCAATTCAAAAACGCGAAATAACGCAAAAGAAAATCGAAATTGTAAATAAAGCGGAACAAGCGGTTGAATTAGCTTATAAAACGCGAGACAAAAATCATATTGACGCTGCAAATCACGCGATAAAGAGAATAACAAGTGAAAATCAGCAAGTAAAATCTGCGTTACAAGTAAAAATGACAAAATTGGCTGCCCTATTAAAACAACTCGTAGAAGTAGAAAGTGCCATCAAAGACGCTGAAGATTCCCAAAAAGAATCGGATATTAAAACGGCACAAAAATTAATTGATAAAATGACAGATGAATATTTAAAGGCAGATAAAAAAGCTGCCCAACTAAAATTAGATGATCTAACCACAAAAATAAAAAAAGCGGCAGATGAAAAAGCGAAAGCGGAGGAAGCGGCAGCCCAGCAAGCAGCGCAACTAGAAGCAGAAGCAAATAATAGTAGTGAAACAGATTCCTCTTTTACAAATCAGTATGAAGAAGCAACCAATCAATCAGAATACACCCAGCCAAGTTATCCCAATTATACCCAACCCCAAGTTCCACCACAAAACAGTCAAGAAGAAAACCAATCAGAACAAGAGCATGAAAATGATATAGAATCAGAACCAGAATTAGTACCAAATGAATCAGAGCAAGAAGATAATGAAAATCCTAGTGGTATAGAAGATGACGAAAAGACAAGTAGCACAGATAATGCTAACTAGGCATGAAATAGGTGGCTTGATAGAAATGAAAAGTATTTCTAATAGAAAAGCAGTTGTCCAAACAAGGCCAAAGGGTCTTTGATTCACGGAGAATAAATTTTTATAACAAGACTGGAGCAAATTTTTCGCCCCAGTCTTGTTTTTGTTATTTTATTTTCCCGCTTTTAATTAAGAAGGATAGTCAGAGATAATTTAATAAAACAAAGACGCTTTAAAAGAAGTCATTAAAATAAAAAAAATATATGTATTTTGGTTAGAAAAATTTAGTAATCGCAATTACTTGAAAGAATCTTTTCATGGCTATATACTCCCTCAAAAGGAGGAATTGCGATGGAAAGGAAAATTGAAAAGTTAGGGAAAATGTTGTTTGTTGGAATATTACTCTTTCCAATTGTTTTATCTGTTATTTTTTCTCATTCTGTATCAGCGGCTGACAAGCCACTAAGGTTAGCATTTAAACCACAGCCTACTAAGGTGCTTGACCAAGGAGAATTAGTGGTTTCGACCACAAACCCAGAAGAATTAGAACTTCAGGTGACACCTAGTACAGGTTTTAGCCTAACCCAAGAAAGTGTACATTCCGAAAGCGTGACGTATCATTATCAAGCCAATAAAGTTGGGGAGTATGTAATCGCCGCTGTGCAATCAGGTGAAAAAGAAGAAACAGAAAAAGTAACCGTCTCGATCACACAAGCTACTGTTCAAAATTCATCATCTCATGAGACAACAGGTGCCAAAGCGTCTACGAACCCAGAAATAAAGAATAGCCAAGCACAAGATTCTAGTGTTACCCGCGATACGACAGCAGATATTTTGAAAAATACAACGGAAAGTTCGAGTAGTCTACCAATTAAAAAGGCCAATGATACCGGCATTGTTAGAGGGGCAGTGGTTCGCCCGCTTCCGACTTCAGATGAAGATAAATTAAGTAATCTTTGGTATTATAATGCCTATTTAACCGGACAACATTCTGCGAATATGGCTGATACGGAAGGTGCCATTGCAGTTAAAGGAGATAGTGTTTTCCCGGACGATTTGCAAACGTTTACTTACGGTGCTTCTTTTCGGGAAATAAATACCACAATTGGTGATCCTATTCGAGAAGATCAATTTGTAAATGTTCTGATCGGAGGAAAAATTGATAATCGTGCCACTAGTGAATGGGTAAAACCAGTCGTGGAAAATCGAACAACCAACGGTAAAACACAGGGCTGGTTGGTTGGTCGATTAAGTATGAATGATTGGATTTACAAAAATTTAGGAGAATGGTTTTCTGCGGTTGCGTATAAAACGAGTGATAATGTGATAGATGGCGCCTTTTCCAGTTTGCAAATGCAACAAGATCAGTTGACAGAAAAGTTGGATCAATTAACAAATAACTTGGGTGCTAAAGTTTATCAAGGTTCTGGAATTCAATTAATTGAATCTGCGCGTGATTCACGCGTCCTAATTTTAAAAATGGATCAGGCAACGGATCCTTTAGAGATTAAAACATTGGCAATTCCAGCAGCGTACTTACAAGGAGATCGCTACAAACAAATTATTGTGACCTCATCGGCTACAAAAATTATTATGAATGGCACAAGTATTGCTGGAGCTTTTCAACAAGAAAGCGGCACTTATCGTGAATTGGCAAGTAAAGTTTCTTTTTACTTACCCAACGCCCAAAGCATTACAAATTATCTTGAAGATGACGGTAGCTATCCGGATACTTCTTTGCCCGGAATAACAAATAATGGTGCAGACAATTATGGAAAAGACAATGGTAAAAACTATTATCATAGTTTTACTATTGGGAGTATCATCGCACCAAAAGCAACAGTGGTATATCATTCTGGAAGTATCAATGGCTATGTCTTTGTAAAGAATCTTCATCAACGTGATGGTATGGAAATTCACAATTTTTATAATCCGTGGTTACCAGAAATAGAGCAAGAAAAACAAGGAGAAGTTCTGTTACAAAAAGAAGATAGTCAAAACCATACTGTTTTAGCTGGAGCCGAGTTTGGTATTCGAAAAAAAGGTGCAACAAATTTTATTGCCGTTAAAGAAACAAATGCGCAAGGGAATCTAACCTTTAGTGATTTGGCGTATGGCGATTATGAAATTATTGAAACAAAAGCACCGGCAGGTTACGCGCTATCAACGACAATCCATTCAGTAGTAATAAGTGAAGAAAAGCCGACCATTCATTTAACGTTAGAAAATCGGAAAAAGACAGTTGCCCGCGTAAAAATTCAAGTTCATAAAGTTGATGCTGATACTCACGAAGCGTTAGCTGGAGCAGTCTTTGGGTTAAGAGGTTTACGGGAGCATAAGTTTTTTAAAGCGGAAACGAACACAAAAGGCAATGCAGAATTTGAAAATCTTATCCCAGGTTACTATGAGTTAGTAGAATTAACTTCACCAAGTGGCTACCAAGTTGATCGGCATCCACAAATTATCTATGTGGGAGAAAATCAAAAAAAAGCTGTGATAGAGGTTTCTAATAAAGTACAAGAAATAAAAAAAGGAAGTATTCAATTAACTAAGATTGATTCTTTAACTGGAGAACCGCTAGCCGGTGTGAAATTTGGTGTGAGAGAATTCGGTCAACGAGATTTTATTAGTAAAGAAACTGATCATAATGGGAACGTCAAATTCACAGATTTAAATGCCGGTGCTTTTTATACAGTTGCAGAATTACACTCTTTACCTGGCTATGAATTGACTCCACACCCGCTAGTGATACACGTAAACGAAGATGGACAAATGGTCAATTTAGGAAAATGGAGCAACAAAAAGACAACCATCAAAAAAGGCAGTCTGAAGATTCTAAAGTCTGATCAAGAAAGTGGGCAACCTTTACAAGGGGCAGTTTTTGGTGTCCGTGCACTTGGTCAAAAAGAGTATATGGAACAAAAAACTAATTCCAATGGGGAAGCATATTTTAACGAATTGGCCCAAGGTATTTATGAAGTCCGAGAATTACAAGCACCATCTGGATATAATGCGACTAATCTAGTCAAAAAAGTCAGCGTTGGCTATGACAAAGAAACTAATGTCACGGTAGAAAAATGGACCAATCATAAAACGCCACTTCAGCTAGGCAGTGGTAAGATTATTAAAACTGACGAAAATGGAGTGCCGTTAGCTGGCGCAGAATTCGCAATTCGCAATGAGCATCAACGTGATTTTAATCAGCACACAAAAACGAATGAACAAGGAGAAGCTTACTTTGATAATCTTCCTTTTGGTAAATATGATGTTATAGAGACAAAAGCTCCTGATGGCTACCAAGCCGATGGAAAACTTTATCATCTTTTTGTTAGCGATAAAGAAACAGATGAACAAACAATAACTATAATAAATCAAAAAAAGGGTAGTAGTACAGGTCAAGTAGCCCTTGAAAAGAGAGATGAGGATACAAAAGAAGTAATGTCCGGAGTGGTCTTCGCGTTAGAAAAGTCAGATGGTACATTACTTAACACATACAAAACAGATAAAAATGGTCGCATTTTCGTCAAAGACCTTGCTTTTGGCCGCTACCAATTTGTGGAGAAAAAAACATTACCAGGCTATGAATTGGATTCCACACCGTTAGCTTTTGTGATTACACATGAAAATGAAGCGCAGGTACTTTTTTTGCAAATGTCAAATAAGAAAGAACCAACAACAGAATCAACAACGGAATCACCAACGGAATCAACAACGGAACCAACAATAGAATCAAGCACAACCGCAACTGATACAACAAAGACACCGATATCTACTACAACAACTACATCAAATTCGTCCAACAAGAATCGTTATCCCCACACTGGCGATCAGCCAAATTGGTATTTACGCATTAGTGGTTTGGGCATGATAGTAGCTGTAGCCTATCTCTTTTATCGTAAAAGAAGATAAGTAGTTGCAATAAGTAAAAAAGTTCAACTTACTTTTAAAGTAGGTTGAACTTTTTTACTTTCATAATTAAGACTGACTGCATATACAGGTAACGTAAATCACTATGATGTTATAGTTTAGCACTTTTTTATGATGATTAGTTTATCAGAAGATGATTCGTACTTTTTGCAGGATTAACGATACAGCTTGGAATTTAACTGGAAAAAAATCACAATAAAAGTTCATTTGGTGACAGATGTTTGGTGAGGTCAATCATCCGTCCTATTTCTTCGGGAGATTCAACGCCTCCTTTGTGAATCCAAACCATGATGATTGCGACAATGCTAGATAATAGAATTTCAATCGCATATTCTTCTGGAATTCCTTTTTTGGAAAAATGTAACGGATCAAAGGTATCGATTTTCGCTAAGAGTGTTTCTTTCATGACCTCTTTGATAAGTGTAGGGAAATTAGGATCCCCACCTTTTTCTGATAGAGCAGAGATAAAATTGAAATCTTCTTTTAAATAATATAAAGCTTTTACGATGCGATCGTAAGGGATTAAATCAAATGACTGGTCAGATATTTTTGGTTGTGTAGCGGTATCTAACAGCATAATTTGTTTCAAATCATAGATAACTTCCATTTCTAACTTTTCCATTAAATCATATTTATCAACGTAATGGAGATAGAATGTTCCACGATTAATGTCAGCTCCTCGTGAAATATCACTGACTGTTAAATTGTCAAACCCTTTTGTATTTAATAAATGAATAAAAGTTTCTCTAATGTCATTTTTTGTTGAAGTGTGGCGTCTTTTCAAAATAAGTCCCCCTTAAATGAACACTTTTCAATATTGTGTCAATTGCATGTTTTGATAACTCATTCTATACTGAAATCATTCTTAAATCAACACGATGTTTTAATAAGGGGTGGATACGATGAGTTATATCGAAGTAAAAAACAGTTGGAAACGTTATAAAATGGGTGACACAATCATTGCGGCCAATAACGATGTCAGTTTTGAAGTTGAAAAAGGTGAACTGGCCATTATTTTAGGGGCCTCCGGTGCAGGAAAATCAACGATGTTAAATATTTTAGGCGGTATGGATAGCAATGATGAAGGGCAGATTTTTATTGATGGCAAAGATATTTCAAACTATAATGCCAAACAATTAACCCGTTATCGTCGCGAAGATGTCGGTTTTGTTTTTCAGTTTTATAATCTCGTGCCTAACTTAACTGCTAAGGAAAATGTTGAATTAGCTTCTGAAATTGTAGAAGGGGCAGCAGATCCAGTTACTACGTTAAAGAATGTCGGTTTAGCCAATCGAGTGAATAATTTTCCGGCACAACTTTCTGGTGGGGAACAACAACGAGTTTCCATTGCGCGGGCAGTGGCCAAAAATCCAAAGATTCTATTATGTGACGAACCTACAGGGGCCCTGGACTATGAAACAGGAAAACAAGTTCTTCAAATTTTACAAGACATGAGCCGGGTTCAAGGTGCAACAGTGATTATTGTAACGCACAATACGGCGATTGCCCCAATTGCTGACCGCGTCATTCGAATGCGAGATGCCAAGGTTCAAAGCGTTGATCTGAACCCAAACCCAACGGCAATTGCAGACATAGAATGGTAGGTGACGCGATATGAAGAAGAAAATGCTTTGGAAGGATGTTTTTAAATCCATCTCAAAGTCTAAAGGACGATTCTTTTCGATATTTGGATTGATGTTATTAGGTTCTTTTGCCTTGGTAGGATTGAAAGTAACCGGACCTGACATGCGGGCAACAGGTGAAAACTATGTAAACAAGTTAAATAGTGCTGATATTACCGTGATTAGCCCCCTTGGGTTGGACAATAACGATGTAAAGACCATTAATAAAGCAGAAGGTACGCAACATATTGAGTACGGCTACTTAAAGGACGTCGTCACAAAAGGTAGTGATGAAGGGATTCGCCTTTATTCTATGGGAGAAGACTTGTCAGGATACCATTTGGTGAAAGGGCAATTACCAAAAAAAGAGAATGAAATTGCCTTAGACAATAATCATAACGGAAAATACAAGATTGGTGACACCTATAAAGTAACTGAAAAAGCCGACGCTACTGGAACGAAAATTTTGAAAACCAATGCATTTAAAATTGTCGGTTTCGTCTATTCAGCAGAGATTCTTTCCAATATCAATATGGGTCAGTCTACAGCCGGCAGCGGGGAATTAAAAGGATATGGTGTTGTTACCCCGGATACGTTTGATTCCCAATACTATATGCTTGCTAGAATGAGCTTTAAAGACACCGCTAATGTTAATCCTTATTCAGATGAATATACGGATAAAATCCAAGCCCATAAAGATTCATTAAGTGAGTTGTTAAAAGACCAACCAGAAATTCGGTTAGCGGATATTCAGCAAGAGTATCAGAAACAGATTGATGATGGGCAGAAAAAAATTGATGATGCGAAAAAACAATTAGCTGATGCCAAAGAACAATTGGCCTCTGGTGAGCTGAAAATAACAGACGGTCGAAAACAGATTCAGCAAGCTCAAGATGCTATCAGCCAAGGAGAAACTCAATTAGCTAGTGCCCAAGAAGCTTTGACTACCGGGAAAACAACCTTAGCTGAAAAATGGAACCAACTGCAAGCCGCAAAAAGTCAGTTGGATGCCGCAAAAAGTTCATTAGATGCGGGGGCTGCACATTTGTCTGAAGGTGCAAATGCGATTGCCAATGGAAAAAGCCAACTGGCTACGGGTCAAAATCAGATTACTAAAAAAGAATCTGAGCTAGCAACAGCGAAACAAGAATATGAAGCTAAAAAATCTGAACTTGATACTGCCCAAACCAACTACAATGCGGGTAAGGTGAAGTATGATGCAGCAGAAAAAGAAATTAGCAACAGTGAGAAACAACTAAATGAAGGAAAAGCAAAATACGAGACGGGCTTAAAACAATTATCTAATGGCATCAATCAAGCCAATGCCGGATTGGCTCAAATTGAGCAACAATTGGCAGCAATCGACAAAGCCTTGGCGCAACCCAACTTGCCAGAAGACCAAAAACAACAATTAGAAGCGCAACAACAAGCACTGAATCAGAAAAAAGCAGAAGTTCAGCAGCAAGTGACGGAGTTGACAGCCAAACAAAGCGCTACGCAAGCAGAATATGATGCGTTTAAGACAAACACTTATGATCCGGGTATGGCTAAAGTAGCCGCTGCTAAAAAAGAACTGGCAGCTCAAAAGCAAGCACTGGATCAGGCCGCTGCTAAAATCAGTGCCGGCCAACAACAGCTTGCCAAAGCCCAAGCTCAAATTAATAATGGAGAGCAACAATTAGCAGCAGCTAAACAAAGTATCGCAGCAAACCAACAAGTCTTAGCCGAAAAACAACAACAGTATCAAGCAGCTTTGACTCAGTATAATAATGGTCAAGCAAGCTATAAACAAAATCAAGCAACCTATTATGCTGGCTTAGCCGAATGGACAAAAGGCGTAGAGACGCTAGATACGAAATCAGCGGAATACCAAGCAAATAAAGATAAATTAGCCGCTGCTAAGTCTGAATTGGCAAGCAAGGAGACGGATTTATCAGCCGCAAAAGATGAATTGGCTGAAAAGCAAAAAGAGTTTGATGAAAAAGAACCCGATGCCGAAAAAGAAATCAAAGACGCCGAAGAAAAGCTAAACGACGCTCAAGAAACCTTAGATAAGTTGAAAGCACCGGTTTATAGCTTGAATAGTCGCCGTGAGATTCCCGGGAGTGTCGGCTATAAGATGTATAGCACAATCTCTGAAATTGTGGATGCCTTAGCCAATGTTTTTCCGATTTTCTTGTACTTTGTGGCAGCCTTGGTCACTTCGACTACGATGGCGCGTTTTGTTGACGAAGAACGAATTAATTCAGGAACCTTGAAGGCTTTGGGCTACTCCAATAAAGATGTGTTGAAGAAATTTACTTTTTATGGCTTAGTATCAAGTCTCTTGGGAACGATTATTGGGATTATCCTTGGGCATACGCTATTACCATTCATTGTTTATAACGCCTATCATGATGGGTTTGTTTTCCAAAATATTGAATGGCATTTTAACCCATGGATTTCATTAGTAGCCATTTTGTTAGCGGTCATTAGT
The DNA here is from genome assembly GCF_011397115.1 of Enterococcus saigonensis. Lineage (NCBI taxonomy): Bacteria > Bacillati > Bacillota > Bacilli > Lactobacillales > Enterococcaceae > Enterococcus > Enterococcus saigonensis. The sequence continues at coordinate 2,510,914 of NZ_AP022822.1, read as the reverse complement.
TCAATTGTGCCTGCCTGGTTAGTTGCAGCCAAGGAACTAAAGGAAAAACCAGCGCAATTGTTATTACCTAAACCACCAGCAGCTGGCTCTAAAATTCTATTAGAAAGAATTCCTTTCATTTGGAATAAAATGAGTTTCACTCACAAAGTAACTGCTCGAAATATTTTCCGTTACAAAAAGCGGATGTTGATGACAATTTTTGGTGTAGCCGGAGCGGTGGCATTACTATTTGCTGGATTTAGTGTACAACACTCAATTGGTGGGATTAGTGAGCGCCAATTTGGAGAGATTATTCACTATGATATGATCGTCGCTGAAAATGACCGACTACTAGACAAACAAAAAATCGAAATAGCAGATCAATTGCAAGAGACTGCAGTGAAGGAGTCTCTAGGAATCCACTATGAGGCAATGAGTAAAATAGCAGGAGACAACAAAGATGCCCAAGAAATTAAGCTGATTGTTCCCAGTGAGAAGGACCAATTAAAAAATTATGTGACATTGGATAATCGTAAAACGGGCGCCTCTTTGAAACTCCCAGATGATGGTGTGATTATCTCAGAACGATTGGCGAAATTGTTGAATGTAGAAACAGGGGATACAGTCACACTGAAGGACGCGAATAATGTTAGTCACAAGATGAAAGTTAACGAAATTACCGAGATGTATATGGGACACTTTGCCTTTACTAGCAAAGCCGGCTACGAACATATCTTTGGAACAGACTACCAAACGAATGCCTATTTAGTGAATTTAGAAAATAACTCTATTAGCAATACAGAAAAACAAGCAGCAAAATTCATGAATCTTGCGGGTGTTGAGGGGGTCGTTCAAAATACGACTTCGATTAATCAAGTTCACACCATTGTGAATTCTTTAAATAAAATCATGAAGGTTTTAATTGTAATTGCTGCCTTATTGGGGATTGTAATCTTGTATAACTTAACCAATATCAATGTCTCAGAGCGGATTCGTGAATTATCGACAATTAAAGTTCTCGGTTTTTATGACAAAGAAGTGACGATGTATATCTACCGGGAGACGATTCTTTTAACGATACTCGGGGTACTAGCAGGTTTTGGCGTAGGGGAGATACTACATCAATATATCATCACAGTTGTGCCACCAGATGATGTGATGTTCAATCCAGCTTTAGGGGGAGGAAGCTTCTTGATTCCGGCATTGATTATTGCAATAGTGACGACAATCTTGGGATTTGTTGTCAACCATCGCTTGAAGAATGTGGATATGTTAGAAGCGTTGAAGTCAGTCGATTAATTTCTAACCAACTAGCAGGAACTATTTATTGAAGAAACGTGATTTGAGACTGCTTTCTAAAATAAACACTTCCAGAAAAAGATAGTTTTTTCTGGAAGTGCAATTTTTAAGGGGACAAAAAACGAAAGTGACTACTTAGGTCAATGATATTTATTGGCTATAAGGTAGAAGTTAAGTTGCATTTTTAGAAAGGTTGAGAAAAAACATGAAGAGTATTGATTTACACACACATTATTTACCAAAAGGCTATGTAGCTGCTTTGGAAAAACATATTCCAGGAAATCCAGATGGCTGGCCAACACCAAGTTGGAGAATTGAAGATACGTTAGAGTTGATGGAAAAACAAGACATTGAATATTCAGTGTTATCACTTTCTTCTCCTCATATTAATTTTGGTTCACGCAATGAGACCATTGAATTGGCAGAAGAAGCCAATGAACTAGGAAAAGAATTGTCAGAAAAATATCCAGATCAGATTGGCTATTTTGCGTCATTACCATTGCCTTACGTTAATGAAACGCTAAAGGCGATAAAACGAGCAACCAATAAACAAAAGGCATTAGGATTTACGGTCCCTACCAACTCAAGAGGAGCGTATTTTGGTTCAGAAGTATTTGATGAAGTATACGAACAATTAAATGAACAAAACGCAATTGTTGCGCTACATCCGAATCAGCCACAATTACCGTTAAACGCAACGATTGATTTACCGATTCCTTTGATGGGCTTTTTCTTTGATACGACGATGACAATACTAAAATTATTTCAAACCCACTTTTTTGAAAAGTATCCTGACATCAAATTAATCGTACCTCATGCAGGCGCAGTGATGCCGATTTTGACGGATCGCGTAGCAGGGTATTTTCGAAATGTAGAAGGAATTGATGTTTACGATATCAGCAAAAAACTATATTTTGATACTGCTGGCCGTGTTTTACCACGTCAATTACCAGCACTAATGACACTAGCTGATTCAAATCATATCGTTTATGGCAGTGACGCACCATACACGGATAGAAAATCGGTTGAATTGTTACATCAAGAACTCATTCAAACAACTCTAATATCAGAAGAGGAAAAACAAAAAATATTCTATCAAAATGGAAATATGTTACTGAATCGTCCTTTTAAATGAGAAAAAGTAGTAAAAGACTACGTAGTTCCTATAATAGTTGTAATTTTTTTGTAGGTTTTAAAGTAAGAGTAATGTGATCTTACAAAAAGAGTAGAGAAAAAAGTCCTTGTCAGCCATCAATAGCTGACAAGGACTTTTTTTATACATGATACATACATGGTAGAAGCTTATTCCCACTCTGTTTTCAACGTAAAGTGTATAAAACAGAATGCGATACTATCAAGGGAGTTAAAACAATATACAGAACAGTAAAACACTATAAATAAAAATAAAAGTGCAATAAAAGTGCAATTTTTGCACCTAATCATACTCTGTTTATATATGAAAACTAGATTCTGAATCCAATATTTGGTTAACGAGAGGCGTTCGAATTTGAACGTCTTTTATATATTACTTTCAAATAAATATGAGGTAGAATACTATCTATTTTCTTTTTAACCCAATTGTTATAATGGAGAGTGTAAAATATTTTGTGTAAATAGAAAAAAGGAAGTCCCTTCTGTAGAATAGAGTTACCACAACACATTCACAGAAGAGAGGACTTCCCTATGAACGATTTTACTACAGAAATTCTAAAGACTCTAGCGAACAAAGGCGATTTGAATGAATTATTCCGTGTCCATTTGGAGAAAGCAGTCAATACGCTTCTCAAAACGGAGTTAACGGCTTTCCTAGATTACGAAAAGTATGATCGCATTGGTTTTAACACGGGTAATTCTCGTAACGGCTCCTATGACCGTACGGTCAAGACCGAGTATGGGGAACTTCATCTCCAGATTCCGCGCGACCGCAATGGTGAGTTCAAGCAACAGACTGTTCCTGCTTATAGACGGACGAATGACACGTTAGAGGAGACCGTCATTCACCTCTTCCGAAAAGGTATTACCATGTCGGAAATCGCAGACTTGATTGAGAAAATGTATGGGCATTACTACACGCCCCAAACCATGTCCAATATAACAAAATCATTTACAGAAGAGGTAACGGCGTTTAAAGGGCGGGAGCTTCATGACCGTTATGCTGCTATTTATATGGACGCAACGTATATTCCGTTAAAGCGGAAAACCGTCGCCAAGGAAGCTATTCATATCGCAGTTGGCATTCGCCCGGACGGATCAAAGGAAGTATTGAGCTATGCGATTGCACCGACTGAATCCATCACGATTTGGGAGGAAATTTTATTGGACCTTCAAGAGCGCGGTTTGAAAAATGTCCTCCTGTTCATCACGGATGGCTTAAAGGGGATGGTAGGAGCGATTAGTCGGTTCTATCCCAAAGCTCGTTTTCAACATTGTTGTGTACACGTTTCCCGTAATATCAGTCACAAAGTGCGTGTCGATGATCGTAAGGAAGTCTGTGATGATTTTAAAATGGTGTATCAAGCCTCATCTAAAGAGGTGGCGTTGGAAGCACGTGGTGCTTTTGCGGAAAAATGGAAAACCAGCTATCCAAAAGTGGTTGAATCGATTCTTTCGAACGATCACTTGCTCACTTTCTATGATTTCCCCTTGGCCATACGCAAGAGTATTTATTCTACGAACTTGATTGAATCCTTTAATAAGCAAATCAAGAAATACAGCCACCGCAAGGAACAGTTCCAAAACGAAGAGTCGATGGAACGTTTCTTAGTCTCGTCTTTTGATACTTACAACCAAAAATTCCTAGGTCGCAGTCATAAAGGCTTTCAACAGGCCGAAGGCGAACTTGAACAAATGCTAAGCCAACTGATTGAGAATTAGAAACAATCTGCAGTAGGGAAGAATCATTTACACAAAATTATTGACGCTCCCTTATAATGAGAACTTTTACTAACATAATTTATGATAAACTTACTATATAATCATATTAATTAAATAGTTAGGAGATCTGCTTATGTTTATATCTACTCTTCAAATTCGAAATTTTAGAAATTATGAATCCGAAATCTTTCGATTCGATAATGAGACAAATACTATTATAGGTGAGAATGATTCAGGGAAAACCAATGCTCTTACTGCATTGAGAATCTTATTAGATGATAGTTATTACTATAGTAGTAAAACACTGAAAGAATCAGATTTTTTTTATGGAATTCAAAATGGGTGGCAAGGGCATTGGATTATTATCTCTGCGACATTTGAAGGAATCAGCGAAGAAGAATTTGACAATGAGATTTGTGCTTCCATTTCTTTAAATTCTGAAAGTCAAACAATCTTAGAAGAATTGATTTCAAATGCAGATAAAGGTGTAGGTAGTATTTCTCTATTTATTAGACCTAACAAAGCTATTAGAAAGCAATTATTTGATATTTCCACTGAATTAGACTCTCATCAATTTAACGAATTTAGAAATTCTATTCGTCTATCCGACTATGAATTTTACTACACATCTAAATCAAATCTAAATTTCTGTATCAATGAAAATTATGATAAATTGGTAGGAAGACTCAATGACAATATAGCTAGTAATCCTGAAGAAGACGATGAAGCTCTTTTGGGCTCAAGAATTGACATGTCAGATATTTTCAAGCATATTTCGGTTGTTTATGTTGACGCTCTTCGAGATGTTCTTAGAGAAATGAAAAACAATCGAAACCCTGTCAAAAGAATCATGGAAACAATTGAATCAAAAATATCATCAGATAATGTTGAGTCATTAAAAACAATTATACAGCAATTAAATGAGACTATTACCAGTGTTCCTGAAATTAGGAAAATTGGCGAAAATATTAATCGGCAACTAAATAGCATAATTGGTTCAGTGTATTCTCCTAATCTTCTTCTTTCCTCAACTATGTCAGATGATATGGGTTCTTTAGCAAAATTTCTTTCAATGAAGCCAGAACAAAATATCGACTTAGACTTACTAGGGTTAGGACATCTAAATATGATTTATTTAGCTTTGAAAATAGTCGAATTTGAAGCGTGTCGTTCAAGAGAACTACTTAATATTATGTTGATTGAAGAACCAGAAGCTCATATTCATCATCATATTCAAAAAACTCTGTTCGAAGGATTAAATCTTCAAAAAAACTATACTCAGATTCTCATGACCACACATTCTGTACATTTAGCTGAAGTGTCTGAAATATCTCGGATGAATGTATTAAAATCGTTTAATGGCAAATCTATCGTTATGAATCCAGCAAATAATCTGAACTCATTTGCTAAAGAAAAGTTAAAAAAGAACAATCTAAATCTAATAAACGCAGTAGAGAGATATTTAGATGTTAAAAGAAATGGATTGCTTTTTTCTAAAGGTGTTATCTTAGTTGAAGGAGATGCTGAAGAAATACTTATTCCTCAAATAGTAAAAAAATTATTTGGTATAAACTTAGACGAACTTGGAATAGGTTTGATTAATGTTGGTAGTACTTCGTTTGAATATATCGCTAGCTTGTTTGACGATGATAGAATACAGAGAAAGTGTGCTATTGTAACTGATTTAGATGAACAGGCAATCCCATCAGAACATCGATTGTATAAAAGCACTGCACAAGAGAAAGGTCAAGCAAGAAAAGAAAAATTATCCTCCCTTTTTAATGAAAACAATTGGGTTAATTGTTTTTATGCTAATACAACATTTGAAATTGAGTTTTTAGATGTGAATAAAGAAAATATTCTAACTTATGTCAGTCCAATTATAGATGACGCATTCAAAGATAAAAAAACAATAACTGCTTATAAAGAAGAAATACAAAGTGAACAATATTTAGAAAGAAATTTAGCGATGTTAAAACTAGCCAATCATGTTGGTAAGGGGTGGTTTGCAATTGAGTTAGGTGAAAAAATTGACTTTTTAATCAAAATTCCTAAGTATATTCTTAATGCTATTGCTTTTGCATGTCAGGAAATAGTAGATCTCTCAATTTATAAAAAAATTCTACTCCATACAATCGACTTGTACGAGGAAACTACAGAATTGTCAGCTTTATCAGCTAGTTTAAAAACAAGTGATACAGCTGATTTGAATATAGCAATAATTTCTTTATTAGAGTACTTTGGTAAAGATGAGGATGTTGTGTATCTAATCAATCAGATAGAAAATTACACAAAAATACTTTATGCTGAGGTTTCAAAATGACAAATATCTTCGAAAAAATCGTAAATGATTTAAATTTAGAACAAAAAGATGTTGTGGAAAGTGAAGATAACCTTTATGTAAATGCATGTCCTGGGAGTGGGAAAACAAGGGTACTTACAAGGAAAATTGCTTACCAAGCAATTAAACACGATGGATCACTAAAAAGAATAATTGCTATCACATACACTAATAGAGCTGCTGAAGAAATTAAGGAACGCCTAAGTTTACTTAGTATAGATGATGATATTAATATTTGGGTGGGGACAATACATCAGTTTTGTCTTGAATTTATTATTTATCCTTTTAAAATGAATCTCTCAAGAGTATCAAAAGGATTTACAATTATTGATGATTATACTCAAAGAGCTTACGTCAGCCAAATTAATAATATGCTGAATTTAAATCTCAAAACGTATGAACTGAACAAAATTGATTTGTCACTTTCTCATGATTTTAAAATTAATGAAGTTCAGTATACTCAAGTTTCTGAAATGTATCACACTATGTTGGAAAAAAATAAAGAAATTGATTTTGATATGATTTTACTAGTAGCGTATAAAATTTTAACTGTAAACAGTAACGTTGCACGTAATATTGCTAGTAATATAAGGGCGATTTATGTGGATGAATTTCAAGATACTAGAGAATTACAATACAATGTAATAGCTAAATTACTTCAAAACAACCCTCAAATTCAGTCAATGTTTGTTGGAGATATTGACCAAGCAATTTATGGATCATTAGATGGTATAGCTAAATCAGTTGAAGAACTAGAAATGCTAACTAGTCACACTTTTCAATCAAAGACGCTACATGGCTGTTACAGGTCTAATCAGAGATTAGTAGACTTCTACTCTAATTTTCAGAGTTGTCCTTACGAGATTGAAAGCAGAGGGAATAATAAAAACGACCGTGGTTTTATAAGTTATGATTGCAAAGTTACTAAGGAGGATTTACCCAACATAATAAAAAATATAATAAAGGAAAAGATTGAAAGCGGCATTCATGAAAAAGATATTTGTGTACTTGCTCCTCAACACTATCCTCTGTTTTCACTGGGTGAGTATTTAAAGAAAGAATTACCGTATTGCAATTTTGATGCTATAAATATATCACCAATTAAGGTAAATAATCATAGTTTATTTTTCAAGTTAGCAATTTTGTACTTTACTGAATCAGGTGAAAAGGTTCGAAGAAGAAAGCTAATTGCAAACGATATTTTAATTATATTAAAAAATGAATTTGGAATAGAAGTTAAAGATTATTTTATTGACTTAGATTTATTACAGCTAATAAACAGTGTGAAAAGAATGTATAGTGGAGACGACAACGGTGTTGATTTATACAAATTTGTTACCAAACATATATTTGTTAATCTTAATATTGACGAGAAAAATTACCCGTCTATTTTTTATTAACGAAGTAGAAGATCGGATAAAAAATAATTCATTATCTAGTAGTGTATCTAGTTTTAAGAAGATGTTTAAATCTCGAGATGGTATCACACTTACTACAGCACATAAAGTTAAAGGAAATGAGTATGATACTGTTATCGCTATTAATCTTCTAAACGGGAAAATTCCTCATTGGAATGAAATTTTTAATGTTTCTGATAAAGGAATTAGTTCAGCGAGAAAACTACTATACGTAATTTGTTCAAGAGCAAAAAATAATTTATTTCTTTTCTCAGAGGTGGGTTATTTTACGAGTAAAGGAGACTTGCTTTATCCCACTCAATTATTAGATAAAATAGAATTTGATTATAATATTTAAAATACCTAGGTAGTCGTTGTTTTAAATATAGTAGGAATCGGACGCTCAGTACGGAGCGTCTATTTTTTTACCCAATTTTGAAAGGAAGTGAACTTATGAAAATAAAAAATCAAGAATCAAAAGGTCGCTCTCCCCCCTTTAAAACCATCACACAAATAAGATTCATTCAAACATAAAAACAGAAAGGATAGGTAAAAATATGGAACTTAAATATGTCATTCCCAATATGGAAAAAACATTTGGACAATTAGAATATGCTGGTGAAGGGAACATTGAACAACGTCGAATAAATGGCAGACCAACCATTCTCTCTCGTAGTTACAATTTATACTCAACGATTCAACGAGCAGATGATATTGTTGTCATTCTTCCCTCCGAAGCTGGCGAGAAACATTTTGAATCCGACGAAAAAGTCAAACTCATCAACCCACATATTACCGCAGAAGGTTATAAAATTGGCAATCGAGGATTTACCAATTACATTATGCACGCAGACGATATGGTGAAAGCATAAGAAAGGAAAGGTGAAAAAATATGAGATTAGCAGAAGGTATTGTGATTGAAAAAGACCAGACATTTGGCACATTGAAATTTTCCGCCTTGCGTCGTGAGGTTCGTATCCAGAATGAAGATGGTACGGTTTCCGAAGAAATTAAAGAACGTACCTATGACTTAAAATCAAAAGGACAAGGACGCATGATACAAGTCAGTATCCCCGCTTCTGTTCCTTTGAAAGAATTTGACTACAACGCAGAAGTGGAATTAATCAATCCTGTGGCAGATACCGTAGCGACGGCTACTTTTCGAGGGGCAGACGTTGATTGGTACGTGAAAGCAGACGATCTTGTATTAAAAGGACAGACAAAACCTCATCAGAAATATAAAAAAGAAGCGTCCGAAAGTGAAAAATAGGTGTTGCTTATGACAAACACACCATTGATTTTGAAAGAAATTCCGAAAGATGAAGCCATTTCTTTTATTCGGCAATACCATTATTCAAAGATACTCCCTAGATTGTGTAAATACTTTCTAGGGATTTTTTCAGAAGAAAAATTATTAGGCGTTGTGGAATTAGGCTGGGGTACGCAACCCCTACAAACCATACGCAAACTCTTTCCCGACAGTTCCCTTCAAACCACAGATTATTTAGAAATTGGAAAGATGTGTTTTCTTCCAGAAATGAATCAAACCAATTATTTTGGCAGTCAAGCTCTTTCAGCTCTAATTAAGTGGTTGAAAGAACATACGGACTGTCATTTTTTATATACACTGGCAGATGGAATTGAGGGAAAATGTGGCTATGTCTATCAAGCGTCCAACTTCTTTTACTGCGGGTATTTCAAGACAAGTGTCTATCGTGATAAGCAGTCATGGGAAAAGATACACCCTCGAAGTGCTCGCCTTTTATTAGAGGAAAATGCTCGCTTTGAACAGGTAGAGAAAAAGCATTGGCTTTCCCAGGCATTTTGCGAATACAAAGGGATTGAGAAAATCAATGGACGCATGTTTCGCTATCTCTATCCGTTGACAAAAGAAGCGAAAAAACTGTTAGGACACACTCTCTATCGACGTCATTATTATCCGAAAGAAAAAAATTTACGCTTTGAAAAGCGAATCGCTTATCAGAAATATGAAGCCATTTCTCAACCAACTTTTGATAAACAGGCTCGTATCTACAATACACAATTATTTTGATAGGTGGAAAGGAGGATTTTTATGCCATTGCTTCATGACAGAGGAGAGCGAATCAAAGCCAACGATAAGCACTTGGTCTATCATTTTGTACTAATTTCATTGCTGGTAGTTTTTCTAGTCGTCCTACTCCCTTTTCATTGGAGAGCGTTACAATCGGTGAACTGGCAAGCAGTTCAGTTAGATACATTTTTCTATCAACTTCATACGCCATACTTTTGGAGCAGTATTCTCACTGCTCTTTTTGTATGCGGACTTATCAGCTGGCTTTATTATCACTATCGTATAGATTCTATAAAACAGTTAGAGCACCGTCAAAAGTTAGCTCGTATGATTTTAGAAAATCATTGGTATGAAGCCGAAGAAACTCAATCAGAGGGATTCTTTAAAGATTTACCCAGCAAGAAAACCAAACAACGAATCCGCCATTTTCCTAAAATATATTATCGAATGAAAGATGGACTAATCCATATTCATGTAGAAATCACCTTAGGGAAATATCAAGATCAGCTTTTGCACCTAGAAAACAAACTAGAAACAGGATTGTATTGTGAATTAGTGGAAAAAACGTTGAAAGATTCTTATGTAGAGTATGTCCTACTTTATGATACTATTGGCAATCGAATTGGCATTGAAGACGTGGTAGCTCAAGATGGACGTGTCAAATTGATGGAATCGGTCTATTGGGAGTTCGATTCTCTCCCTCACATGTTAATTGCTGGGGGCACTGGTAGTGGAAAATCCTATTTTATTCTCACATTGATTGAATCTCTCCTGCATACAAATGCAAAGCTTTATATTCTTGACCCTAAAAATGCTGATTTGGCAGACTTAGGGGCGGTCATGAATAATGTCTATTACCGTAAAGAAGATATGTTGGCATGTATCAATCAATTTTACGAAGATATGATTGATCGCAGTGAAACCATGAAACAACACCCTAACTATAAAACAGGAGAAAATTATGCTTATCTTGGTTTGTCTGCCAATTTTCTTATTTTTGATGAATATGTGGCAATGATGGATATGCTAGGTCGTGAAAGTACCACCGTTATTCATAAACTCAAACAAATTGTAATGTTAGGACGACAAGCAGGCTTCTTTTTAATTCTTGCCTGTCAACGTCCAGACGCAAAATATTTTAGTGATGGGATTCGGGACAACTTTAACTTCCGTGTGGCTTTGGGTCGTATGTCTGAAATGGGCTTTGGTATGATGTTCGGAAGCGATACACAAAAACAATTTTTCTTAAAACCCATCAAGGGAAGAGGTTACGTGGATACAGGAAAAAGTGTGATTAGTGAGTTTTATACACCCCTTGTACCAAAAAGGTACGATTTCTTAGGAGAAATAGGAAAAGTCATTCAAAAAAAGCAATCTGAGCCTGTACCGCACGAAGTGAAAGGTACAGGTTCAGACTTGCTTTGATTGGTGTGGCGTTAGCCACGCCAATCCTTTAGCCCCCTCTATCTAACAGGGGGGCACAAATACAACTGAAAACAGGCAATTCTCATCAACCAATGTTGATGGTACAAAGGATTGCGGAAAATATGAAAGGTGTAAACTCAAGGGTCATAGTTTACATCTTTTTTAGATTGGAGGTTTGCGAATGGAAAACGAAAAAATTTGGATTAAGGAATTGAAAGAAAAGCGACTGGCTTATGGCGTTTCTCAAAATAAACTGGCGGTTGCTTCTCATATTACCAGACCTTACCTATCGGATATTGAAACAGGCAAGGCAGTCCCTACTCAACAGGTGAAAGAAGATTTACTGAACGCTTTGGAACGCTTCAATCCCGATAACCCATTGGAGATGTTATTCGACTATGTACGGATTCGATTCCCTACCAATGATGTGGCTCAAATTATCGGTGAGGTTTTACGTTTGAATATGGATTATATGCTACACGAAGACTTTGGCTATTATTCTTATCCCGAACACTATCGTTTCGGTGATATTGTTGTCCTAGTCTCTCATGATGTAAGTAAAGGTGTTTTATTAGAACTGAAAGGAAAAGGCTGTCGGCAATTTGAAAACTTTCTATTGGCTCAACATCGGAGCTGGTATGATTTCTTTCAAGATTGCATGGAACATAAAGGTATTTTCAAACGCTTGGATTTAGCTATCAACGATAAAACAGGGATTTTGAATATTCCAGATTTGGCAAAGAAATGTAAACAGGAAGAATGCATTTCCGTCTTTCGAAGCTTTAAAAATTATCGCAGTGGTGAATTGGTTCACCGTGATGAAAAACCATACATGGGAAACACACTTTATATTGGCTCATTAAAAAGTGAAGTCTATTTCTGTATATATGAGAAAGATTATGAGCAATACGTGAAAAATGATGTTCCCTTAGAAGACGCAGAAGTAAAGAATCGGTTTGAAATTCGGTTAAAAAATGACCGAGCCACCCAAGCCATGAAAGATTTATTGGCACATCAACAGGCGGAAAAAACAGCCTTTGAAATTATCAATCGCTATATCCGCTTTGCAGATAAAGACGACACTAAACGTCGGAGTGATTGGAAAACTAATGAACGTTGGGAATGGTTTATCGGTAAAAATCGTGGAGCATTACGCCTAACCACACAGCCAGAGCCTTATTCTTTTGAACGAACATTGAACTGGTTACATCATCAAGTCGCCCCTACATTAAAAATCGCAAGCATTTTAGATGTTCTCAACGGTACAACCATTATCTCCACCATGATTCAGGAAGCCAAACTGACAGAAAAACATGAGAAATTAATTGAACAACAACATCTAGCCATGGAGGATTTGATTACATGAGCCTTTTAACAAAAGAATTAAAGAAGTTAGGGTTTCAGTGTGGCATTGAGTTTCAAGCGTATATACAAAATACAGGGAAATATACGTCTCTCATTATTGAGGGAAAACGGCAAGCTGGTGATACCATCTATACCTATGATTTTTACAAGGTGAGATTTTATAATAATTATACCAATCGAGTAACCGTCTATGGAGAGCATTTAACCCCTTTTCAATTATTAAGGCGTGTAAAAAGCTATATCTATTATCGAGAAAAATATCTTAAGGAAAGGAGGACAATCACATGAATTTTGGGCAGAATTTGTACAACTGGTTCTTGGATAATGCACAGTCATTGGTATTGTTAGCGATTGTTGTCATTGGACTGTTTTTAGGTTTTAAACGAGAATTTTCAAAACTCATTGGCTTCTTGATTATTGCTCTAATCGCCGTCGGACTTGTGTTCAATGCAGCTGGCGTGAAAGATGTGTTATTAAACTTATTTAACCGAATCATTGGTGCTTAACAGATATTTTTCATGATAAAATAGGAAGTATATATTTTGTTATGAAAGGATTTATGAATATGTTTACAAATGATCAATTTAAATCTCTTTTAATTAAAACATTAGAAAGAAAGAGCTCTTCAAATTATTATGAAGGAGGTAACGAGATTGTTTCTAAAATGAAAATATCAGAGGTAACTTTAGATGAGACTGACGATTTTACTTATTATAAAGGATATAAAAAGGGCTGGAATACGCTTTGCACATATCTTAAAATAAGAGTTCCTTTTGATGATTTAGACTTTTTTGAAAGTCATAAAGATTTGATTACCCAGACAGCAAGCTCCATATATGATAAACAAGGTGATAATGTATTAGTGGATACTATTTTAGTACCACTTCCAGAGAATTACGAAGTAATTAACTTTAGTCAGTTGAAAATTAGTGATGTGGTTTCACAAGCTATTGAAGACGCTGAGTCTTTTATGAGTAATGGTGAATATCAACGTGCCTTTGACAGAGTTCACACTGCTTTTCATGGATATTTAATTGAAATACTAAAAAAATATGAAATTACAGTTCCTAGAGACGAAAATCTATCTAAATTATATAGTAGGATACAACAATTAATTGAAAAAGAAATTCAACCTACTGAACTTGCTGATATAGTGAAGACAACGATAAGGTCATCAAATGGAATGATTAGCTCTCTTAATGAAGCAAGAAATAGGCATTCACTTGCACACCCTAATACAAATATTATTGGAAAGAGAGAAGCAAAACTAATAATAGGTATTTCAAGTACAGTTACAGATTATATTAGCGGATACCTTGATAAGTAGCGTCATTAACTGATTGCTACTTTTTTTATGACTATTTTTATAAAAAGGATGTGATAAGAATTGGAAATGAAAGTCTATGTGGCAAATTTAGGACGGTATAATGAAGGTGAATTAGTCGGAGCATGGTTTACTCCACCAATTGATGAGGAAGAAATGGCAGAAAGAATCGGTTTAAATGAGGACTACGAAGAATATGCAATACATGATTTTGAGCTTCCTTTTGATGTGGACGAATACACGCCGATTAGTGAAATCAACCGTCTATGTGAAGCCATTCAAGAAATCGAAGGTACACCTATTTATAATGAACTCAAAGAAATTCAAGGCATGTGGTTTAGTAGCTTGGAAGAATTACTGGAAAACAAAGAGGATATTCATTGTTATAGTGATTGTGATTCGATGGAAGATGTCGCCCGTTATTACGTGGAAGAAACAGGACAGCTTGGTGAAGTCCCTTCCAATTTACAAAATTATATTGACTACCAATCTTTGGGACGTGATATGGAAATAGAGGGTAATTACCTAGTTACCTCTCATGGGGTATTTGAATATTGTCAGTAAGTTTAACAATCCGTGTTATAATTAAATTAATAAATAGCACGGAGAGGTATAAATTATGGTAAATGTATTTGAAAATCTTAAACTATTAAAACTAGACATGAAAGATAAAGGCTGGGTGATAGATTCCTTTTACTTTCGTTACAAACAGCAAAATTATATTGTACTTGTTAAGCTATTTGAAAAAGAGGAAAAAGTTCCAGAATATGCTCTGTTAAAACTAGAATTTTTAAAGGAAAACGATTTTTCAGATATGCTAGCTGTCTATGCTAATTCGGTAAAATTATATACAGACACGAAAACAATAAGAGAATATTTTGGTATCGAATACAGTAGTAACTTGGGAGATGTTTTATTTCAATTTAGCCAAACTCTTGCTCGATTTATTCCGACAGAAGTTAGTGAGAAGAAAAATGAAGACCAAAAAGAAGCCATGTGTTTCTCATTAAGTCAAAGTGATTCAGAAGATCCCAGAAAAAAATATTGTTTTTCAGTTAGAAGAAATCCTTTAAAGGGAAATGGTGAGCTGGGAAAACGAAGTCCTTTTAATGACAATAAAACGAGATTGTATAGACCCAGCTTATATGAACGATTAGGGTCAGATACCAATTTAAGTTTCAGATATTCAATGAATCCAGATGATGAAGAAACTGATGAAGGTATTATTGCAAAATGGACAAAAAATAAAATTGAATAGTTAAAGCATTGAAAGAGCAATCACCTATTTTGATTGTTCTTTTTCTATTTTTACGGAAAGGACGTGAAGACATGAAAAAAATAAGAAGTTACACCAGTATTTGGTCAGTAGAAAAAGTGATTTATGCGATTAATGATTTACAACTCCCTTTCCCAATTACCTTTACGCAAATGACATGGTTTATCGTTTCTTTGTTTGTCGTCATACTCTTTGGCAGTTTACCACCACTTTCTCTGATTGACGGAGCACTACTCAAATACTTAGGGATTCCCATTGTTCTCACTGGGTTCATGTGCCAAAAGACCTTTGACGGAAAGAAACCCTATGGATTTCTAAAGTCTATCATTACCTATGCTCTACGCCCTAAAGTAACCTACGCTGGCAAACAAATACGATTAAAAAAAGAAACAATGAATGAATCGATTACGATTGTAAGGAGTGAACAACTAGATGGCATATCCGATTAAATATATGGAAGATAATCTCGTATTTAATCATGATGGCGAAGTATTCGCTTATTATGAATTAATTCCCTATAATTACAGTTTTTTAAGTTCCGATGAAAAAATTCAAGTTCATGATAATTTCTGTCAATTGATTGCCCAAAATCGTGATGGCAAGATTCATGCTCTGCAACTAGCAACCGAATCAAGTATTCGAGCCACACAGGAACAATCGAAAAAAGAAATCACTGGACGATTAAAAGAGATAGCTTACGAAAAAATAGATGAACAGACCGAAGCGTTAATTTCTATGATTGGTGACAATCAAGTAGACTATCGCTTTTTTATTGGTTTTAAACTCTACCTCAATGAACAGGAAGTATCCGTAAAAAATGTTGGGAAAGAAATTCAAAAAGCATTTGCGGAATTCTTTCATGGTGTGAATCACAAATTAATGGGCGATTTTGTTTCTATGCCTATGGCGGAAATCGAACGCTTTTCTAAGATGGAACAGTTGTTAGAAAGTAAATTATCCAGACGCTTTCAGATTCGTAAATTGGAGAAAGATGATTTTGGTTATATTATTGAACATCTTTACGGGCAAACAGGTGTCCCTTTTGATGACTACGACTACCATTTACCGAAAAGATACGAAGATAAAAAAGTGTTGGTAAAGAAATACGATATTCTCAAACCCACTCGCTGTTTAATCGAAGAAAATCAACGCTATTTACGGATTGAACAGGAAGATACCACTACTTATGTGGCGTATTTTACAATTAATAGTATTGTTGGTGAATTGGATTTCCCTAATAGTGAAATTTTTTATTACCAGCAACAGCAGTTTACTTTCCCCGTTGATACCAGTATGAATGTTGAAATTGTCGCCAATAAAAAAGCCTTATCTACCGTTCGCAATAAAAAGAAAGAACTGAAAGATTTAGATAGCCACGCATGGGAAAGCGACAACGAAACCAGTACTAATGTGGTGGACGCTTTAGAATCTGTCGATGAATTAGAAAGTAATTTAGACCAAACCAAAGAATCTATGTACAAACTAAGCTATGTGGTACGGGTATCGGCAAAGAATTTGGACGAGCTGAAACAACGTTGTGATGAAGTAAAAGATTTTTATGATGATCTGTCTATCAAATTAGTACGACCTTTTGGCGATATGCTAGGCTTGCATAATGAATTTATTCCCTCAAGCAAGCGATATATCAATGACTATATTCAATATGTCACGTCGGATTTTTTGGCTGGTCTTGGTTTCGGTGCTACACAAATGATTGGTGAAAATTCTGGTATTTACGTCGGTTACAATCTCGATACAGGCAGAAATATTTATCTCCAACCTAGCCTTGCAAGTCAAGGAATTAAAGGCTCTGTAACAAATGCATTAGCGTCCGCTTTTATTGGTTCATTAGGTGGCGGAAAATCATTCTCTAACAATATGCTGGTCTATTATTCAGTACTCTTTGGCGGACAGGCAACCATTGTTGACCCAAAAGCTGAACGTGGTGAATGGAAAGAAACCTTACCTGATATTGCCCATGAAATCAATATTGTTAATCTCACGAGTGAGAACGACAATAAAGGGTTACTTGACCCTTATGTGATTTTAAAACTCCCGAAAGATTCAGAAAGCCTTGCCATTGATATTCTCACGTTCTTAACAGGTATTTCCAGCCGAGATAGCGAGAAGTTTCCTGTCCTGCGTAAAGCTATTCGGAGTGTAACTCAAAGCAAACAACGAGGGTTGTTATTGGTGATTGATGAATTGCGAAAAGAAGATACGCCCATCAGCAATAGTATTGCTGACCATATCGAAAGCTTTGTCGATTATGATTTTGCCCATCTGTTATTCAGTGATGGCAGTGTCACCCAATCCATTAGCTTGGAAAAACAACTCAATATTATTCAAGTGGCAGATTTGGTCTTACCCGATTCCAATAGCTCTTTTGAAGAATACACTACCATGGAATTATTAAGTGTGGCAATGCTGATTGTCATTAGTACCTTTGCTTTAGACTTTATCCACTCTGACCGTTCCATTTTTAAAATTGTTGACCTTGATGAGGCTTGGAGTTTTTTACAAGTGGCACAAGGAAAAGCTCTATCTATGCGATTGGTTCGAGCAGGACGTGCCATGAATGCAGGGGTCTATTTCGTTACTCAAAACGCGGACGATTTACTAGATGAAAAGATGAAGAATAATATTGGCTTGAAATTTGCCTTTCGTTCCACTGACCTAGTGGAAATCAAAAAGACCTTAGAATTTTTTGGTGTGGACAAGGAAGATGAAAACAATCAGAAACGCTTACGTGAATTAGAAAATGGACAATGTTTAGTTTCAGACATCTATGGTCGTGTAGGGGTTATGCAGTTTCACCCGATTTTTGAAGAGTTGCTTCATGCCTTTGATACCAGACCGCCTGTGCGAAATGAGGTGGAAGAATGACACAAAAACAAAAGAAATTTCTTCACTATAGTTGGATAACGCTCCTTTGTGTGGGCGTTATTTTACTTTTATTAGGCACGCTGGGCAATGCAGTACAAGCGACAGGCTTAGTTGATGAAACCATTGATACAAGCAATGAATACTCCAAGTATGGTTTGAATCAATATCAGCTTGATTATTATGTGGACAATAGCTGGGGCTGGCTTCCATGGAATTGGAGTGATGGCATAGGACAATCGGTGATGTATGGATTGTATGCCATTACTAATTTTATTTGGACAATTTCTCTTTATCTATCGAACGCCACAGGTTATTTGGTGAAAGAAGCCTATGCCTTAGATTTCATTAGTCAAACATCCCAAGCAATTGGCGAAAACATGCAGACGATTGCAGGCATTACACCGAATGGCTTTTCCAGTTCAGGGTTTTATGTCGGTTTCCTCCTTCTTTTTATTCTCATTGTTGGAATCTATGTTGCCTATACAGGATTGGTTAAGCGAGAAACGACGAAAGTGATACGAGCTGTTTTAAACTTTGTCGTGGTGTTTATTCTATCGGCTTCCTTTATTGCGTATGCACCCGATTATATTGCGAAAATCAATGATTTTTCCAAAGATGTCAGTACCGCCAGTCTGAATATTGGGACAAAAATTGTTCTTCCTAACACGGATAGTCAAGGGAAAGACAGTGTGGACATGATACGTGACAGCTTATTCTCTGTTCAAGTAAAGCAACCATGGCTATTGCTTCAATATGGCTCCACTGATGTAGAAGCGTTAGGGGAAGAACGTGTGGAAAGTTTATTGTCTACCAGTCCAGATACAAACAATGGTGAAGATAGAGAAAATGTAGTGATTGAAGAAATTGAAGATCATGACAATACCTATTTAACCCTACCGAAGACGATTTCCAGATTAGGAACAGTCTTCTTTTTGTTTGTATTCAATATTGGTATCTCGATTTTTGTTTTCCTTCTAACAGGAATCATGATTTTTTCGCAAGTGCTATTTATTATTTTCGCTATGTTTTTGCCAATCAGTTTCCTATTAAGTATGTTGCCGAGTTTTGATGGCATGGGCAGGCATGCCATTACCAAGTTATTTAATGTGATTATGACAAGGGCTGGTATTACCTTGATTATTACCGTTGCCTTTAGTATTTCCACTATGCTTTATTCGCTGTCAGCAAGTTCTCCCTTTTTCATGATTATGTTTTTACAAATTGTGACCTTTGCAGGGATTTATTTTAAACTGGGCGATTTAATGAGCCTATTCTCTTTACAAAGCAACGACTCTCAAAACATGGGCAGACAAGTGTTTCGCAGACCTCGTCAAATGATGAATCGACAAACCAGAAGATTTCAACGCAGTATGAGTAAGATTTTTCGTGGAAAAGCAGGGTCAACGAAGCAAAAGACAATGACAACAAAGCAGAATCAAACCAATAAAGCTAACCATACTCGTCAAAATGAACGGACTACACCAAAGAAAGAAACAGCACTTTCCAATGTGAAAAAGCAACAAGGCGGTATCGGGCAACGATTAGGTGAAAAGACAGCCCATGTATTGGACACGAAAAATCGTCTAGTCAATAAAAGAAAGCAGGCAAAACAACAGATACAGGCGACACCAACCCATGTCAAATATGCCCTTCATCAAGGAAAAGAGAATGTCACTCATAATGTAACAGACTTTAAACAATCTATGGCAGATACCAAAGCTCAACGCAAACAACAGCGTATGAACCAGCAGGAGCAAAAACGAAAGAACATTGCTCAAAAGCGTTTGGAGCTGGATAAAGCAAAAGAAAAAAGACGAAAAGAAAACCCATCATCTCCTGTTCAGAATAACCAGCAGCATGTTCGCAAGCGTCAGCAAACCGTCACGCCTGTTTTGTCACAAAACACTAAACGTGAAAATCATCAGCGACTATTGAAAAAAGAGCAAAAACAAAAGACACCACCGAAGCAATTCAATCAGAGGAAGCTAAATAAAAGAACGGATAAGCGAGGACAACAAACATGAAGCTAAAAATAACAGTGATTTGTAGTGTGGTCTTCTCTCTCTTCTTTTTTCTCTTATTATTCCTAGTCATTTTCTTTGCAGATGATACGGACAGTGGCGAAAACAACAAGGATTCTTCTATTCCACAAGGCGGTGTGACCGTTTCACCAGAAGTGTTGGCACACCGTCCGTTGATTGAAAAATATGGTAAGGAATATGGGATTGAAGACTATGTTTCTTATATCTTAGCCATTATGCAAGTGGAATCGGGCGGTACAGCAGAAGATGTTATGCAAAGTTCCGAATCTTTGGGTTTACCGCCCAACAGTTTGAGTACCGAAGAGTCCATCAAACAAGGGGTTAAATATTTCAGTGAATTATTAACCAGTGCAGAACAACAAGGAGTGGATATAGATTCTGTTATCCAATCTTATAATTATGGCGGTGGCTTTTTAAATTATGTGAGGAGTCATGGGAAAAAATATACCTATGAATTAGCCGAACAGTTTTCTAAAGAGAAGTCGGGTGGTCAAAAAGCAGACTATCCCAATCCCATAGCCATACCTGTGAATGGTGGTTGGCGATATAACTATGGAAATCAGTTTTATGTTCAGTTGGTTTCACAATACCTAACCGACACTTCCCCAACAGAATTTGATGATGAAACCGTGCAAGTCATTATGGACGAAGCCTTGAAATACGAAGGGTTTCCCTATGTCTTTGGAGGGGCGTCGCCTACCACCTCTTTTGATTGTAGTGGCTTAATACAATGGGTGTATGACAAAGCTGGCATTTCTCTCCCTCGTGTCGCCCAAGATCAGTATGACGCTACGCAAGAAATCTCTATGGAAGAAGCCCAAGCAGGCGACCTTATCTTCTTTCATTCAACCTATAATGCAGGCACATATGTGACTCATGTGGCGATATATTTAGAGGGAAATCGCTTTTATCATGCAGGCGACCCAATCGGTTATGGCGACTTAAGCAGTCGTTATTGGCAAGACCATCTGATTGGGGCTAGACGTGTTATTCATAACTAAGAAAGGAATGAATCAAATGATTATAAAAATCGAGCGAAAAGAAAAGAAGGAGAAACCAAAGAAATCTAAAAAACCGAGCAAGCAAAGAAAAGTTCCGATGATTAAAGTTGGCACGCATAAGAAATTAACCTTTGTTTTATGGGTTTTATTGATTGGTAGTGTCGGATTTGGAATCTATAAAAATTTTACTGCCATTGACACTCATATTGTCCGTGAAACAGAAATCATTAAACAGCAGATTGTCGATACCAACCAAGTAGAAAGTTTTGTGAAATCCTTTGCGAAAGACTACTTTTCGTGGCAACAATCCCAAGAAGCCATTGATAAACGAAATGAGAAATTGACCCATTATTTGACGGAAGAATTGCAGGTATTAAATGAAGAAATGATTCGTAAGGATATTCCTACTAGTTCTAGTGTGAACGATATACAGGTGTGGCAGGTTTCTCAAGTGAATGAGAACACCTTTGAGGTACTGTTTTCTGTTGAACAAGTTATTACCGAAGACAAAGACAAGGAAACTATATCGTCTAGCTTTCATGTGGTTGTCCATATAGATGAATCAGATAATATGGTTATTATCAAAAATCCGACAATGAGTAAGAAACCTCAAAAATCGGACTACCAACCCAAACAGCTAGAAAGTGACCATACAGTAGATACAGAAACGATGGACGAAATCATTAGCTTTTTAGAAACGTTCTTCCAGCTCTATCCTACCGCCACAGAAAAAGAATTGACTTACTATGTAAGTAATCATGTGTTACCTATGATTAACAAGGAATATGTTTTCGAGGAATTGGTGAATCCTATCTTTACCAGAAAAGATAACCAAGTAATCGTGAATGTCGCTGTGAAATATTTAGATCAAGAAACAAAGGCAACCCAAATCTCGCAATTTGAGTTGATATTAGAAAAACAAGATAATTGGAAGATTGTAAAATAACAAATATTGGTACATGATTACAGATACTTTGTAATCATGTACTCTTTTTGATAAAAAATTGGAGATTCCTTTACAAATATGCTCTTACGTGCTATTATTTAAGTGACTATTTAAAAGGAGTTAATAAATATGCGGCAAGGTATTCTTAAATAAACTGTCAATTTGATAGCGGGAACAAATAATTAGATGTCCTTTTTTAGGAGGGCTTAGTTTTTTGTACCCAGTTTATGAATACCTTTATCATGTGATTCTAAAGTATCCAGAGAATATCTGTATGCTTTGTATACCTATGGTTATGCATAAAAATCCCAGTGATAAAAGTATTTATCACTGGGATTTTTATGCCCTTTTGGGTTTTTGAATGGAGGAAAATCACATGAAAATTATTAATATTGGAGTTTTAGCTCATGTTGATGCAGGAAAAACTACCTTAACAGAAAGCTTATTATATAACAGTGGAGCGATTACAGAATTAGGAAGTGTGGACAAAGGTACAACGAGGACGGATAATACGCTTTTAGAACGTCAGAGAGGAATTACAATTCAGACAGGAATAACCTCTTTTCAGTGGGAAAATACGAAGGTGAACATCATAGACACGCCAGGACATATGGATTTCTTAGCAGAAGTATATCGTTCATTATCAGTTTTAGATGGGGCAATTCTACTGATTTCTGCAAAAGATGGCGTACAAGCACAAACTCGTATATTATTTCATGCACTTAGGAAAATGGGGATTCCCACAATCTTTTTTATCAATAAGATTGACCAAAATGGAATTGATTTATCAACGGTTTATCAGGATATTAAAGAGAAACTTTCTGCCGAAATTGTAATCAAACAGAAGGTAGAACTGTATCCTAATATGTGTGTGACGAACTTTACCGAATCTGAACAATGGGATA
This sequence comes from Enterococcus saigonensis, assembly GCF_011397115.1. NCBI lineage: Bacteria > Bacillati > Bacillota > Bacilli > Lactobacillales > Enterococcaceae > Enterococcus > Enterococcus saigonensis. The sequence goes on along the minus strand of NZ_AP022822.1, from coordinate 2,487,801 downwards.
CGGTAATAGAGGGAAACGATGACCTTTTAGAGAAATATATGTCCGGTAAATCATTAGAAGCATTGGAACTCGAACAAGAGGAAAGCATAAGATTTCAGAATTGTTCTCTGTTCCCTCTTTATCATGGAAGTGCAAAAAGTAATATAGGGATTGATAACCTTATAGAAGTTATTACTAATAAATTTTATTCATCAACACATCGAGGTCCGTCTGAACTTTGCGGAAATGTTTTCAAAATTGAATATACAAAAAAAAGACAACGTCTTGCATATATACGCCTTTATAGTGGAGTACTACATTTACGAGATTCGGTTAGAGTATCAGAAAAAGAAAAAATAAAAGTTACAGAAATGTATACTTCAATAAATGGTGAATTATGTAAGATTGATAGAGCTTATTCTGGAGAAATTGTTATTTTGCAAAATGAGTTTTTGAAGTTAAATAGTGTTCTTGGAGATACAAAACTATTGCCACAGAGAAAAAAGATTGAAAATCCGCACCCTCTACTACAAACAACTGTTGAACCGAGTAAACCTGAACAGAGAGAAATGTTGCTTGATGCCCTTTTGGAAATCTCAGATAGTGATCCGCTTCTACGATATTACGTGGATTCTACGACACATGAAATTATACTTTCTTTCTTAGGGAAAGTACAAATGGAAGTGATTAGTGCACTGTTGCAAGAAAAGTATCATGTGGAGATAGAACTAAAAGAGCCTACAGTCATTTATATGGAGAGACCGTTAAAAAATGCAGAATATACCATTCACATCGAAGTGCCGCCAAATCCTTTCTGGGCTTCCATTGGTTTATCTGTATCACCGCTTCCGTTGGGAAGTGGAATGCAGTATGAGAGCTCGGTTTCTCTTGGATACTTAAATCAATCATTTCAAAATGCAGTTATGGAAGGGATACGCTATGGTTGCGAACAAGGATTATATGGTTGGAATGTGACGGATTGTAAAATCTGTTTTAAGTACGGTTTATACTATAGCCCTGTTAGTACTCCAGCAGATTTTCGGATGCTTACTCCTATTGTACTGGAGCAAGCCTTTAGAAAAGCTGGAACAGAATTGTTAGAGCCATATCTTAGTTTTAAAGTTTATGCACCACAGGAATATCTTTCACGGGCATATAACGATGCTCCCAAATATTGTGCAAATATCGTAAATACTCAACTGAAAAATAATGAGGTCATTATTATTGGAGAAATTCCTGCTCGATGTATTCAAGATTATCGCAATGATTTAACTTTTTTTACAAATGGGCTTAGTGTTTGTTTAGCAGAGCTAAAAGGATATCAGGTTACCACTGGCGAACCTGTTTGCCAGACCCGTCGTCTAAATAGTCGGATAGATAAAGTAAGATATATGTTCAATAAAATAACTTAGTGCGTTTTATGTTGTTATATAAATATGGTTTCTTATTAAATAAGATGAAATATTCTTTAATATAGATTTGAATTAAAGTGGAAAGGAGGAGATTGTTATTATAAACTACAAGTGGATATTGTGTCCTATTTGTGGAAATAAAACAAGACTACGAATACGAGTGGATACTATACTTAAAAATTTCCCTTTATACTGCCCCAAATGTAAGAACGAAACTTTAATTAATGTTCAAAAAATGAATATAATAACAATCAAAGAGCCAGACGCCAAGACGCAGAGCCGATAATTTGAGAAATGAAACTCTCATCTTATCGGCTCTTTTTGTTTATCTGAATTTTACTGACTAGCCTTCAATATTTCTTGCTTCATTGATACCTTTTGCTAGTGCTTCCATTAAGGATAGTTCTTTGTCTGTAAAGCTATCCATGTATTTTTCTACCTGTAACCTTCGAGTGCTTTTAATCAAATTATCTGTAGGTAAGAAAAATTCATCAATAGATACATGGAGTAATGATACAAGATCATACAGCACTTGTGTACTTGGGTGTTGTCCTTTGTTTTCTATATTTGTTAAATAACGTGGGTCAATTTCAATCATTGTTCCCACTTGTTCACGAGTGAGACCCCGTTTCATTCGAGCCTCTTTAATCGCTAAACTAACGGCTCTAAAATCGTATTTATCTTCTTTTTTACGCATACTAAATCACCTCTATACATTTTACTGTTCCTATATAACCATAAACAGGTATAGAAAAACATGTTATATAGTTTATGAGTTCCTATAGAACACTGTGGAATTCATTAATGCGATGAATCCAATTTCAAATAGAAAGGTCGCTGATTTTATTTACCTATACAACTTTATAAAATTTAGTCATACTCCTAGAAAGTAGATAAAATTGGCGACTTAATGGAGGGAAAAGTCGCCATGAGAAAGATAATCTGTCATCTAGTTCTCTTAATTAAGTTCTTATCAAAAAAACTTATCCACCTGTACTGGATAGATATGACCATCAATGTGGTTTTGCAGATTACATAGATAGAAAAATCAAAGCATATGAACAGAGAAAACAATCTGTTTATGTGCTTTTTTGGTCACTTAATAAATATCTTTTAGGATTTCTCTTCATTTATGCAACAAATCCCCCTTTCGTGTCGGGGCTTAGTATGAAGGGAGATAAAGAAGCACATGCCACTCCCTTTCACGACAGAAAGGGGGTGAAAAGCATGAAACCATCTTCTTTTCAAGAAACCATAGAAAATCAGTTTGACTATATCTGCAAACAAGTTATTGAAGATGAACGAAAAGATTACTTCAAACATCTAGACAGACTATCAGCAAAAGAAGTCTCGTTTTCTGATATAGATAACTACCTTGTCAACTCTTTTTCTACTGTTGATACGTACGTCACTGATTTCCAACTATTTAAATTATTTGGATTAAGAATCAATGTTGAAAGTGATTTATTAAGTGAAGCCCTGCGTCATCTTTCAGAGAAAAAACGGAACATTATTTTACTTCATTACTTTATGGATATGAGTGATGTGGAGATTGCGGAGTTACTAAATTTGAATCGTTCGACTGTTTATCGTCATCGAATAAGTGGACTAGCCATGATTAAAGAATTCATGAAGGAGTGTAAAGAATGAAAACAGCCTATCCAAGGGTCCCCTTCCCCCTCATTGTAAAGGCGACAGATGGCGACGTGGAAGCAATTAATCAGATTGTTAAACATTATCGAGGGTATACCTCAAAACGTTCATTACGTCGCATGACAGACGAATATGGAAATTCTCATATGGTTATTGATGAAACCCTACGTGGCAGAATGGAAACGAAACTCATCTCTAAGATTTTATCGTTCGAAATTAAATAGTCCCATTTTTTCGTGGAAGCGTGTCGAATCGTATCCACGCTTCCCGATTTGGGAGGTTTGTTATTCCATCAAAGCATATTGTGTGTTCAGTAGGTTTTGATAGGCTAACAAGCCAAACGTTCTTTGACAACCAAATAAAGGCAATCGAATACGTTTCGGTAAGAAAAGAGCTGATGAACTAACACGCCATGACCTACAAAATTAGTGAGCGATTCATGTTAGTAATTCGAAAGTAATCTTTAGCAGGATTGCTGCCATGACTTTCTTATCGTGATAATGATACTCCCGTATAGCCATAGTCCGAGCGTTAGAAGCGTCACAGGCAATGGGTACGGCTACATGAGAACCATGCAGAAGTGAAATTCCTGTGAGCTTTGCTAGAGCTGTTCGATTGCTAAGATATTCTTCTCTTGTCAGTGTATTATTATAAAACTATTTGATATAATTATAGGTGAATATTGGAGTTTTCCTAGCCTATAATTGGGAAAGGAGTAATAATGATAACGGTCACAAAAAAGGATTTAGTTGAGCTAGGATATGGAACTTCTTTTTCAGCAGACATCATAAAAAAAGCAAAAGAATTGATGATTACAAAAGGGCATATCTACTATCAATCTCGAAAGCTAGATAGAGTCCCTCGTGAAGCTGTTGAAGAAATTCTAGGAATTCGGTTTTCAAATGAAAACAGGTCTGAGTAGTTTTTGCACAGTAAGGAGTAAAAACTATGGTTAAAGACCCAATAAAAAAAGCAAAGAATGGAACCTATTATTTTCGTGCAAATCTAGGTTATGATTCTAAAGGGAAAAAAATTCAAAAATATCGTAGTGGATTCACTACTAAAAAAGAAGCAAGAGAAGAATATTCGAAACTGCTATTGATGAAACCAGAAGAATTAAGTGAGAATAAGGATAAAATGACGTTTAAACATTATATCTTTGAAATTTTCCTTCCATGGTATAAGACACAGGTAAAGCTCAGAACATATGAAAATCGCTTACCAACTATTAAGAAGCATTTCTCTTATTTTGATAAAATGGCTGTTTCCGATATTGAGCCTATTGATGTGCAAAATTGGCAACTAAAATTATCAAAGAAGTGTAAGTCTTCTTATGTAAGAGCTGTTCAAGGACTATTTTCAGTTGCTATGGATCGAGCAATTGTCCTTGGGATAACCACCACAAATCCATCTAAGATTATTGGCAATGTGAAAAAGCAAAAGTCTAAAATTGAATTTTGGACAAAAGAAGAATTTGAAAAAGTAATCTCTCTAATTTACAAAGAAGATTACTATCAACACTTTTTATTTATCTCTCTGTGGTTTTTATTTATGACTGGAATGCGAATTGGTGAAGCTACTGCCATTCAATGGGAAGATATTGATTTTGACTCAGGAGTACTAACCATCAACAAAACACTCTATTACAAGAATCAATCGAATTATAGATTTGTTGAACCAAAAACAAAGGCGAGCGTTCGTCATATTGTATTAGATAAATGCACATTAACTTATTTATCCGAATGGAAGGAAGTACAACAAAATCTAATTCAGACAGACTTTGTAATGAGCTATAACGGTATTCCTACCCAAAAACATACACTATCATATGCTATTGAACGCTATGCTAAGCTGGCTGGTATCCATCGAATCAGAATCCATGGGTTACGGCATTCTCATGCTTCCTTGTTAATCAGTATGGGAGAAAATCCACTTATCATTAAAGATCGTCTAGGACACGAAGATATTGAGACGACTTTAGGAACGTATGGACATCTTTATCCTAACAGTAATTTCGAGGTAGCTAACAAATTAAATGGAGCCATTTCCTTTAAAGAAGCAAAACAAAATTATGATACTTCACCAAAGAATCAATTTACTGTAGACTACTTGCGAAACAAAGAAATGAAAAAAATGCAATAAAAGTGCAGTAAAAAGATAAGAAGAGCCAGAAACCCTTGGTATAAGAGGATTTCTAGCTCTCCTACAACTACTCCCACTCGATGTAAGTCAACCCTCCATAAACGTTGATTTAACAACATCCATAAAAGATAACATCCATCTTGGCAGGGATTTGGCAGTGTTATATTTTTACTGCCTGATTACCATTGAAATCAACTTTTGACTCCTTTGCAAAGTTGAAAATGATGTTGCCAGCCATCTGATCGGCGATACTTTCATCATTTCTACTCCACAGGTGAGCGTAGTGTTTCAAGGTGATCTCTGGGCTGGAATGGCCCAATCGTTGTGATACGACTAAAATATCTGCGTTAAATTCGTTGATCAAATAGCTTACGTGAGAGTGGCGCAATCCTTTGCCTTGAATGGCAGGAACGTTAGCTAGTTTTGCGTATCTCTCAATGATTCGCTGAACGGTGGAACGATATAAAGGTAAGTCGGTGTAACTTAGGATAAAATGTTCGACACCATGTTTCTTTTGGACGCTTTTCCAGCGTTTCAAAATTCTGACCGTATCATCATCCAGTGAGATTGTGCGCATACCGCTTTCTGTTTTGGTATAAGGCTTTCTGATAAAGTCGTTTTGATTTTTCATGTCGAGTGTATGATGGATACGCAGTTTTTTTCTCTTCAAATCTACATCAGTCCAATGGAGTGCTAGACCTTCACTGACACGAATTCCAGTCATATAATACAACCAGATTAGCACGAAGCTCATGTGTTCGTAAAAATCATCAATGAAGATTGTTGCTAGAACTTTTTGAAATTCTTCTTTGGTCCAATAAGGAACAATGGATTTACCTTTAGATATGGCTTTGGTTCGTTTGGAAATATTTTCGTTCATGAAATTCAACGTCACTGCATAGTCCAATGTTTTACGAAACATTCCGTACATTAGGGAGCAATAAGATTGAGAGTAACCACTGTCGTTCAATAGCCAGATTCGATAATTCTCGCAATCCTCAACAGTGATTTCTCGAAGCTTCATATCTCCAAAACGCTGTTTGATTTGTTCCAAACCAGTTTGTCTTGAATTCCATGTGCTGCGTTCAACACTTGACCGATAGTAGGGAATATATTTTTGTTCCATGAATTGGGCATAAGTCAGTTTGTAATTGATGTAACCATTTTGGAGCATAAAATCATTTTTCAATCGAGTTAGCTCTTTATAGGCTTCTCTGGCAGACTCAAATGGCTTTCCATTTTGATCTTTGCGTCCTTTTTTCTGAATTCGCTTGCCAGTTGCTTTGTCGATTCCCAATTCCAGTTGGTAAAAATATTTCCCGTTTTTATCCCGATAGACACCTACATATTTTGTTTTAGGCACTGTGATTCTCTCCTTCAAGAGAAACGCCTATGATTTCTTCTACAACCTCTCTTGGAACATAGCCCAATCGTTTATTGTTGTAAAACGGATACCCTTTTTGTACCATAATCTGTTTTGCTTGTCGAACGATCATCTTAGCAGTATGAGGTTTGTAGCCTAAACTTAATAGATCATCCTTACATATTGTTGACTTCATAACACTCACCTCTCAAATACAAGAACATTGAAACCACGAATGATGAATTCAATGAGTTTCTGTGTTCTTATCTTTCTTTATTTTTGTATATTTCACGTTACTCTCTTCAAATTCGACGACCTGTTCAAGGGCACCCGATTCATTAAGTTCCTCAGAAAATTTTGGTGATCGCCGGATATAATTTTTCGTGTGGAGAACTTCTTGACCATTTGTATCGTATTCTTGTTCGGTCAGTCTTTTTGTTTCTTTCGGTATTTTGAGATTTTGCGATTTGAAGAAGGCCTTTTTCTTATGCTCTTTGAGGTCCAAATCTTTGTCAAAATACTTGCTGAGGTATCTTCCGCGATTTTCCACCGCATCTACATCGATCTTATTGATCCAAACCAATCCATGCCCCCAAATTTTCATCAGTCGTTCATGAGGGACGAAAGGGAAGGAGAACAAGACAATGTGGTAATGGATAGCACCGCGTTTCTGCTTTTCCCACGTGGCCAAATACTTGATCTGGGATTTTTTCGTTTTATAAGTTTGGTAGTTTAATCGTTTAATAAATTTTTTGAATTCATCATTCGTGGTTTCAATGTTTTGAATGTTCTCTTTAAAGGTGAGTGTGAGAAATTTTGTGTTGTCGTCGAAATTCATATCAATCAAGCGAGCAATTTCAAAGCGCATATTTTTATAGTGTTTTTGTTTTCTTTTTAAGCTGTCATATTGTTTTTCTGCTGTTAGCTCGTCATATTTTTTATTGGGCTCATTTAAGTTGTTGATCCATTCAGGTGTTTGATGTTCATATTCTTCATTTTTCTTTTCATCCACTTTGTAAACAATCGGTTTTTCGTATTCCCAAATTTCTGTATACGTAGGAGTTTCAATGATTTTTTGATTGTAAGCTTTTAGCAATCATCATCGCTCCTGACATACTTCAAGGTTATTTAGTTTTCAATGAACGAGAACAACTTTTTTCGACAGATGTTGTCCTATAAATCAAGTAAAGGAGCAGAACTGCTACGCAGCCCTGCTAGACTGCTCATTTGTTGTGCGGTTTTTTTCGGAATGAACGGCTTTTGGCTGACGCCAGCCGCCCATTCCGAAAACACCCAACAAACGATCAGGGATATTAGTTGCGTGACTCTTTTGAATGATTGCTAGGATTCTCTGTTGGTTGTTTTGTCAGTAAAACTGCTGAGTCTGCCGTCGCAGATAATCCATAGCTGACAAACTGACCATTTGCCCGTCCCCAAGGTTTTATCGAAAGATTGTTAAAAGTGACCGTCGCGATCCCATTTTTCTCAAGTTCATCCAGCGTTACGACTGGTTCAGCGCTTCCAATTTTTACACTCATCTTTTCAAAACGCAGCTTGGGTAAGATACACTCGTAGCTCCATCCCAAAATTTCTCCATCTTTTTGCCATCGTGAGACACTAACGACTTGATACTCTTTTTCTAACTTTTCTTTTGGTAAGGTTAAATCACTGATTTTGATCGGCATATTTTTTCTTCCTTTCTAATATACGATTTGATATACGTTCGATTTAAAAAAATGTAGTGGTACCTCTACATTTACATCATATACGGTTTTAAATACGGTGTCAATAGTTTTTGCGGAAAAATATATACGAAACGATATACGTGTGGTATGCTGTATATGAAATCATATAGGAGGGATCAGAAATGTTTGGATTGTTACAACCAAATAAAGAAAAAGTCGGGAGACGACTAAAGCTGATCAAGGATGAAATGAATATCTCTTTTACAGAGTTTGGTAGTCGACTTGGATTGAAGAAGCCGACAATCAGTTCTTATGTCCAAGGATATAATTTAGCACCGCTTGATGTGATCGAGAAGGTGGCTAAGATCAGCGGGAGGTCTGTTGGCTGGTTTTACTTTGGGGAGACAGAAGAATATATTGCGGACTATCTGACTCTCACGGGACAAGGAGAGTTAGTTAAGGAATATCCGGATATTGTGAAGCAGATCAAGGAAGAATTCTTTACTGGGGACTTTAAAAATCCGGGCTGGGAAAATGAAGTTGGCTATCCAATGGAAGAATTCATCGATGATTGTTTCTCGGATTTCTCTCCAAGTATTTTAGATCGCTATATTGGTAAAATTGTTACGCAGCAGATTGATGAATCGGAGAAGTTGAAAAACTTATCAGATAAGGAAAAGGGAGAAGCCGTAGCTTTTGTCTATCAAGAAGTAATGGATTATGTTGAAATGAGCGGCGAAGTTAAGTATGGGGAAGAGGAGAAGGTTATTAGATTGGTTGAAGATTCGATCAGTAATCTGGCGAAAAGAGGAAAAATCGAATTTTCAGAAGAATATTTGGTTGGAAGGTTAGTGAATATTCTTGATGATGATGCTGAGACGGCAAGGATCATTTCAACTTTGTCGTTGAATCTTACAGGGAAAGCTTTTTCGCCGCTTTTTGGTGGGAAAGAGTTGATTGAGATTTTTCAAGCAATGCGTCCGGCTTTGATGAAGTTGTATGCGGAGAAGAGTAGGGATGAGTTGTATGATTGGTTTGAGAAATAGGAAATTAGCGGTTCATTGTGAGCATCTTTGATTCAAGGATAACGGTTAGGTGTACTTGAGGGAGTATAAGATATTGTTTTCTATATATTTAGATTGTGATATAATCCTTTGTTAGAATTAGAAAACAGTGATAACTTCAATGTAGTTTAAGCTTTTTTAAGGAGGTCAAAAATTGACAAAATCCATAAATGTAATTCAAAGTAAAAATAAGAAAATAATGGTTCACAAAGTAGATATCTCTCATGTTCGATTAGTTGAACTGTCCAAATTAGCTGATCAGGCAAAGCCTTTCTACGATTGGATAGAAAGAAGAGCCAAAAACGTGATGAAGAATTCATTAATGTTGGAAGACAATATAATGGTTATGGACAAAAAACAACTTTCCCAACTTATTGAAGATTGCTATTTTGATGATCCGGAAAAAGTCCCTTTGCTTTTTGATGGAGTAGGAAGAAATTATCCCCATAATAAAGCATGTTTCTATTTTTTTGCTTGGATTATAAGAGACGCACCACAACAAAGACTAGCTCCATTAATTTCAAGGATGAAAAAGCAAGATAAAGATTTGAAAAAGATTCAAGCAGAAATTGATGCGTTAGCAGCTCTTTTTATTGAATATAGGCAGAATGCTAAATATTTCAAATGGGAGTCTATTCGTGAAGTAGTTATTGATAGATTGGAAGGGTCGAGAAGAAGCATCAGCGGGCATGTGTTAGAAGCGAATATACGGGCAGCTCTAGCCACAGCGTTTCAAAATTTCTATTCAATTAATATTGATTATGGTATTTATGATAAGGTAGAAATTAAGAATAAGCAAATTTCAGTTGGGTCTGATACAATTGATGTCTCAGCGGATCTTATAAAAGATGATAAAATTAAAAATTTATTTATTCCTGTGAAATCTCGGGAAACTGAAGGTGGAGGACATTCCCACTTGTTTTCTAGAGACATAATTACAGCTGTACAAAATATAAAGTCAAATGTACCGGATGCACATATTGCTGTTGTAATAGTAGCTACAAATTGGGCCAATTCCGAAATTGAATCGATTTTGAAAGATATTGATATTGTTTTTCACTTTGATATGAATCCAAATGAGTTGACTATATTGGATGACGATTCACAACGACAAATAAATATATATATAGAGAAGGTTTTGAAAGGTGAAATATAATAGAATTATTCATGGAGATGTAATAAAAAATTCAATGAACTTAGAAAAAGAGTCAATCCAGACTATTATTACCAGTCCACCTTATTTCGGCTTAAGAAAATATGGTAAAAGTTTATCGGAAAAGGAAAGCGAGATAGGTCGAGAGAAAGAAGTTGATTCATATATTAATCATCTAGTGCAGGTGTTTGAACATTTGAAGCCTGCTCTGAAAAAGGATGGAATAGTTTGGGTTAACCTAGGGGACTCTTATGTGAAAGGAAATCTCCAAGGCGTACCGTGGAGATTTGCAATTGCAATGCAAAATAAAGGATGGATATTAAGAAGTGATATCATTTGGCATAAGCCAAATGCTATGCCGTCATCAGTGAAAAATCGACCTACCACAGATCATGAGTATATTTTTATGTTTACGTTAAGCGAAAAGAATTACTTTTATGATGCAGATGCTATAAGAGAAGAGCACGTGACATTTACTGAAAAATCAAAAATGAAAGGCGGAAGAAATCACTTAGGGAAAAAAGGCGGGACGCCAGAGAATGGGAAAAATGCTGGTAATTCTAATTTGCATGATGGAAGATGGGATCAGGCATTTCATCCTCTTGGAAGAAATAAACGTACAGTATGGAGTATACCATTAGGGAAATATAAAGGAGCTCATTTTGCGGTATTTCCAGAAAAATTAGTCGAAACTTGCCTACTCGCTGCAACAAAAGAAGGGGATACAGTTCTTGATCCTTTTTTTGGATCAGGAACTACCGGAGTTGTTGCATTGAAACATAATAGAAACTATATAGGGATTGAATTAGTGGAGGATTATGTGAAACTTGCAACTGAGCGCCTAAAAAATTGTATGCCACAGTTAGAATTATTTAAATGAATCCTAAACGGCTATTTCCGCTTTTGATTACTGTTGTTTTTTTGCAATCTAAGGAATCATTTATAATATGGTTTATATGTATTAACTCCTTATTTTCGCCTGATTCAAGTTTCTAACATAATAGCGATTTTTTATATAAAAACAACCAAACCCTGCCAGAAAATTCTTGGCAGGGTTTTTGGCAGGGAACTATTTGAATTTTAGTGTTTTTTGTCCGTTTTACATTCCAAGAAACGCTGTAAAATAGGCTTTCTCACTTCAATTTATAGTGGCTCTTTATTCCCACTCTACAGTTGCAGGTGGCTTAGAAGTAATATCATACACGATGCGATTGACGTGATCGACTTCGTTAACGATGCGGACAGATATTTTTTGTAAGACATCCCAAGGAATGCGGGCAAAGTCTGCGGTCATGCCATCAATTGAAGTAACAGCACGGATACCGACAGTATAATCATACGTACGACCGTCGCCCATTACACCAACAGAACGGATGCCTGGTAGGACAGTGAAGTATTGCCAAATGTCGCGGTCAAGTCCTGCTGCCGCAATTTCTTCTCGCAAGATAGCATCTGATTCGCGCACGATTTCTAATTTTTCTTCTGTTAATTCACCTAAAACGCGAATACCAAGTCCAGGACCTGGGAATGGTTGACGCCATACGATAGAATCAGGCATGCCAAGCTGTGTTCCTAATTCGCGAACTTCATCTTTAAATAAAGTATTTAATGGTTCAATCAATTTAAACTGCATGTCTTCTGGTAACCCACCAACATTATGGTGAGATTTAATCGTTTGAGCAGTTTCGGTTCCTGATTCAATGACGTCTGTATAAAGTGTTCCTTGTGCTAAGAAAGAAATTCCTTCTTCACCGGCAAGTTTGGTTGCTTCGTCATCAAAAACATAAACGAATTCATTACCGATAATTTTACGTTTTTGTTCAGGGTCAGAAATACCTTTTAGCTTATCTAAGAAACGATCTTTGGCATCCACTTTAATAATGTTTAAGCCAAATTTACCGCCAAGGCTTTCCATTACTTGTTTTCCTTCGTCTTTTCGTAAAAGACCGTGGTCAACGAAGATACAAGTCAATTGGTCCCCAATAGCTTTTTGTAATAAAACACCTACAACAGAAGAATCAACACCACCAGATAAACCGAGTAAGACTTTTTTGTCACCTACAGTTTCCCGAATGTGCGCAATTTGCATATCAATGAAGTTATCCATTGACCAATCACCTTTGCATTGACAAACATCCATTGCAAAATGTTTCAATAAATCATTACCGTACTCAGAATGACGCACTTCAGCATGGAACTGGATACCGTAAATCTTGTCTTCTTTGTTTTGGATGGAAGCAATTGGACAATCTTTACTTGTTGCTACAACTTCAAAACCAGCTGGAGTTTGTGTGACCAAGTCACCATGGCTCATCCAAACGTTTTGTTTTTTTGGTGTATCGGCAAAAAGTTCTGTATCGTCTGCAGTTACTTCTAATTCCGCTTTACCGTATTCTTTGTTTAGTGCAGGCTCTACTTTCCCACCTAATTTATAAGTGATAAGTTGCATGCCGTAACAAATACCTAGAACTGGGATCCCTAATTTCAAAATTTCTTCATCAATACCAAAGGCGCCTTCATCATAAACACTGTTTGGCCCACCAGAAAGAATAATTCCCTTTGGATTAATGGCTTTGACTTCTTCTGCAGTGATTTTATGGCTCATCAGTTCAGAAAAGACACCAAACTCACGGATGCGGCGTGTAATCAATTGGTTGTACTGGCTACCATAGTCCAAGACGATGATCTTTTCGACTGTCGGCAGGTGGTCAACATTTGTCACAGTTAAATCCCTCGATTCTTCAGATTATTTATTGTAAAGAAGTAAGCTTCTTACAAGCAGTTTAACAGGCGTGAAAATAAAATCAATATTTTCGCAAATAGATTTCATCAATTAAATGATGGTTTGTTTTATGGAGAATTATATCTGCTCTACTTCTAGTAGGCAAGATGTACTCTTCTAAATTTTTCAAATTCACATTTTGCCAGACGTTTTCAGCCATTTTTACCGCTTTTTTACGGTCACCAATTGCAAATTGATAATAATAATTAGCAGGGTCTAAAAAAGCAGTATCTAATAATTGCTCAAAGCGTTCCAAGTACCACTGTTCAATTAATTCGGGCTTGGCATCGACAAAAAGCGAAAAATCAAAAAAGTCACTAACGTAAATTTGTTGATTTTGAGGCAATTGTAGTGTATTAATACCTTCTACGATTAGAATGTCCGGCTGCTCGATTAGTTCAAACTCATCGGGAATAATATCGTAAACATTATGAGAATAAACCGGTACTTGAATAGATTTTTTACCCGATTTTACTTCGTTTAAGAATTGAATTAAACGTTCCATATCGTAACTTTCGGGAAATCCTTTGCGATCCATGATGCCTTTTTCAGCCAATATTTGATTTGGATATAAAAAACCATCTGTTGTAATTAATTGGACATTACGTCTTGGAAACAAACGGGAAAGCAAGGTTTGTACTAAACGTGCAGTGGTTGATTTTCCCACTGCTACTGAACCGGCGATACCAATAATAAAAGGCGGGGTTTTGACATAGCGATGTAAGAAGAGCCCCTTACTTAAGTTTAGTGATTCGGCTTCTTTCATATATAAATGAATCAAATGACATAAAGGGATATAGACATCTTCAACATCTTGCATGGATAGGCGGTCATTTAGACTTTTAATACTATCCAATTCTTCTTGGGTTAAGGGCATATTGTTACTATTATAAAATCCCTGCCATTCTTGACGGGAAATTTTGTAGTAATTCATTTTTTCCTCCATGAGCGACTCCTTTTGGCTATTTTTAAGTAAAGCCAACAACATTGCCACAGCGTATACTACAATATACGCTAAGACTTCGCGAACATTTTAACACATAATGGTAGCAAGTATCAGTAAAAACACAAATAAAATGCAGTTTAGCAGTCTTTCTGCTAGTATAAAGATGAGTAATATTTCAGAGCAAGTTGTAGAATAGTTTTACATTGAATTTAAAAAGAATCTTAAGGAGCGGGGAATACTATGAAGAAAATTATCATAATGGGTGACAGTATCGCAGCTGGCTTTTTTGAAGGGAAAGTCACAAATTTAGTAGATGAGTATGTGACAGAAACCTTAACAGGGATGGGTTTTGCCGATTATACGGTAGTTAATTTAGGTGAAAGAGGTGCCTCAAGTACAACTGCCTTAGAACAATTACCAAAAGCAAAAGCTGAAAATCCAGACTTTGTTGTAATTAATGTTGGTATTAACGATGCTATCAATAACCAGAAAAACGTTCAAGAGTACGGCGAAAATTTGAAAAAAATGATTCTAACTTTTCCAACTGAAAAAATGATTTTAGTTGGTCCAAGTTGGGTAGATTTGACGATTAAAACTGCCGGTAATAAAGAAACGCTGTTACAATACATCGCCGTGGCAAAAGATATCGCACAAGAAACCGGTGTGAACTACATTGATATGTATCATCATATGGAAATTTACCCAGACCCTGCTGAATTTTTACAAAGTGATGGTTTACATCCATCAAAATTCGGGTATCATTTATTAGGAGCGCTTATTGCGCGGGATATCAAAAATAAACTATTAGGATGAAATTATGAGTGATCATTATTATACCAATCAACCGAATGCAGACCATAAGTTTGCTGCGTTTGATTTTGAATTAAAAGGACGCAAGCTGCATTTTGTGACTGATAGCGGCGTTTTTTCCCGTAATACAATCGATTATGGTTCCAGAGTGTTAATTGAAAGTTTTTCCATCGATAACTTGCCAGCAGGAGCTCTTCTTGATGTTGGGTGTGGTTATGGTCCAATTGGTTTAGCATTGGCTGCGACTACTGATCGCTTTGTTGAGATGGTCGATGTCAACGAACGGGCAATTGACTTGGCACAACGTAATGCAGGGCGCAATCAAGTTGAAAATGTCGACATCCACACAAGTGATATTTATGCAGACGTGAAAAAGACAAGCTATGCTGCAATTTTAAGTAATCCCCCAATTCGTGCGGGCAAGAAAGTCGTTCATGCTATTTTAACTGATGCCTATCCGTTGTTGGTTAAAGGTGGCACCTTAACCGTAGTAATTCAAAAAAAACAAGGGGCGCCTAGTGCTGAGAAAAAAATGCATGCAGTCTTTGGTAACTGTGAAATTTTGACAAAAGACAAAGGCTATTATATTTTACAAAGTACAAAAGAAGACTAATTCAAAATAAAAGACAACCTTTTACGTGAAGATTTAAAAGTAAAAGGTTGTTTTTTTACGTTTAAAAGCAAACTTTTTCCTTGCTCTGAAACGAGTTTCATACATTATGCTCTAGTTGTAGCTGGAAAAGAAAAAGAACTTTTTCCCTAGTAACTATGAAAACTATGTAGGAGGAATGAAAAATGTTTACCTATGTGAAAGTAACTCAAAATGGTTGCAGCAAGCTTTGTTATGTTCAAGTTGAAGTAGTAGAAGGTAGAATTATCTTAACTGATGTCAGTGGTTTACAATCACGACAATTTCTATCTGAGAAAATTAGTGATTTGGATTGGCAAGTGTTTGATGAATATTATGGTGGCCGGCGCTTCTCCTTTGGTAAAGATGAAATGAGTTGTCAAGTTTATGAAGCAGGGTTAGCTGTGATAGACTATTTGTATCATCAATTGATGCAGGTAGCTGTATAATTTACAAATGAGGTGGGTATAGTGGCAAATATTCGCGATATTGCGAAGTTAACAGGTTATTCGGTGACAACAATTTCACGGGTTATCAATAATCATCCTTATGTTGCAGAAGAAAAAAGACAGCAGGTTTTGCAAGTAATGGCAGAACTAGATTATAAGCCTAACCGAACTGCACAAAATCTAAGTAAAGGTCGCACGCGGAATGTGGGAGTCATTGTTCCTTTTGTAGATCATCCATTTTACAATCAACTATTAAAAGGTATTATGAGAGCTGCTTTTGCCCACCAATACAAAATCACATTATTACCAACTAATTATGATGAAGAATTAGAAAGAAGTTATTTAGAAGAACTCGCTGCTAAAAGTTTTGACGGCTTGATCGTGACAACTAGAGCGAATCATATGGATGTCTTCTTACCTTACTTGGAGAAAAACAATATTGTTTTTTGTGAAGCTTCTGAGTTAGAAGAGGTTCGTTATGTTGCTATTGATCTGGCAGAATCGTTAAAAGAATGTATTCTTTACTTAAAAAAACAAGGTGTTAAACGATTAGGCTTAACGTTAGGACGAAGTAAACGGCTAAGTGGCAATTCCATCTTAACAATTGCACAAAGTAAAAAATACTTTCCAGACTTTAATACAGATAATATTTTTTGGGACTGTATTCATGCTGAAGATGGCTTTCAAGCTGCTGAATTTTTTCAAAAGCAGAAAGTAGACGGGATTATCACGAATGGGGATGAAGTTGCTGCGATGATTTTAGCGCAATATCCGCCAGATGCACAGCCGCTTATTATTGGTCGTGAAAACTTATTAGTGAGTCAACTACTGCATTTTTCAACCGTCGATCATCAATTAAAGCAGTGCGGTAAAGCAGCATTTCAACTTTTTTATGATGAAAAAAAGGCACATATAACAATTCCTCATCAGTTAATCATTCGATAACAACAGACCTCTTTGACAAGATCTACCAAAGAGGTCTGTTGTTTAGTTTGAAATATCAAAAAAGTACACAACTATATTAGATAAAGTAAGTATAACTATTTTATTGAACATTGTTCAATAAAAGGTTTTCAACAATCAGAAATCATGCTAAATTATAAATGTTAAGAAGTACAAAGTAGGAGGATAAAATGGTAACAATCAGAGAAGTAGCTAAAGAAGCGGGGGTTTCAATTGGTACGGTTTCCCGTTTCTTAAATGGTTATCAATTAAAAAAGAATAATATGACTACTATTCAAAGGGCGATTGATAAATTAGGTTATGAAGAAAATATTATTGCAAAGGGACTGAAAAATAATCGCAGTATGTCCATTGGTGTTGTAGTAAACTCTTTAACCGATGTTTTTGCAACTTCTATTGTTTCTAGTTTAGAAAGCTTTTTAGAAGTAAATAATTACAGTTTATTATTATGCGACTATCAAAATGATCACAATAGATTGGCTCATAAAATGGAATTTTTGAGAACACGTTCTGTAGATGGGATAGTTGTATTTCATTTGGAAGAGAACTTACCTATCTTAAAAACTTTGCAAGATGAGAATATTGCTATTGTTGCAGTTGATTCTCCAATCAAAGGGTTTAAAACAGATACAGTTCTCGTTGATAATTATCAAGCCTCTTATCAAGTAGTAGACAAATTATATGATATGGGTCATGAAAAAATAGGGATAATTGGCGGCCATACACATCGATATATTGGAGCAGAAAGACTGAATGGATATGTTGATAGTATGAAGAGTAAAAATATCTATGATAAAGAATTGGTAGTGGTCGGAGATTACACCAAAGAAGATGGTTACGAAGGAGCTATGGAACTATTAAAGAGAGGTAATATAACAGCGTTATACTCTACTAATTACTATATGACACTGGGGTCTGTACAGGCTATTTTAGAGCTGAAAAAGAAAATTCCAGATGATATATCAGTGGTCGGATTTGATCATTTTGAACTTAGTGATATTATCCAGCCAAAACTGACAGTGGTGGAACAACCAATTCAAGAGATGGGTGAAATGATTGGTAAATTGATTTTGGAACGTATAAAAGAAAAAAAAGAAGGGATGTTTACAACAATTGAATTAACAACAAATTTATTATGGAGAGATTCTGTAAAAAAAGTTAAAAAAAGTATTGCAAATTAAGCGTTTACAGATTATACTTTGGATGTAAAATTAAAACGGTTCAAAAATGGAGGGTGTTTTATGAAAGTATTATTAGCATGTGGCGGTGGCATGAGTTCTTCAATTTTAGCGGAGAATCTGGTAGCAGAAGCAAAAAGACAAGGAAATGAAAATTTCTCAATGGAAGCAACAGGTACAGAAGAAGTTTCACTAAAAATGCAACAAGAAAAGTGGGATGCTCTTTTATTAGCACCACAGGTTAGTTTTCGCAAAGAATTTTTACAAAAAGAGGCAGATGCTAACGATATACCGCTGATTCCAATTGAAGGTATTTTGTACACTCCGATGGGGATTCCTGATTTGTATAAATTAATTCAAGATAAAGTTCAAAAATAAAAGAAGGGAACTTCTTTTATAGGTTAAAATTAAACCGGTTCAAAAAAGAAAGGAGAAAATAATGAGTGAAGTAAAAAAATTCAATTTTAACAAGATTGTCCAAATTATGGGGAGGATTGCGAATAATCGTTACTTAACTGCTGTCAGAAATGGCATGAGTGTTATCATCCCAGTAACTATTATTGGATCTGTCTTTATTATCATGTTGAATTTACCAATTGATGCATGGAAAGACTTTATTGCGCCATTTGCAGATAAACTGAAAGTGCCAATGAACTTTACAATGGACTTCATGTCTGTGTATGTGTGTATAGGGATTGCTTCAAGTCTATGTGAGGACTATAAGCTAGATAAGGTATCAACAAGTGTACTCGCAGTACTTGCGTTTTTAATTGCTGCAATTTCTCCGGCTAATATTGACTCAGAAATTGCTGAAAAGGCTGGTTTAATGGTTAGTGGGACTGTTTTACCAATGGGAAATTTTGGCGCGGGTGGCTTGTTTACAGCTATTGTTATTTCTATTTTTACAGTCGAAGTTGTACGTTTCTGTGTCAGACGTAATATGATAATCAAGATGCCAAATGGTGTTCCAACTTCAGTTATTAATTCATTTGCAGCTCTAATACCAGGTGCCTTTGTGATTCTCACTTCTTGGATTATTAAAGTTGGTTTGAATTTTGATATTAATAGTACTTTACAGTGGATTTTCTCTCCAATTCGTTATTTTGCTGGCGATAATGTTTTATCCGTTATCGTACCTATTTTGTTAATTACAGTTGTTTGGATTTTTGGTATTCACGGAATGATTATTGCGACACCAATTCTTTATCCTTTTTGGTATGAAAACTTAAATGCAAATATTAATGCAGCTGCTGCAGGTCAAGCTATTCCTCACTTTATGACGGAACAATTTTTCCAATGGTTCATTTGGATTGGTGGTGCCGGTGCAACGCTATCATTAGCATTTTTAATGGCTTTTTTTGGTAAATCAGAATTTAGTAAAAAAATGGGACGCTTCACGTTGGTTCCTGGAATTTTCAATATTAATGAACCCTTAATATTTGGTGTTCCAATTGTGATGAATCCGTTTTTCGCAATACCATTTATTGTTGCTCCAATTGTAATGGGATTAATTAGTTATCTCGCTATGGGAGTGTTACACATCGTTAATTATCCAATTGCTATTGCTCCATGGACATTGCCAGCGCCTTTAGGTGCCATAATGGCAACAGGGCTAGATTGGCGTGCTGGTATTTTAGCGGTTGTAAATATTATTGTCGCAGGTATTATTTACTACCCATTTTTCCGAGCTTTCGATAAAAGTATGATAGAAAAAGAAGATAAGGCTGTAAAAAAGGAAAAAAAGATCAATGATACTAAGGAAAACATTGTTGTACAAGAAGTATAAATAAGAAAGTAGGAATTAATGTGTTAGGTATCTCAATTTATCCGTATAAAGAGAATATTGATGAAACACTTTTGTACATTGAAACCGCTGCTAAATATGGGTTTAAACGTGTCTTTACTAACTTATTGATGGTTGAATCAGGTAAAGAAAAAAGTGTAATTGAGAATTTAAAGATAGCTATACTTCACGCTAGAAAATTTGATATGGAAGTAATTCTTGATTTAAATCCTGCAGTATTCGAACAATTAGGTATTAGCTACCAAGATTTAACATATTTCAAAAAGATGGGAGCTACTGGGATTCGTTTAGATTCAACGTTTGACGGTTTAATTGAGTCTCTTATTACTTTTGATGATACCAATCTTGATTTAGAAGTAAATATTAGTAATGATACGTATTATTTGGAAAATGTTATTTCTTATGAACCAAATCGAAAACGGATTATAGGGTGTCACAACTTCTATCCACAAAGATTTACTGGTCTGGATTATGATTATTTTATCAAGTGTTCAGAAAAATATAAGAAATTAGGGTTAAGGACAGCAGCATTTGTCAGCTCTCAGACTGCAGATCACGGACCACATGATTACACAGATGGTCTGTGTACATTGGAAATGCACCGAGACATGCCGATTGAAGTTCAAGCAAAACACTTTATTGCTGTTGGTCTCATCGACGATATTATTGTTGCTAATGCATATGCAAGTAAGGAAGAATTACGCGCGCTTAGTAAAATTCGGACAGATCAAATTGAATTAGATGTTGAATTTTCGAAGGGTGTTAGTTTATTAGAAAAAGAGATTATAACTGAAAATCAACATTTTAATCGAGGAGACATCAATAGCTATAGTATTCGTTCAACTTACGTTAAATTGAAATATGGTAAATGTGATATTCCTGACAATAATTCACATGATTTAGTGAAATTTGGTGATATAACGCTGGGAAATAATTCTTTTGGACAGTATCGCGGTGAGGTTAATATTGTAAAACAGGAAATGCCTAATAAAGGTCACGAAAAAAATGTAGTGGCAAAAGTTACAAAAGAAAACCAATTTTTAATTCAATATATAAAGCCATGGACGAAATTTAGATTTAGAGAGGCAGAGTAGTAGCGATGAATAAATTACCTTATCGTCAAGTACATTTAGATTTTCATACTCCAAAGCTCCCCTTTACACTAGGGAAAAGTTTCAATAAAGAAGTTTTCCAAAAAACTTTAAAGGATGCTCATATAAACTCGGTTACACTAACTGGTAGATGTCATCATGGACATATCTATTATGATACAAAACTTCCTGCAAGGCACCCTCAAATGCAAGGGGATTTTCTAATGGAACAAGTAGATGCATGTCATGAAATAGGGATTAAATCTCCAATATATGTAACTGTTGGATGGGATTCTTTTTCTGCTGATAAGCATCCAGAATGGTTGGAGCGTAAACCAGATAACAGTATATATGGATTCCAAAATTATGGACAGATGGAACCTGGGTGGAAAACTCTTTGTTTTAACACACCATATCTTGACTATTTAAAAGAACAAATTAAAGATATGATGCTTCACTTTATATCAAAACTTGATGGGTTATTTTTTGATATTGTATGGCAGGATACCTGTTGTTGTAATTACTGTATTGATAAAATGATAAAAATAGGGTTGAATCCAGAATCTGAAGACGATAGAGTTATATTTGCTAAGCAGACAGAACAATTTTTAAAGGATGAAATTTATACAACTGTTCAGGAAATAGATAAAACTTGTCCAATTTTCTTTAATGAAGGGAATATTTTACCAAGTATTAGGTCAAACTTAAATGAATATAGTCATTTAGAAATTGAATCATTACCTAGCGGGGAATGGGGATATCAACATTTTCCTACGGTAGTAAGATATGCAAAGAACTTAGGCAAAGAATACGTAGGTATGACTGGCAAATTTCATAAAGTATGGGCCGATTTTGGTAGTTATAAAAATTTAGCAGCTTTAGAGTATGAGACTTTCTTAGCTTTAGCACACGGAGCTAAATGCTCTATAGGTGATCAAATGTATCCTGATGGCACACTTCAATCAGCGACATACGAGTTAATTGGAAAAGTATATAACCAAGTGGAGCAGCTGGAAGGTTATAACGACAATAGCGTTGCTTTAACTGAAGTCGCCATAGTTCATCCAGGAGTTACTACAGACAGTGCAAGTAAGGTTGATATTTCTTTGGCGGGAGCTGTTAACATTTTGAATGAAGGACAATATCAATTTGATATTGTTGACTTGGAAATGGATTGGAATCACTATAAAGTGATTATACTCCCTGATAAAATCACACTAACAAATAAGATAGAAAAAAAGATTAAAGATTATTTGGAAAACAATGTTGGGAAAATATTGGCAACCTATGAGAGCGGTTTAAATGAAAGAAATATTTTTTTACCTGAATGGGGAATTAATTATGTTGGAGAAAATTCGTTTAAGCCTACTTATGGATGCTATGGATTATTTTTTAATGATTTACCAAAAGGAGAGCTTGTATTACATGGATCTGGTATTTTAGTAGAGCCGATTGAAGCGGAAGTATTGGGTAAAGAAAAGCAACCGATGTATCAGCGTAACTATCAGCATTATTATTCTCATTTTCAGGCTCCGGTCAGCAAGTTTACTGGTCATCCCGTTGTAACTAGAAGCAACCGAGTGATGTATTTTACTCATCCGTTGTTTGAGATGTATAAGGTTCATGGTGTTTTACAATATAAACAACTTATTTTGTCGGCATTAAATGCATTATTAGAAGGACCAATTATCACGACAAGCTTGCCTTCAACAGGAGATGTTATACTTAATCATAATTATGAACAAAAAAAATTGATTCTCAATTTGTTACACTATTTACCACAACGTAAGGCGGTTGAACTAGATACAATTGAAGAGGTTATTCCTATTCATAATGTAAAAGTATGTATTTCTTTGGATAAGGCTTTATCCAAAAGTATTGAGATAAACTCTGTAACTGATGTCCGTAAACATCAAGAACTAGACTATGGTATTGAGGATAATAAATTAGAATTTACAGTTCCGATAGTAAATGGATACCAAATTATAGTTATTCAATATAAATGAGAAAGTGGTGTATGGTGTAGCATGGAAGGTCTAGAACTAATTTCATTTAATATAATTAGTAATGTTGGCAGCGCTAAATCAATGGTAATGGAGAGTATGCAGAAATCTCGGTTGGGAGATTTTGAAAGTGCTGAGAAATTAATTGAAGAAGCCAATAAGTATCTATTGATTGGTGAAAAGGAACATTTTAAAGTAATTACTCAGGAAGCCAAAGAAAAGAATGTAGAGTTAACAATTTTATTTATGCATGCCGAAGATCAATTGATGTCAACTGTTACTTTAAGAGATATTGCAAACGAGGTTCTTGAAAATTACAAAATGATGTATGATTTGAAAAAAATAATTGAGGGAAAATGTCAATAATGATAGCATTAGGTTTGATTGCAGGTGTGCTAACAGGAATTTCATTTATACCACAATCTATTAAAACAATTCGGACTAAAGATACATCTAGCATCTCACTATCTACATATATTTTGTATACACTAGGTGTAATGCTCTGGATTATCTATGGATTAATAATTGAGGATTTTGCAGTCTTTTTGACAAATATTGTAACAATTGTTCCGTGTGTAATAATTTTGGTTATTAAACTTGGCGAAAAGTCACGTAAAACTAAGTCGTTGAGTCATAATCATAAAGAGAATGGTAAATACATGTATAATAAATGAATAAAAGTCAAAAAAGGTTCAGATAGTAAATCATTTTGCTATCTGAACCTTTTTTACACGAAAATAAGAATTTTAAAAAGTTATTCATATAACAACCCGCTATTTTTTTAAAGTAGATTTTGGTACACTATGGCTTGTGGGGGGATTAAAAATGAAGTTGACTATTAAACAAATTGCTGAAATGGCAGGAGTATCTGTTACAACAGTTTCGCAAATTTTAAATAATAAAGGGACACGCTTTAGTAACGAAACGCGGCAACGGGTTTGGGATATTGTTAACAAGTATCACTATAAACCTGATTTTTTTGCATCTAATTTGATTAATCGTCGCTCCAAAACCATCGGAATGATTATTCCTGATGTGACAGATTTTTTCTTCTCAAAAGTAGTGGAGGGTGCAGAGCGTTATGTCAATCCGCTGGGCTATATGATTATCTTATGCAATTCCCAACAAAGCCAAGAAAAAGAAATTACGTATTTAGAAGAATTGAGCCACCGTTCTGTCGATGGTGTGTTGTTTGCAACACCGCATTTACTACCAAAGGGTTATGAAATCGGGAGTCCTATCTATCACAATATGCCAACAATTTTAATTGATCGTGGAATTAATCAGCGAAGTAGTGGTCGTTTAATTGTCAAAGATTACGAAGGAGCCTACCAAGCGGTAAATTACCTAATCAAACAAGGACACAAAAATATTGGCATGTTAAAAGAAAGTACCGGCTATTATCAATTGCAAGAGCGATTTAATGGCTATCGCCATTGTTTAAAAGACCACGGTATAGCATATAAAGGTCGCTACGTGGTGGAAAATGAGCTGACAGTTGCTGGAGGTTATCAAGCCGCTAAGGAATTGTTGCATCAAAAAGAGTTAACAGCAATTTTTTGCAGCAATGATTCAATGGCCATTGGTTGTTATCAGGCAATTTATGAATTAGGAAAAAAAGTACCAGAAGATATTTCAGTGATCGGTTTTGATGGCTTGAACTTAACAGAATATGTTACGCCACCGTTAACCACCGTTTTGCAACCAGCTTTTGATATTGGCTTTTATGCTGCAAAGTTTTTAGTCGATGCGATTGAGTTTCCAGAACGGCGGATTCCGAATAAAGTATTTGATACTAAATTAATTATTCGTGAGAGTGTGATGACCTTGACAAGCGAAGCGTAATACAGTATATTGCTTCTGTAAGCGCTTCATAAGCTTGAAGTTTATTAGGTAAACTGTTTTACTAAAGTGGTTTACCAATCGAATTATTGTTGTATAATAACACTGGACTTGAGGAGGAAAAGGCATGCGAATGGTCGATTTAATCGAAAAGAAGCGTGAGGGTCAATTGTTATCTAAAGAAGAGATTGACTTTATTATTACAGAATACACAAAAGGTGATATTCCAGATTATCAAATGAGCGCTTTATTGATGGCGATTTATTTTACAGATATGACAGACGAAGAAATTACGAACTTAACATTAGCAATGGCACATTCTGGGGAAGTTATTGATTTATCTTCCATTGAAGGAATTAAAGTGGATAAGCATTCTACCGGTGGTGTAGGGGATACAACTACTTTGGTATTAGCGCCATTAGTTGCAAGTGTTGGTGTTCCCGTTGCTAAAATGTCTGGCCGAGGTTTAGGGTTCACGGGTGGAACCTTAGACAAGTTAGAAGCGATTCCTGGATTTAAAATTGAAATTTCTGATGAAGATTTTATTCGGATTGTCAATGAAAGTAAAGTTGCGGTAATTGGCCAGTCAGGTGACTTAGCCCCAGCAGATAAAAAGCTTTACGCTTTACGCGACGTAACAGCAACGGTTAGCTCCATTCCGTTAATTGCCAGTTCAATTATGAGCAAAAAAATTGCAGCGGGTGCGGATGCCATTGTGTTAGATGTGACCACGGGCGATGGTGCTTTTATGAAAGATATCAAAGATGCCCGCCGTTTAGCGCATACAATGGTGCGAATTGGAAAGTTAGCCAATCGTCAAGTAATGGCCGTTGTTTCAGATATGTCACAACCTTTAGGTGAAGCGATTGGAAATAGTTTGGAAGTTGTCGAAGCAATCGAAACACTAAAGGGAAATGGTCCTGCTGATTTAGTTGAAATGTGTTATGCATTAGGCAGTCAAATGGTCGTGCTCGCCAAACAAGCCCAAACGCTAGAAGAAGCACAAAAAATGTTAGAAGAAGCACTGTCTTCTGGTAAAGCATTAGAAAAATTCAAAGAAATGATCAGAAATCAAGGTGGAGATGAAACTGTCGTAGATGAACCAAAACGCTTATTGACTGCACAATATGAAATTAGTTTACCAGCTAAAAAAAGTGGTGTTGTCACAAAATTAGTAGCCAATGAAATCGGGATTGCGGCAATGTTATTAGGTGCTGGTCGTAAGACAAAAGAAGATGAAATTGATTATGCGGTAGGTTTGAAATTGCACAAAAAAGTTGGCGACAAGGTTGAAAAAGGCGAATCACTTTTAACCATTTACAGTAACACCCAAGATGTATCAGAAGTCAAAGAGTTACTGTATCGTAATATTACGATTGGCCAAACAGGTAGTGAGCCACCATTAATCCATGACATCATCACGGAATAGGCATCTTCTTTATAATCAGTTTTTGAATTGACGGATAAATGGTAAAATAGACATAGTAAAAGTTCAGCATGAAAAAATTAGCTTGTTTTATTTTTTATAATATGCAAACTAAAAAATTTTTTAGGAGTTGTACAAAATGGAATTAAATCGCATGATTGACCACACAATTTTAAAAGCAGATGCTACACAAGAAGATGTTTTGCGTATTATTGAAGAAGCAAAACAATATCATTTTTATTCAGTCTGCATTAACCCTACTTGGGTGAGTTTTGCTGCGGAGCAATTAAAGGGTGAACCAACAGCGGTTTGTACCGTAATCGGTTTTCCTCTAGGAGCGAACACATCAGAAGTTAAAGCATATGAAACGACAGATGCTATTAACAATGGTGCCGATGAAGTAGATATGGTGATTAATGTTGGAGCTTTGAAATCAGCACAATACAAAAAAGTCCAACAAGATATTGAAGCAGTTGTGCAGGCAGCTAAAGATAAAGCATTAGTTAAAGTCATTATTGAAACAGCATTATTGAGTAATGAAGAAATTGTGAAAGCGTGTGAATTAGCCAAAGCTGCAGGGGCAGATTTTGTTAAAACGTCTACAGGTTTTTCAACTGGCGGCGCTGTTGTAGAAGATGTACGTTTAATGCGTCAAACCGTAGGGCCTCAAATGGGTGTCAAAGCTTCAGGTGGTATTCACAATGAACAAGAAGCAATGGCAATGGTAGAAGCTGGAGCGAATCGCCTTGGAACATCTGCTAGTGTAGCGATTGTGACAGGTTCACAAGGTGGCGGCTACTAAAATTAAATGAATAACGACTTGTAAATTTGAGGTCAGGTGAAAAAATGAAGGCAAAAGAAGAATGGATTAATGTGGCAACCGAGGCTTTAACAAAAGCTTATGTGCCTTACTCGCATTTTCCAGTGGGGGCGTGTTTAGTCACCAAAGCAGGAAAAATTTATCAAGGATTGAATATTGAGAATGCTTCGTATGGTTTAGCAAATTGTGCTGAACGGACTGCATTTTTTAAAGCAGTTTCAGAAGGAGAAAGAGAATTCAGTCATTTAGTGGTAGCTGGTCATACGCCAGAACCAATTTCACCTTGTGGCGCATGTCGTCAAGTAATGGCAGAATTTTGCTCGCCGGAAATGCCGGTGACTCTAGTCGGTGATAATGGCGTGACAAAAGAAACCACAGTAGGAGAATTGTTACCATATTCTTTTACAGATAAAGATTTTGACTAGTAGCTACTGGTCGCTAAAACATGTTCATTCAGTCAGGTTGGCTGTTGAAAAAATTACTTTTAGGGGGCTTTACAGAAATGAAAAAAGCAAAAATATTTGGTCTGGCAACAGTTGCGTTAGCATCCATTATGTTGTTAGGTGCCTGCGGTGGCGGCGGAAGTAACAGTACAGATAGCACAGGTGGCGGTGCAGATGAAGGTACAGATGCAAAACATAGTGCTGCAATTGTAACTGACATCGGCGGGATTGATGACCGTTCTTTCAACCAATCTGCTTGGGAAGGTTTACAAGCTTGGGGTAAAGAACATAACTTGAAAAAAGGAGTAGGTGGTTTTAACTACTTCCAATCTAACGATGCATCTCAATACACAACAAACATTGATAATGCAGTTTCAAATGGCTTCAAGACAGTATTTGGTGTAGGTTACTTATTAACAGATGCCATTGGACAAGCAGCAGATCAAAACCCTGACAATAATTTCGTTATTATTGATAGTGTGATTGATGGTAAGAAAAATGTTGTTTCTGCAACATTTAAAGACAATGAAGCTTCATATTTAGCAGGTTATGCTGCAGCTTATACAACAAAAACAAATAAAGTTGGCTTCATCGGTGGTGAAGAAGGTGCTGTAATCGACCGTTTTGATGCTGGTTTTACACAAGGTGTTAAAGATGCAGCGAAAAAATTAAACAAAGAAATTACAATCGAAAATGAATACGCAGCTTCATTTAACGATGCGGCTAAAGGTAAAGCCTTAGCAGCTGCAATGTATCGTGACGGCGTAGATGTAATTTTCCACGCTTCTGGTGGTACGGGCGCTGGTGTATTCTCTGAAGCAAAAGAATTAAACAAAAAATCTACTGAAGCAGAATTAAAAGATAAAAAAGTTTGGGTTTTAGGTGTGGATAGTGATCAAGAAGCAGAAGGTAAATTCCAAACTGCCGATGGTAAAGATGACAACTGTACTTTAGCTTCTACACTTAAAGGTGTGGGTGCTGCCGTACAAGATATTTCTAACCGTGCTTTAGAAGACAAATTCCCTGGTGGCGAACACTTGGTATACGGTCTTAAAGATGGCGGTGTTGACTTAACTGACGGTTTCTTATCAGATGACGCTAAAGCAGCAATCAAAGAAATTAAAACTGAAGTTGCAGACGGCAAAATCGAAGTTCCAGAAGTACCAAAAGACGTTAAATAATTAATTTTCAGGTCTTGTCTGTTTGACGGACAAGACCTGATTTTTCAAATGATTTCTTTAACGGTGAGTTTGAAAAGTTAATTTGCAGCTTTGAAATTTTTTAACGATTCGGTTGTAACCGTTACAAAATAAAACTTTTAAAACAAACTTAGCTTTAAGGAAAGCAATTTCCTGGCGGCAATGCCGCAAAAATTTTTGCATTTATAGATAACGTATTTAATTTTACAAGTTGCGCAAGACGAAAAGTAAGGATGTGAAAAAATTTGGCACAAGAAGAGAAATATGTCATTGAGATGCGACATATCACCAAAGCCTTTGGCGATTTCAAAGCCAATGACGATATCAATCTACGGGTCAAACCAGGAGAAATTCATGCTCTCTTAGGAGAAAATGGTGCTGGTAAGTCAACTTTGATGAACGTTTTGTCAGGATTGTTAGAGCCAACTTCTGGTGATATTTTTATGAACGGTCAAAAAGTTAATATCACAAGTCCAACTGCTGCCAATAAATTGGGCATCGGGATGGTGCATCAGCATTTTATGTTAGTGGATGCTTTTACCGTGACAGAAAATATCATATTAGGTAGTGAACCAACAAAAGCTGGCGTGATTGATCGTAAAAAAGCACGAGAAGAAATTATGCGGGTTTCAGAGCAATATGGTTTAGCAGTTGACCCAGATGCCTATGTTAGAGACATTTCAGTGGGGATGCAACAACGGGTGGAAATCTTAAAAACATTGTATCGCGGTGCTGAAGTATTAATCTTTGATGAACCAACCGCAGTTTTAACCCCCCAAGAAATTGATGAACTCATTGCCATTATGCATGGCTTAGTCAAAGAAGGAAAGTCGATTATTTTAATTACTCATAAGTTAGATGAAATTAAAAAAGTGGCTGACCAGTGTACCGTTATTCGACGGGGAAAAGGTATTGGCACAGTAACAGTCAAAGACGTTACCAGTCAAGAATTAGCAGATATGATGGTAGGGCGTGCTGTTTCCTTTAAGACACCGAAAAAAGATGCAAATCCCCAAGAAGTTATTTTGTCGGTTGAAAATTTAGTGGTGAAAGAAAGCCGCGGTTTAGAGGCTGTCAAGAACTTAAGTCTACAAGTTCGTGCTGGTGAAGTGTTAGGTATTGCTGGAATTGACGGTAATGGGCAATCTGAATTAATTCAAGCACTAACAGGCTTACGTAAAGTTGAAAGTGGGAAAGTTCTTTTAGATGGTGATGATATCACGAATAAAAAACCACGCCAAATCGTGGAAAAAGGTGTGGGCCATGTACCAGAAGACCGTCATAAATATGGCTTAGTGTTAGAAATGACTTTAGCTGAAAATATGGCATTGCAGACTTATTACCAAGAGCCATTAAGTAAGAACGGTTTTTTAAACTACGGTGAAATTAACGAAAAAGCGCGAGATTTAATTAAAGAGTACGATGTACGAACAACTAATGAATTGGTGCCAGCTAAAGCATTATCTGGTGGTAATCA
Organism: Enterococcus saigonensis; assembly: GCF_011397115.1. Lineage (NCBI taxonomy): Bacteria > Bacillati > Bacillota > Bacilli > Lactobacillales > Enterococcaceae > Enterococcus > Enterococcus saigonensis. The sequence continues at coordinate 2,457,489 of NZ_AP022822.1, read as the reverse complement.
ACAAAAAGCAATCATTGCTCGCGAAATTGATCGAAATCCAGATCTGTTAATTGTTGCGAATCCAACTCGGGGACTGGACGTTGGGGCAATTGAATTTATCCACAAACGCTTAATTGAGCAACGGGATAAATTTAAAGCAGTATTGTTAGTCAGCTTTGAATTAGAAGAAATTCTAAATGTTTCTGACCGAATTGTTGTCTTACACGCTGGGGAAATTGTAGGGGAAGTTACACCTCAAGAAACGAGCGAAAAAGAACTTGGCTTGCTAATGGCGGGTTATTCATTGGAAGATGCGCGAGCAGAATTAGCCAAAGAAAGCACGCAAGCGCAAACGGAGGAAGTAGGTGAGGCAGTTGAATAATCGTTCTGAAAAAATCAGAAATCTACTAGTACCGGTTATTGCGGTTTTACTTGGTTTTATCATTGGTGGCATTATTATGGCAGCCTTTGGTTTTAATCCTGTTGCCGGTTATAGTCAAATGTTGAAAACCGCCTTTTTAAATCCACAAACAGGTGCCATTAATCCTCGTAATATTGGCGAAATCTTTGTAACGGCTGGGCCGTTAATCTTTACAGCCCTAGGATTTTCAGTGGCCAATTCTGCTGGATTCTTCAATATTGGTCTTTCTGGTCAAGCTTTATGTGGCTGGGTTGCTAGTATTTGGGTTGCTTTGGCTTTGCCAGACGCTCCTAAAATTATCGTTTTACCTTTAGCAATTATCGTTGGTGCGTTAGCTGGTGCAATCGCAGCGGCAATTCCAGGTGTTTTGCGGGCCTTTTTTGGTACGAGTGAAGTTATTGTTACCATCATGATGAACTATATTTTACTTTATACAAGTACTCATATTGTTAACAATGTGATGGACGAAAAGTTGATGAGTAATAAAGGTGTTACAAAAATGATTGGCGAAAATGGTTCATTACGAACAAACTTTTTAACTGAAATTTCCAATCATTCACGTTTAAATATGGGGATTTTTCTCGCTTTAATTTTCTTAGTCTTAGTCTATTTATTAATGAAAAAAACTACACTAGGTTATGAAATTCGTTCAGTTGGTTTGAATCCATTTGCATCAGAATATGCAGGAATGAGTAGTAAACGAACAATCATTGTTTCAATGGTTATTTCAGGTTGTTTAGCGGGTCTTGGCGGTGTAGTTCAAGGTTTAGGAACTTTCCAAAACTTCTTTGTTCAAGGAACGTCATTATCAATTGGTTTTGACGGAATGGCAGTCTCATTACTAGGAAGTGGCAGTTCAGTAGGTATTTTACTGTCAGCGTTACTATTTAGTGTCTTGAAGCTTGGCGGTCAAGGGATGCAAGTTGCTGGTATTCCATCAGAATTAGTTGATGTAGACATTGCGATTATCATCTTCTTTGTCGGTATTAGTTTTGTGATTCGTTTTGCCTTGGCAAAATTCTTTGGTCCGAAAAAAGAAGTTGCAGTTGTTACAGAAGTTGAAACCAATCCAAGTGATCAAGATGAAGAAGGAGGGAAAATCTAATGAGTATTGATTTAATTGCCTCAATTTTGACCCAGACCCTGATTTATTCCGCTCCTTTGATCTTAACTGCACTAGGTGGGGTATTCTCAGAACGTAGCGGAATTGTAAACGTTGGTTTGGAAGGAATCATGGTAATCGGCGCGTTTACTTCTATCGTATTTAATTTAGAAATGTATGAGCAATTGGGGGCAATGACCCCTTGGCTAGGCATTTTAGTGGGTGGCCTTGCAGGGATTGTTTTCTCATTGCTACACGCAGTGGCAACAATTAATTTTCGTGCAGATCATATTATTTCGGGGACTGTTATGAACTTAATGGCTCCAGCGTTGGCAGTCTTTTTGGTTAAAGCTATGTATGGCAAAGGCCAGACAGATAACATTAGTGGTACATTAGGTTACTATAGTTTTCCAGTTTTGAAAGATATTCCAGTAATTGGCCCAATTTTCTTTAAAGATACATTTTTACCTGCTTATGCCGCAATTCTGATTGCCATTTTAGCTTGGTTTATAATCTTTAAAACGAAATTTGGCTTGCGTTTGCGTTCGGTTGGGGAACATCCTCAAGCAGCAGATACACTGGGAATTAATGTTTATCTAATGCGTTATTCAGGCGTATTAATTTCTGGTTTTTTAGGTGGTATGGGAGGCGCAGTTTTTGCGCAATCTATTTCAGGGCGTTTTGCTATTACAACAATTGCTGGTCAAGGTTTCATTTCAATGGCCGCAATGATTTTTGGTAAATGGAATCCTCTTGGTGCAATGGGAGCGGCTTTGTTCTTTGGCTTTGCTCAAAACATCAGTATTGCCGGTGCCAAGTTACCGATTATCTCATCAATTCCAGATGTTTACTTACAAGCAGCACCATATGTTTTAACCATTTTGGTATTGGTAATTTTCTTAGGAAAAGCATCAGGTCCCAAAGCCAATGGTACCAATTATATTAAATCAAAATAGTTTGTTTAAGGGTGGGACTAAGGGACATTGTCGCTTTGTCCTGCTCTTTTTTATGGTTTAAAAGAGTTGTTTACAACTGCTAAATATTGCGACTTCTAGTAAGATAGAGGTAGCTTAAAATTATAGAAAGTAGGGAATAAAATGTTTAAACGTGTACATTTGATCGTGATGGATTCAGTTGGTATTGGGCAAGCACCGGATGCTGAAAAATTTGGTGATGTTGGTGCAGATACGCTAGGTCACATTGCAAAAGAAGCGGGTTTAACTATTCCGCACTTAGAACAATTAGGTTTAGGTAGTATTCGCCCATTAGATGGTGTTAAAGACGAAAAAGAGCATAAAGGGTATGCTACAAAGTTAGAAGAAATTTCTGTTGGCAAAGATACGATGACTGGGCATTGGGAAATTATGGGCTTAAATATTAAAAAACCTTTCCGTGTATTTCCAGATGGCTTTCCAGCTGAGCTATTAAAACAAATTGAAGATTTTTCTGGTCGTAAAGTTGTCTGCAATAAACCGTATTCAGGAACAGAAGTGATTAATGATTATGGTGAACACCAAATGAAAACAGGTGATTTAATTGTTTATACTTCTGCTGATCCAGTTTTACAAATTGCAGCCCATGAAGAAATTATTCCTTTAGAAGAATTGTATCGTATTTGCCAATTTACCCGGGATATTACAAAAGATGAGCCTTACATGATTGGTCGTATTATTGCGCGTCCGTATGTGGGAGAACCAGGTAATTTTACTCGTACAAGTAATCGTCACGACTATGCTTTGGATCCATTTGGTAAGACAGTGTTGGATTCTTTAAAAGATAACGGTAAAGATGTGATTGCAGTTGGTAAAATCAATGATATTTTTAACGGTCAAGGTATTACTGAAGCAATTCGCACAAAGAGTAATATGGATGGTGTAGATAAATTATTAGAGGTAATGAAAAAAGACTTTACCGGTTTAAGTTTTACCAACCTGGTCGATTTTGATGCGTTGTATGGTCACCGTCGAGATGTGGTGGGGTATGCGCATGCAATTGAAGACTTTGATTTACGCATTCCCGAATTGTTGGATAATATGGCCGATGATGATTTGTTGTTAATTACAGCCGATCACGGTAACGATCCAACTTTCCCTGGTACAGATCATACTCGTGAATATGTCCCATTGCTTGCTTACAGCAAACAAATGACAGGACAAGGCGCGTTACCGCAAGGCTTTTATGCAGATATTGCTGCGACAATTGCAGAAAACTTTGCTGTACCGGCTACTGAAAACGGGAAAAGTTTCTTAGCAGATTTAAAATAAAACATTTAAAACAAGCTGATAACAGAGAATTTCTTTAACTGTTGTCAGCGTAATCTTTTTTTCTATTTTCAAAGAAGATTATGTAAAACTTTAATTCAACTAGTGGAGGTCTTTATGACAGCGATTTTAGCACAATTACAAGAAACAACTGATTTTATCAAAGAACAAGGCGTAGAAGACGTTGAATTCGGCTTGATTTTAGGTTCTGGTTTGGGGGAATTGGCCGAAGAAATCACGAATCCCGTTGTAATTTCCTACAATGAAATTCCTCACTTTCCTGTTTCAACCGTAGTGGGTCATGCGGGTCAATTGGTTTATGGCGATTTAGCCGGTAAAAAAGTATTGGCGATGCAAGGGAGATTCCACTACTATGAAGGCAATTCGATGCAGACTGTTACCTATCCTGTGCGGGTGATGAAAGCTTTAAAAGCACATTCTGTGATTGTAACCAATGCTTGTGGTGGTGTGAATGAAACATTTGCGCCAGGGGATTTAATGTTAATTACAGATCACATTAATTTTATGGGAGCAAATCCTTTAATTGGACCAAATGAAGATAGTATGGGACCACGATTTCCTGATATGAGTCAAGCTTATACCCCAGAATACCGGACTGTGGCAAAAGATGTCGCAAAAGCGGCGGGATTGCATTTAAAAGAGGGCGTCTATATGGGATTTTCTGGTCCAACATATGAAACGCCGGCGGAAATTCACTTTGCTCGTACGATTGGTGCAGATGCAGTCGGTATGTCTACAGTACCAGAAGTAATCGTAGCTGCTCATAGTGGCTTGAAAGTTCTGGGGATTTCTTGTATTACTAATCTAGCTGCCGGTATGCAAAAAAACTTAAACCATGCTGAAGTGGTGGAAACAACAGAACAGGTTAAGGCAGAATTTAAAGCATTGGTGAAAGAAACACTAGCAAAGTTATAAGAAAACTGGCAGACTAATTTTAGTAAGATAAATTGTTTAACATAATTGACAAGGAGAGGAAGTTATTCATGAGCGTTCATATTGAAGCACAAGCCGGTGAAATCGCCGATAAAATTTTATTACCAGGAGATCCATTGCGGGCAAAATATATTGCCGAGACTTTTTTAGAAGATCCAATCTGCTACAACAACGTTCGAGGGATGCTAGGCTATACTGGTATTTATAAAGGTGAGCGGGTATCCGTGCAAGGAACTGGTATGGGGATGCCCTCTGCTAGTATTTATGCCCATGAGTTGATTAACTCTTATGGTGTAAAAAAACTAATTCGGGTGGGAACTTGTGGAGCTTTATCAGAAGATGTACACGTACGAGATTTAATTATCGCCCAAGCTGCAACGACTAGCTCCTCCATAGTACAAAAGAATTTTCAATCTTTCCACTATGCACCAATTGCCGATTTTACATTGTTGAAAAATTCTTATGAAATTGCCCAAGAAAAAGGGTTTACCACTCATGTGGGGAATATCTTGTCAGAAGATACTTTTTATAAAGACGATTTAACCGAAACGTTTGCTTTGGCAAATATGGGGATTTTAGGAGTAGAAATGGAAGCTGCTGCTTTGTATTATTTAGCTGCAAAATTCCACGTTCAAGCTCTTGCGATTTGTACGGTTAGTGATCATATGATTACTGGTGAAGAAACAACGGCAGAAGAACGCCAAATCACATTTAACGATATGATTGAAGTCGGCTTGGAAACAGCCATTAAAGAATAAGCAAATAGAGGTTTGTTTTGAAAAGGATATCTGCCTTTTCAGGCAGCCTCTTTTTTGAAGTTATCCGCTGAATTATCAGCTTCCTTTTATTTTGGCTTAGGAGTAAAGTGATAATATAAATTAATTTTAAAGGAGTAACAGGTATGAATAATTTTACGTTTAATGTAGCAACAGACATTCGGTTTGGAAAAGATCGATTTGAAGAACTAGCGCAAGTAATTGAAAAATTTGGTAAAAATGTATTGCTTGTATATGGCGGAGGCAGCATCAAGAAAAACGGCTTGTATGATCGAGTTTTAAAAGAACTAGCGGGGGTTAATATTATTGAACTGGCGGGTGTGGAACCAAATCCGCGGATTGAAACAGTAGCCAAAGGCGCAAAATTGTGTGCCGAAAATGAAATTGATGTGATTTTAGCAGTCGGCGGCGGTTCAACGATCGACTGTGCCAAAGCAGTAGCAGCAGTTCATGGCAGTTCAACAGACCAACCATGGGACGTGATTAAAAAGCGCAATTATGACGGGCCGGCTTTACCAATCGTTACGATTTTGACATTAGCTGCTACTGGTAGTGAAATGAATCGGGGCGCTGTGATTACCAATTGGCAAACCAATCAAAAATTAGGTATGGGCGGCCAAAATTTATTGCCAAAAGTTTCTTTTTTAGATCCGCAGAATACGTTTAGTGTCGGTAAATACCAGACTGCTGCAGGATCTGCAGATATTATGAGCCATTTATTTGAAAATTATTTTAACGTAACACCGGCGACAGATGTCCAAGATGGGATTAGTGAAGGATTGATGCGGACGGTGATAAAAAACTGTCCTATTGCTTTAGCTGCACCAGAAGATTATGATGCGCGAGCAAATTTAATGTGGGCTAGTACTTTAGCGCTAAACGGTTTAACCGGTAATGGGAAAGGAGGAACTTGGTCTTGTCATGCAATGGAGCATGAATTGAGTGCTTTTTATGATATTACTCATGGAATTGGGTTAGCAATTTTAACGCCCCGCTGGATGCACCATGTATTAAATGAAGAAAATGCTATCAAATTTGCACAATATGGTCGCAATGTTTGGGGGATTACAGAAACGGTTCCCATGTTGGCTGCTCGGATGGCAATTCAAAAAACTTATGATTATTTCAAAGCCTGTGGGATTCCCATGACCTTACCAGAAGTCGGGATTAAAGATGACAGTAAATTTGAAGTGATGGCCAAACAAGCTGTTTCATATAGTAAAATTGCAACGGAGGCTTTTGTACCGCTGCAAGTGGAAGATGTTGTAAAAATCTACCAAACTAGTATGACAGAGCAAAGTTATCTATAGGTGAAAGTAAAAAACGTTAAAAGTGCACAAATATACATGTTATTAAAGTAATAGCAGCGACAGAAAAGTTGAAAAAATTTTAGTAGCTGCTTTTTCCAAATTGCACTGCTAAAGTAATGAGAGTGAATTTCATAGTTATCAATGAGTAAAACATCTCTTTATTGCAGCAAAATAACAATAAAAGTATGCGATGTGATAGGAGATTTCACCAAAATAGTGAAGTGATTGTTGACTTAGCATAAAAAAGAACGAAAGCAAAATGCTTTCGTTCTTTTTAGTTGTTTAAGCTTATAAGTAGTATTTTTTAGCTACTGATAAATCATCATTTAATTCATAAACTAATGGTTGACCAGTTGGGATTTCAAGATCCATGATGTCATCATCAGAGATTCCTTCAATGTGTTTAGCCAAAGCGCGTAGTGAGTTACCATGGGCTGCAACTAAAACAGTTTTGTCGTCTTTTAATGCTGGCGCAATTTCATCTTGCCAGAATGGTAACGCACGTTCTAAAGTAACTTTTAAGTTTTCTCCACCGGGAACATCGCGAGGATCTAACATAGCATAACGACGATCGTTTGCTGCAGAACCTGGATCTGTTGCATCCAATAATGGAGGTAATGTGTCGTATGAACGACGCCAGATATGAACTTGTTCATCACCGTATTTTTCGGCAGTTTCTTTTTTAT